>NZ_OY761553.1:3363333-3691666 GCF_963664735.1 uncultured Cohaesibacter sp. | reverse complement strand
TAGTCGCTGAGAATCCCATAGCTGGGATCGGTAAACCAGACGGCACCATCAGAAGCCACAATCACATCATTGGGCGAATTCAGGCGCTTGCCTGCATGCCCGTCGGCCAATGTGGTCTTGCTGCCGTCCCATTCTGTGCGCACCACGGAGCGGGTCAAATGCTGACACGAAACCAGACGTCCCTGGCGGTCTCTGGTGTTACCGTTGGAATTGTTAGAATGGTGGCTATAAACTCTACATCCCAACCCCGGCACCCATTGCCACTGGCAATCGTTGGGAATATCAGACCAGAGCAGGTAATCTCCGGCAGGAAAATAGACAGGCCCCTCGCCCCATAACATACCCGTATGCAATCGCTCGATCGAAGCGCCGGGCAAAGTCAACTGCATATAGTCGTCGCTAAAACGATAAATCTCCGCTTTTGGCACGTTCCTGCTCCCACTTTATTGGTCTTGCTCATTGGCTAGAGGCTATCAAACCGGGAAACTGGTCACAGAGTGGATATGGCAAATCGTATGCGGCTTCCCGCATTTCTGATGCGATCTTGCTCCGGCCAAGCTCGTATTTCCGCACTTTTCATGCATCTGCCAGCAAAGAAAGGGAGCCCGTAGACAACGAAGTGCGAAACAGAAAAAGGGCAAACCGCGCAAAGCGATCTGCCCTCTAAACATGAATTCATGAGTTTAGCTCAATTGAGCCCAAACAGCATTATCAGAGCTCGACAACCAGCTTGAGAACATCATTCTTGTTCTTTTCCCAATATGGCAAGGCGTCTGCGGCTTCATCCATGGAGAAGGTCTTGGTGATCAGCTTGTCCATATCATCGCCCATTTTCAGCAGGGCTTCGATAACAGCGTCAAAATCTTCGCGCATGGCGTTACGTGAGCCCATGATGTCCAGTTCTTTGAGGTTGAAGAACTTGGTTTCATAGGTAACCGGAGCCTTGGAATAACCAACATAGACCACGCGACCACAGAAGCAGGCCATATCAACCGCAGTGGTAAAGGTGATTGGCAGGCCAACAGCCTCGATAACGACGTTAGCACCATTGTCGTCGGTCAATTCATTGACCTTCTTGACCAAGGCTTCACCGCTAAGGGTCAGGAATTCGCTGGCACCAGCCATTTTGGCAGTGGCTTCCTTGTCAGCACTGGTATCAACGGCGATAACACGTGCGCCGCGAGCAGCTGCCCCCATGATCACACCAACGCCGATCATGCCGCAGCCCATGACGACCACAGTCTCACCGGCCTGAACCCGTCCACGAGCAACAGCGTGGAAACCAACGGAAAGCGGCTCTACCAGAACCTGACGTTTCGGGCTAAGGCTCTCGTTAGGAATGACGCAGTCTGCGCGAATAGCAATTTTCTCACGCAAGGCACCATCACGCTGAACGCCAAGGGTCTCGTTGTGACGGCAAGCATTGTAACGGCCTGCGCGGCAGCTGGTGCAATGGCCACAAGCTGAATATGGCCACAGAATGACGGATTGACCGATCTTGATTTCATCGCCCACGTTAGCGCCCTTTTCCACCACGAAACCGGAAGCTTCATGACCGGGAATGCGAGGCAACTCAACCAGCGGGTTTTTACCCATAAATGTATTGAGGTCACTGCCGCAGAAACCGACGTAAGAAACGTCAACGACAACATCATCTGGTCCCATGACCATTGGTTCAACGTCGCGAACTTCGCTTTTCTCGGCGTCAACAATACAAAGTGCTTTCATCACTTAACTCCTTAGCGATTTTGTTCTTTTGGATCAGACAACTGATTTCTGATCCAGATATAGCTCTTGATGCCTGAGCGGGAAGCCTTGGAGGTTGGCCGCTCATGGAGGGCGCGACTTGACCTCTTCGTCTTGGGAGGAGAATGCAGCCCACGCTCCGCGCAAACGCGTTCGGCATGGGGCAAGGCCTCGACCACTCAGGCATATGGTTTTGGTTGAATCTTGTAAAATTCAACCTATAAACAGAACTGCTCCCATGTTTGACGGCAAATCTCGCTGGTTTACGTATAAGAACAGACGAATTCACCTGATTGATAGGATGTTTATCCCATAAACATGGGATGAATGTCAATAATAAGACGACGTAAGCGCTAAATATTCAGTTGATTTTATAAATTGATAGGATCATTGACTTACGACCCCAAATCGGTAATGTGGATTCCATATTAATGGAATGAGGTATCCACACACATGAGCAGCCCAAAGGTTGATTTGGCCATTTCACTGGTCCAGGATTTAATTCGGTCAGGCAAAATCAAACCCGGTGATCGTCTGCCCAACGAGGCCGAATTTTCCACTCAATTGGGGGTTTCTCGAAATTCATTGCGTGAAGCGGTTCGAGCAATGAGTGCAATGAAAATTCTAGAAGCGCGACAGGGCGACGGCACCTATGTTTCCGGTCTGGATCCTTCACAAATGATCGAAACCTTGCGGTTCGCCGTCGATGTTTCAGGACCGGAAGCTGTGCTTTGGTTCCTTGAGATACGTGTTTTGATGGAATTGCACACAACAGCAATAGCTGCAGCACGCCGGACAAAAGCCGATCTGGATCGGCTCAAGCAGTGCCATAATGCCATGCTGCATGCCGAAGACACAGACACGTTGCTTAAAAGAGACTCCGAGTTCCATCATATCATCGCCGAAACCACAAAAAACCCGATCATGATTTCCCTGCTCAACGTGGTTTCAGCGCCTGCTTTAAGAGCGCGCATCTGGCGTAACCGCATGACCGAAAGTGCGACCAACAATTTGCGGATCGAACACGAAGACGTTCTCAACTGCATTGAAAATCAGGACGTAGTGGGCGCAAAACACGCTATGTACACGCATTTGCGCGGCGTGCAGGACTGGGTAAGGAACAATCCGGCATTCTTTTCAGCATCAGAAGAACCGACCAAGTAGCAAGTTCACTTCCAAAATCCCTGATACTTTTCTTTAGGCGCGAACCGCAGTTTCGCGCCTTTTTGTATACCTAGGAGCAAGCCCTTGCTCTTCTGGCGTGACCAATACCCTTGCCCGCAGATACAAAAAGGCCCCGCAGAATGGATCTGCGAGGCTTGTCAGTTGCTTATTTCTATTATTTTTTTAAATCTCTTACTGGCTCAAGTGAGGCAGCAGCAGAGAGATTTCCGGGATAAAGATCACCAGACCAAGAGCGATGAAGAGCGCGATATAGAAAGGCACAGCAGCCTTCGTAAATCGCATCACATCCACCTTGGCAAGCTGGGAAACCACCAGCATGACCGTCCCGACCGGAGGCGTCAGCGTACCGATGGACATGTTAAGGATCATGATGATACCGAAGTGAACCGGATCGATCCCCATGCTCATCAGAGTTGGTTTGAGCAACGGCACCAGAATGATCATCAGCGCCGTGCCTTCGATCAACATGCCAAAGAACAACAGGGCAATGTTGAGCGTGATCAGGAAGACATATTTGTTTGTCGTGAAGTTGGTGATCAACTCAGCAAAAGCGAGACCGGCTTTTTCGTTGGAGAAAATCCAGCCCAGCGCACCACTGGCCATAATGATCAGCAACACTGAAGCGGTGGACTTGCCTGCCGAATAAATCGAATTCAGGATATCACCAAAGGTCATCGTACGGTGCAACAGCGTACCGATCAGAATGATCGCGAGCACAGCAACGGCACCGGCTTCGGTTGGCGTAAAGATACCAAGACGAATACCACCAATGATCACGATGATCAGCAGGAAGGCAGGCCAGGAGCGCAAGAGGGTGATCCCGGCTTCGCGTTTGGTTGGCCGTTCCATGCTCTTGGGCAGATAACCGCGCTTAACCGACACCAGATAAGCCGTAACCATCAGCAGAACAGCGCAGAGCAAACCCGGGATGATACCAGCCATGAACATGGAAGCCACGGACACGTCAGCGATCAGCGCATAAATGATCAGGGCAATTCCGGGAGGAATGATCGGCGTGATCAGGGAACCGGCTGCGGTAACGGCAGCAGAGAAACCACGGTCATAGCCATGACGTTCCATTTCAGGAACCATCATGCGAGTCAACATGGCACTGTCAGCCAGGTTGGAAGCGGAAAGACCGCCCAGAAGACTGGACACAAGAATGTTGGTCAGCGCAAGACCACCACGGATGCGGCCGACGAGCAGCAGGGCCACATCGATAATGCGTTCAGCAACCCCGGAGTGAGCCATCAGCGTACCCAGCATGACAAAGAACGGAATTGCCAGAAGGGATGTGTTGAGCGCCGGCGCAATGAAGCGCTGAATAGCGATTTCGGGCGGAGTAAACGAGAAAAAGGTGAAGTAACACAGTACGGCCAAAAGAATGCCGAGATAGAGGCGCATGTTGAGCGCGAAGGCTAGCAACATGAGAGGGATGATCCACAGCCAAGTCATGCTGCTTCTCCTTCCTTATTATGGTCTTGATTCTCGAGGTCCTCTAGACCGCGGATTTTCTTCACCATGTTGATGGCAACAAAAACAGCTGATCCAATCATACCGACCGGCACGGCGATATCGATCCAGTACCAGGAGATTTTCAACACGCCCGTCAGTTTGAAGGCCACACGTTCGGCCAGACTATGCCCCAGATAGGCAATATAGAGCAGCAGCCCGATAGAGATCAGGGAAACGAAGATCGAGCAGATCATGCGGGTCTTCTCGCCCATCAGGTCAGTCAGAAAGGCGATGGAAAGGTTTTCACGGTCCCTTTCCGCACACATGGCTCCGATCATAACCACCCAAATCATGGCGAGACCGGAAGTTTCTTCCATCCACAAAATGGGGTTTTCCATCCAGTAACGCATAAAGACTGAATAGGAAGTTGCCAGGACCAGATAGGCAAGTGGTAGACCTAGCAGAATCGTGAAGATTCGACGCGTTATAGACATTGGAATTCCGTTTCAAGTCAAGGCGTTTAAGATGCCTGCCGCAATATTTGCGACAGGCAATGGCATTGTACAGGAGCTTATTTCAGCTGTTCCTGAATTTTTTCAAACAGACCGTCGCTCCATTCCGGGAACTGGCTGTAAACAGCCATTGCTTTTTCGCGGAAAGGTGCGGTTTCCGGATAGATAACCTCTACGCCGGCTTCCTTGAATTTTGCAATGAAGTCAGCTTCGCTTTCCTTTGCGAGCTGCTGGCTGTAAAGGCCTGCTTCATACGCAGTTTCATGGATGAGATCCAGATCTTTCTTGTCCAGGGTCGAGAAGAATGCTTCACCACCGATGAACACGGAGGTGTTCGTCAGATAGTTGATCATGGAAAGATATTTGGCTTCTTCCTGGAACTTGGCGCCATAGATAACTGCCAGCGGGTTTTCGACACCGTCGATGATACCCTGAGACAGAGCCGTATAGGCTTCGCCCAGAGGCATCGGGGTCGGCGTGCCGCCCATAGCTTCGATAGCCTTGATCTGCATTACGTTGTTTGGCGTACGGATCTTCAGACCTTTGAGGTCTTCAGGGGTACGAACTGGTTTGTTGGCAATCAGCTGACGAACACCATAGAGGTAGTTCTTCATGACCAGATGAACGCCCTTTTCATTCAGTTCTTTTTCTTTTTCCTTGAACCAGTCGCTTTCATAGATAGCGAACAGTTTTGCAGGATCTTCGGTCAGATATGGGCCAAACAGAATACCAAGATCAGGAACGAAGTCAGACAGGAAGCCGACGTCACTGATGGTGATAACGTTAGAGCCGAACATCGCCTGTTCGGTAACGTCCTGTTTGGAACCCAGCTGAGAGCTAGGATACAGCTCCAGCTTAATGGTGCCATTGCTCTTTGCTTCCAGATCTTTGGCCCATTTATTGACAACTATGTCGAGTGGTTCGCCTGGATTGTTTTCATAAGCAACTTTGATGGTGACATCAGCCATTGCAGCACTAACCATCGCAGTCAGAGCAACTGCTGCCGCTACAGAATATTTGAGCAGATTTTTCATAATCCCTCCCATATAGGGGTCCTGAGTTTGGCAAGATCTCGCTCTTCAAGATGCTTGCAAGCGAAGATGTGGGTAGAACCTCCCTACCCTCCATTTCATCCCATGTTTGGCATGTTTTACGGCAATTTGTCAAGTTATATTCAGCTAATTTGCGCTTTCACACTAATATACATCCCATGTATATGTCTTAAAAGCAGTTTTATCGAATAATTCTAAAAGGAAGAAAATTGCCACCACAACCCACGATCAACAAAACAGTCATTGCCAATAATCGGATTGGTAGAAATTGCAATCAATTAGCAAATAGAAACCCGGAGATCGAACGATCACCGGGTCCAATTTCGTCTGGCTGAAACTTCAATTCAAACCCGCCTTTGATGAGCAAAGTGGGCAGGAATTGTAGTGATCAAGCCCAGTTTTTAAGATCATCAAGCTTGAAAGATGAACTTGTAAGGAAGTTGTAAGCTTCAGCTACAGCGGCAACCAGAGCGTCCGTTGCAAGAGACTTGCCCCAGATGCTTTCTTCACTGAGGTAGGCCTTGACCATGGCTTCAACGCCTTCGGCTTCTTTCAGAGCACCGATTGCAGCCATTTTGGCGATCACGTCTTCTGCGTCGCGTGGTGGAAGCTCTGCACTGCCTTCAAAGGCACCGGTGTAGAAGGCCAGCCAGGCGGCCAGAGACAGGCTCATGCAACGCGGTGGCTTGCCCGTAGCAGCCATGGCGCTCTCAAAGCGCGGCAGGTTGCGGGTGTGGAACTTGGCCAGACCATTGAGCGAGATGTCGTACCAACGATGCACGATGAACGGGTTGGCAAAACGACGCAAAACTTCGGCGCTGAACTCGTTGAGCTCTTCGCGTGGCAGCGACAGATATGGGATGATTTCCTGCTCAAGCATGGCATTGAGGAAGCCGCGAGCCGCCTCGTTGTCCATGGCCTCTTTCACCGAGTTGGTGCCAGAAAGCAGAGCCAGCGGACAGAGGCCTGTGTGCGCACCATTGAGGATCGCCACCTTGCGCTCTTTATAGCCGTCAGCATTTGGCACAATCACTGTGCCTGTGTCTTTCTCGGCCATCGGCAGGCAGAGATCCGGTTTGCCTTCGCGCTGTTCGATGACGAGGAAGTGGAACAGCTCGCCGGTCACCATCAGAGGATCGAGATAACCCAGTTCCTTCTCGATATCGGCAGCTTCATCGCGCGGATAGCCCGGAACGATGCGGTCAACCAGCGTGTTGAAGAACGCATTCTTGGTTTCCAGCCATGTGATGAAATCAGCACCCAGCTCCCAATCCTTGGCATGCTGGTGCACGCATTTTTCCAGCTCGTCCGCATTGTGGTCGATCAGCTCGCATGGCATCAGATGGAAGCCGGGAGCATCAACGCCGCCGCAGGTGTTAAAGCGTTCCAGCAGCAGGCGGGTTACCTTGGCAGGATAAGAAGCCGGTGGCGTGTCGGTTGCCTTGCACTCGGCATTGTAAACGATGCCAGCCTCGGTGGTGTTGGAGATGATCGCTACAAAATCGGTGTTGCGACCGAGCGCCAGAACCTCATCCCACTGCTTGACCGCATTCAGCTCACGACGAACCGCAGCGATAAGGCGGGCATCAGACACAGCTTCACCATCCGGGCCAACACCGCGAGAAAGCACAGTGTAAACACCATCGCTGTCGTTGAGCGAAATCGGCACACCGCCATCGATCGGGCGCACGATAACGACGCCATAGTCAGACCCGCAATCTTCGTTCATGCGGTCGATTTTCCAATCCATGAAGGCTCTCAAAAAGTTGCCTTCTCCAAACTGGATGATCCGTTCGGTCGGACGAGCACGACCGCCAAGGTTGCTCTCATTTACGCGTTCCATTGCTATCTTCCTTTAAGTCTTGTTCTTGAATATCTCTAACGGCATCAGGGCGGAGGAAATGACACCATCTCCACCGCCTGCGGCTTGGATCAATGCGGGGACTGCATTTCCCTGCCAAAATACTGAAGCAAAGTGCGCGAGACCTACATCACCGCGCCGATATGCCAAGGAATAAACTCGTTGTCACCAAGACCGAGCGCTTCCGACTTGGTTTTCTCGCCCGAGGCAACGCGGAGAATGGCTTCCACAATCTCGGCACCCTTCTCTTCCAAAGAAACTCCTTTGGTAAGGATGTCGCCGCAGTTGATGTCCATGTCGTCCGGCATGTTGGCAAACAGGGTATCGTTGGAAGCAACCTTGATGGTTGGGGCAGGCTTGGAACCATAAGCAGAGCCACGACCGGTGGTGAAGATGATCATATGCGCACCACCGGCAATCTGGCCGGTACCACAAACCGGGTCATAGCCCGGAGTGTCCATAAAGACAAAGCCATGCTCGGTGACCCGCTCGGCATAATCATATACGGCCATCAGCGGTGCAGAACCGGATTTTGCCGTCGCGCCAAGTGACTTTTCCAGAATAGTCGTCAAACCACCTGCCTTGTTTCCCGGGCTCGGGTTGTTATCAAGGCTACCCTTATGCATGGCAACATAGTCTTCCCACCAGTGAATTTGCGAGACCAGTTTATCTCCCACTTCCTTGCTGGCAGCACGGCGGAGCAGAAGCTGTTCTGCGCCATAAATCTCGGATGTCTCCGACAGGATCGAGGTAGCCCCAAGACCAACCAACATGTCCGAAGCAACACCAAGCGCCGGATTTGCTGTAATACCGGAGAAGCCGTCAGACGCACCACACTGAAGAGCGATCTTCAGCTCGGAAGCAGGGCAAGGCTCACGCTTGGCCTTGTTGAGTTCTGGCAACAGCTCGTGAACCTTGGCCTTGATGGCATCAATGGTTTTGCGCGTACCGCCCTCTTCCTGAATGGTCATGCTGTAGAAGCGATCCATCAGGCTCTGGCTTGGATCATCGTAATTCTCGCGCATCTTGGCGATCTGCATCACTTCGCAGCCAAGGCCGATGAACAGTGCAACACCAACGTTCGGGTGAGTGGCGTGCCCCCAAAGAACCTTGTCGAGAATTTCAAAGCCAAGGCCCTTGTTGTTCATGCCGCAGCCGGATTCATGGGTAAAGATCGCGACGCCATCGACATTCTCATAAGCGTCAAAAGCGCCCTCGATCTCGAGTTCCTGAGCAGCACGATGAACCACCGTGGAAGAGCAGTTAACCGTCGAGCAGAGCGCCACATAGTTGCGCGTACCGAAGGAACCGTTGGCGCGCTTGTAGCCCATGAAGGTTCGGGCTTCCATTTGCGGCACGGCAGCCTTTGCTGCTTCATAATCGCAACCGATTTCATAATTCTGGCCGTGGTCAGAGAAGACGCAATTATGAGAATGCACATGATCACCAGCGGCAATTGCCTGGGTAGCACGGCCAATGATCTGCCCGAACTTGATGATCGCCTCGCCCTTGTCATGGGCCTTTCGAGCAATCTTGTGCCCTGGCATGATGTTGCCTTCAAGAGCAACGCCAAGACCAAGCGGGTCCTCGCCCTTCTTGGCCCCATCCGGCAAAATTGCTATGGTATCCGTTGGGTTCAAAACAATCGGTGGTCGTTTGATCATTTCCCCGCAGCCTTTCTCAGATCCGAAGTCTCGCGTCCCGGCCTAAAACCCATTTCAGGCCTCATTTGATTGGCCAACCACCGCCAAAACCCTATAAAGCCAATCACTTCATGGCTCTTACCGTTGATTTCGACAGGATGAACAAGGTCAGACGCATCCATAATTCATCCCATGAATATCTATCCATCTCCCATTTTGTCAAGATTTTTAATGCGTAAATCCCTGATTTCAAAAAATACATCCAATGTATTTTCAGCAGGAGATGAACGCAGGCTTCGGCCTTGGCTATCCCAGACCATATGGCTGAGATGATCAATCTGATCGGCAAGCTTGATGGAAATTGACATCGCAGCATCCATAAACGGCGCTCTACGACACAAGGGATCGACAAAAGAGTTGCTGCCGCTGCAAACAAAAAAGCGGCCAGCATCCCACACGCACTTGCTGCAGAGGAAACGCCTGCAAGCATATCGGTGAAATAGCAAAAATTGGATAAAAAAGGCCCTGCCCAATCGCAAGTTCTGCGGACCTAAGCACCCACAGAATGAACGGCACGCAACAGGGTTTCCGGCCCGGATGCTTGAAAAGCCAAAACCCGGGTCGAAACAAGCTTATGGGAGAATTGGCAAAAATGCCTTACATGCCGCTCAAAAGGCCGCCGTCCACATAGAGGATCTGGCCGTTGATAAAGCTGGCCGCTTGTGAGGCCAGAAATACGGCAACACCCTTGAGTTCGTCCATATCACCCCAGCGACCAGCTGGCGTACGAGAGCAAACCCAGTCATTAAATTCCTTGTTGTCGAAAAGATCTGTATTGAGTTCTGTCTTGAAATATCCCGGGCCAATGCCGTTGACCTGTATGCCATGCCCAGCCAACTCGCAGCACATACCCTTGGTCAGCATGCGCACTGCACCCTTCGCAGTGGTATAAGGCACAATCGTTGGACGGCCAACTTCACTGGCCAGCGAGCAAATATTGATGATCTTGCCAGATTGGCGTTTGACCATGTTGCGCGAAACAGCTTGAGCAACGAAAAAGACAGCGTTGAGATTGGTTTCCATAACAGCGCGCCAGGCTTCTTCAGGAATATCCACGAATGGCGCGCGACGCTGAATGCCGGCATTGTTGATCAAGATATCGATCGGGCCGATTTCTTTTTCGATTTTCGCAATGCCCTCGGCTACGGCCTTGCCATCGGTTACGTCAAACGCAACGACATGAGCTTTATATCCCTTTGAAAGGAAGTCCTTTTGCACCTCGGCGAGCTTGTCTGGATTGCGAGAATTCAAAACGACTTCTGCGCCCGCATCAGCCAAAGCCTCAGCTATGCCCAATCCAATGCCACGGCTTGAGCCTGTAATAAACGCAATCTGACCGGTTAGATCAAACATTTCTGCAATCATGGGAATTTCCTATTATCTTGTTGCTTCTCGAAGAAAGGCGCACCCTCCATTTTACTGGTGGATGCGCTGTTTCAGAACGAAAAAGCAGTCTTGGTTTGGGGGACTATTTGGATGCTTTTTCAATGGCATGGAGCAGACCGTCGACCAGCTTGTCGCCAACCGACGCACGGATTTCATCCACCATAGGAGCCGTGCGGGTGCGGAACCCTTCAAGCTCTTCCGGGGTCAGTGTGATGACATCCATATTCTTGGCCAACTCGGCTTTCTGTTCAGACAAAGCCTTGCCCTGCTCTTCCCACTGACGGCTCATTGCATCTTTGAGCACACCATCAACGACCTCTTTCAGATCATCAGGAAGGCTGTTGTACCAACCGTTATCCATGAGAATCAGGCTGGCAAGCAGAATGTGGCTCGTTTCCGTCAGATGGCCCTGAACTTCATAGAATTTACTGGAAAGAATGTTGATATATGGGTTTTCCTGTCCATCAACCACACCCTGCTGCAAGGCACCGTAAAGCTCGGTGTAGGCGATTGGAGTTGGCGCTGCGCCCAGCAATTTCCATAGCTTGATATGGAAAGGGTTTTCCATGACACGAATACGCAAATTTGCATTCTCGATGTCTGCCACAGTATGAACCGCAGTTTTTGAGGTGGTTAGCTGGCGGAAGCCAGAGTTGAAGACACCGGCAAAACGGAAGCCCTTTGGTTCCATATAGTCTGACAGTGAAGCTGAGAACTCGCTGTTGAGCAGGACATTTTTCAGCACGTCCTGATCATGCGGAAAGATATATGGCAAATCGAACACGGCCAGTTCGGGGACGAACGGCACAAGAGCCGAAGAACTCATGGTGGTCAGCTGCACGTCACCAAGGGAAACACTTTCCGCAACCTCGCGGTCACCACCAAGCACCCCACCGCCAAACAGTTTGGCGTCGATGCGGCCATTACTGCGAGAGTCGATCTCGGACTCGATATATTCGAATGCCTTGTAGATCGGGTTATTCGCATCCGTCAGCTGCATTGCCAGCACCATCTGGTAGTCAGCAGCCATTGCTGCCGTGCTGGCCAACAGGCCTCCGAACAGACCTCCAACAATTGTCTTAACAATAGTTCTCATAATTTCCTCCTTTGCGAACTATCCAAATTTTTGCCAACCGGCCCTCGCATCTTAGAAATGCGCCGGCAACCAGGTTGAAATAGCGGGGATGTAAGTGATGAGGGCGAGCGCGATCATCAGAAAAAACACAGGCTGAACGATGTGGCGCGCAACCTTCATAACGGGAATTCCGGAAATCTCGCTGCCGATATAGAGGTTCACACCAACCGGTGGCGTAATGAACCCGATCGCCAGGTTGACAACCATGATGAGGCCGAAGTGGATCGGATCAACGCCATATGGCACCACGAGCGGCAACAGGATGGGGGTCATAACGATAATGGACGCCAGCTTGTCCATGAACATGCCGATGAAAATCAGCAGCACATTGATGAGAAGTAGCAACGCAATGGGACCCGCCACGATACTGTTAACATAATGGCCGATAAAATCTGCAGCTTGCAGAAGCGTCAGAACGCGGCCAAATGCGGTGCCCGCTGCGGCGATGATCAGAATCGGAGCGATTGTCGTCACCGCTGATGACACCACTTGAGGAATCTCGGTGAACTTGATCTCGCCATAGATGACAACTGCCACAAAGAGACCATAAGCAACAGCAATCGCTGCAGCTTCCGTTGGCGTAAAGACACCCGAATAGATACCACCAAGCACAATCACCGGCGTGAGCAGAGCCCAGACAGAGTTCTTGAGCGTCTGCCAGGCGGAAACTTCACTGCCAGACGTGGTAATATGGTGTTTGTGCATCCGCCCATAGATATAGGCGTAAACAAGCAAGCTGAAGCCAACCACGAAACCGGGAAAGATACCTGCAATAAACAGCTTGCCGACAGAAACGTTGGCAGCAGCACCGTAAATAATGAGCGGAATGCTCGGCGGAATGATCACACCCAATGTACCGGCACAGATAACAAGTGCGGTTGCGAATGTTTTTTCATAGCCACGCGAGACCAGAATTGGGATCGACATGGAACCGATAGCGGCCACAGTGGCAGGAGCAGAACCGGAAATCGCCCCAAAGAACAGGCAAGCCAGAACGGTCGCCATAGCCAAACCGCCAGTAAAACGCCCGACCATGACATCAGCCAGATAGAACAACCGCTGCGCCAACCCGCCGCGCGTCATAATTTCGCCAGCGAGAATAAAGAGGGGGACCGCCAACAATGGAAAGGAATCCATCGCGGTCAACATGGTCCGGATGATGCTTGATGAGTTGATTGGCTCACCAAGGACAGGAGCAAGAAAGGCTGCTAGTCCCAGTGCAGACACAACAGGCAGCGAAAGAAGCAGGAGAAGAAGCAGCAGACCAAGGGAAAGAGCAATTGACATCAGCTTTTGTCCTCGAAATGTCCAGCCTTGAGGTCGGCGCCAGTAATAAGGGTTTCTATGGTGCGCAAGGTGGCCAGCGTCAGCCCGATAGGAGCGGCGCTATAGACAATCCACATGGGGATGCCCATTGCAGGTGAAACCTGCCCACTGTTTGCAACACGATGAATGAAATCGATGGAGAAGTAGGTTGAAACCAAACAGAAGGTCATGAAGCCGATATGCATGGTCCATCTTAAGGCATGAGTGAACCAACCACGGCTCATGGTCGGAAGGATGTCGATGTTGATAAAACGCGATTCCTTTACCGCCAGACTTGAGCCGACAAATGCCGTCCAAATGAGAAGATAGCGGCTGAATTCCTCCGGCCATGGCAAAGGCATGCGCAGAACAAAGCGCATGAAAACCTGCAAAATCAGCACGATGGAAAAGAGTGAAAGAAAACTCGCAACCAGTATTCGCTCAAAATTGTTGAACAGCCACACAATGGCCGTTCGAGCTTTGGACGATGGATGTGGATCCGTTTCCAAATTAACCTCCCTTTCGTATCGCGGCATCGAACGGCATAGGCTCACGGATAAGCAGACTGAACCCGACCGATCTCAAAACAGCGATTACTCGGCTCCGATCAACAAAAAATCAATTGTAAATCAACTAGTTAATCGGATTTTGTGACAGTGTCAGACCTCGAACGGGTCTGAAATTCATATTCTCAAGATGACGAGGAGAGCAGATCGACAGCGCCCCGGTCAGGCACAGCTTCGCTGGCGCCCTTCTTTGTCGTTGCCAAAGCCCCCGCAGCCGAGGCAAACCGCAAAGCCGCCTCCAGCTCCATGCCCTCCGCCAAAGCCGCAGCCAGACCGCCGTTAAAGCTGTCCCCTGCGGCGACCGTGTCGATTGCATCAACCTTGAAAGGCTCAACCTTGCCGCTTTTCCCTTCCCGGCACGCATAAGCCAGCCCCTTTGCACCAAGTTTGACGATGACGACCTTCGGCCCCCGCTCACATAAGCGATGAGCCACGCTGAGCGCTTCCTCAAAGTTGGTCGGTTTATGACCCGAAAGCCCTGCGGCCTCGGTTTCATTGGGGGTGATAATATCGGCTTCAGCCAGCAGCGCCTCCATGCCAGTGGCTGCAATCGGAGCGGGATCAAGAATGACGGTCGCTCCGGCTGCCTTTGCCTTGCGCATGGCGGCGATCGTTGCAGCCTGAGGCGTTTCAAGCTGGAACAAAGCCACCTTGCAGCCTTCAAAACAGGCTGCATCCGGCCCAGATGAAGGCCAGGCCATATTGGCCCCACCGACGACCGTGCTGGTGTTTTGCGAGGTTGCATCCACATGAATGAGGGCGATGCCAGAGTCCTCATCCGGCATGGTGACCAGATTATCGGTATCAACGCCGAGGGCCTCCAGACTGGATTTCAGGCTCTCACCGAAGGCATCTGCTCCGATGGCAGCAACGAACCGCACAGGACCTTTTGCCAGCTTGGTCGCGGCAACAGCCTGATTGGCCCCCTTACCACCAAGCCCTTTAAGGAACCTGGTTGCATGGCTTGTCTCGCCCGGTGTCGGCATATGCGCCACCGACACCGTCAAATCCAGATTGACCGACCCGAATACCGTAATCGACATACCGATCTCCCTATTTACCGAGAGCGCTGATTTTCTCGCGATAAAGCTTGGTGCCCTGCTCGATGCGATCGATCACAGCGCCTAGAGCCCAGAATTTTTCCTCGATATCAAAAGGAACAACACGGCTGTGAATGCTGGAAAATGTGCCCAGACGCTTGTGATACATCTTGGCCATTTTCGGATAACCCATTGGCTCGACCTGCGCGGCAAGCACAAGGAACACCGACAGCTCTTCGCACAGCTCCGGATATTCCCTTCCGTGATCCTGCACCCAGCGATATAGATCGGGATGGATGTTGTTGAACACGCCGCAGAAACCGGCAGAGCCCGCAAACATTGCCGGCGTTGCAATGGCTGCATTGGCATTGCAGATTTTCATCGGCGTGCCCTTTACCAACCCGACACGGCGCTTGACAGTATCCAGATCGCAGGACACGTCTTTGACGATAACGAAGCGGCCAGAGTTGGCGCAGTATGTGACCTCATCATCACTCATCAGGCGACGATATGGTGCAGGGCATTCATAAAGACCAAGGGGCATGTCTTTGGGAAGAAACGCAAGCAAGGCATCAAGGTTGGAGCGGAAAGCCTCTGCACCTTTCTGTTCAGGATCAAGACGGTTGGTCACCAGCACAATGGCATCGACACCGGTTTCAACCATCGCACCAAGCTCGGTCTTCTGGTCCTCCAGAGAATCCGATATATGGCCCGAAGCCATGACAGGGACGCGACCGGCCACTTTCTCTACTGTGAAGCGGGCCAGATCGGCACGCTCTTCAACGCTTAAAAACAGCATCTCGGAGGACTGGCAAACAGCAAAAAGCGCTTCGGCTCCATTCTCCAGATACCATTCAATCAGGCGTTCATAGCCTGCCCAATCAATTTTGTTGTCGTCGGTGAACGGCGTCAGCACAACGGGAATGATACCCGCAATATCTTTGGTCATTATCTTGTTCCTATTCTTGGACTTTTCGTACTTGCCGTTCAGATCTTCAGTGTTTCTGGGTTGACGACATAAGGAAGGAGGTCTTTGGGGTCTCCGTGCAACCAGGCCAGAATGTTGTGAACGCAACGCAGGGTCACACGCTTCTCCGCCATCTTGTCCATGCCAGACACATGCGGACTGAGAATGACATTGTCGCAAGAGCGCAAAGGGCTATCTGAAGGAAGCGGCTCGGTTTCATAAACATCAAGACCAGCACCATAAACCTTGCCAGACTTGAGAGCATCAACCAGCGCAGCCTCATCAATGAGCGGCCCGCGCGATGTGTTCACGACAATGACGCCGTCTTTCATCTTGGCAAACGTTTCTGCATTAAGGGTATGGCGGGTTTCCGGCGTAGAAGGAGCATGGACGGATATCAGATCGCTTTCGGCCAGCAGCACATCGAGATCGCATTTTTCAACGCCAGCCGCTTCAGCCTGCTCTTCTGTAACATACGGATCATAGACCAGCACCCGCATGGCTTGACCCTTGAGGCGGCGAGCCATGGCACCACCAATGCGGCCAAGCCCGATGAGCCCTGCCGTGCGTTCCCAAAGACCGGGATGGAAACCATCAAACGTCCAGGCTCCACCATGCACCATCGCATCGCGACGCACGATGCCGCAAGCAAGCGCGAGCGCCATGGCGTGAGCATATTCAGCCACGCTCTCATGGTTTTGGCCAAAAGCCATGGCAAGCGGAATACCATGTTCGGTCGCTGCGGGGACATTGACCTTATCATATCCGACCCCCCAACGAGCTATCATTTTAAGATCGCTGGCCGATGCAAGCACATTGGGCGTATAGGGCTCACCTCCGGCGATGGTTGCAACCACGCCACTGGACAGCATCTGCTTGAGAGTTGCCTCATCAGGAAGGCGGCCTGTTTCATTCACCTCGACGTCGTAACCCGCTTCGCGCAAGGGGTCGAACAGGGGGCATTCGTTTGTGAACTGTTCTGTCAGTACAAGGATTTTCTTCTGTGTCATTGCTCTTTGGCCAGGTTGAGGAAGTGTGGTTTCGAAAATCTGAACTTGTCCGATTTTCCGTCTTCCTTGGCTGCATGTGAAACTAAGTGTTTTTTCAGATGTTATTGATTTACATCTGATTTATTGATAACATCTATCTAACATGTTATCAATGGACTTTGTCAAGAAACATGTTAGCAGTGATAAAAATAGATGTTAGAGACACGTTTCTTGGGCTCTCCAGAAATCTGAAGGTAAGAAATGGCAGCGCACGCAATGACCAAGTCACCCCACGGGCCAAAAGACACCAGGGCCCGGACCGCCGCACCCACGCTAAAGCGCGCCGCTTATGAGAGCATCGAGAAACTGCTAAATGATGGAGCCTTGAGACCCGGTCAGCTGATATCGCAACGGGAACTGGTTGAAATAACTGGCGCAACGCTTGGCTCGGTGCGTGAGGCGATTTCGCGCCTTGAAGCAGAGGGACTGCTTCAATCTCTCCCCAAGAGAGGCCTCATGGTCCCCAGTCTGGATGTCGCTTTCGTACGAGACGCCTATCAATTACGGCGCATACTCGAAGTAAGCACCATGGAGCAATCCGTCAGAAACCTGCCGAAAGACATATTAACCGGCTGGATTAACTATCATATCAGTTTCAGGGAGCATCTGACAGACAAGACAGATCAGGAGCTGCTGGACTTCATGCAACAGCTCGATTGGGACATACACTCGGCATTCATTGAAACGATGGAAAACAAGCTCATCGAAAATGTTTACCGGGTTACTTCCATAAAGATCCACATGGTTGTTCAAAGCCGGCTGAAAGTAACAACAGACAATGCGGAAAGAATCATTGGAGAGCATCTCGCATTCTTGATTCCAATGCGAGATGGTAACGTCGCAGAAGCCAAAGAGGCTTTGAAAAAGCATATAGACAACTCCCTGACGCTGGCGCTAGGCGGCCATCTCTAGATGGTAGTGAAGTGAAGCAAGCCGCACTCTCATTCTAGCCCAGCCTCGCGTCAAAGAGCGTCCTTTCTTGTTAAGATACCTCTGGTGTCTAGAGCGACAGCAGAGCGATGGCTGAAGCCCCCAGCACACCCAAAAAGATGATAGAAAGAGCGCCCGTCGCCAACACGCGCCCACTTGAGGCAAAAACGGACTTTACATCAACCATCAACCCCAGTCCGGCCATGGATAGAATGGTCAGCATCGTGGTCACAGCCTTGATGGTCGGCATTGCGGCGGTGGGAATGAAGCCGAGAGATTGCAGAGCGATCATCAGGAAAAAGCCAATGATGAACCAGGGCACCAGTTGTTTGAAGCGCAACCCCTTCCCTGTTCTGGCTTCAGCTGCGAGTTCTGCCTTTCTGCCTGCGCGAAATCCCAGAACCAAGATGACAGGACCGAGCATGAGAACACGCATGAGCTTTACCAGCGTGCCGAAATGAACACTGACCGCGCTCACCGGCGCCGTGGCAGCCAGAACCTGCGGCACAGCATAGACCGTCATACCGGCGAAAATACCGAACTTGTGCGGATCGATAGCAAAGGCATTGGCGAAGGCGGGTAACGCCAACACCACGACAATCCCTAGCGTTGCGGAAAAGGCAATGGCTGAAGCGATGTCATCGGAGTCGGCCTCGATTACAGGAGCAACAGCAACAATTGCAGAGTTGCCACAGATAGAGTTGCCACAAGCAACGAGCAGCGCCTGCTTTTCCGGCAATCCCAAAATCCGGCCAATGGTATAACTAACCGTAATTGCCAGAGTAACGATGACAATGACGACAAGAAGCAGCAAAGGCCCCAATGTTTCAATGATGGTCAGGCTGACCGATGCACCGAGCAGAACAATTGCCAATTCGAGAAGATATTTTGCCGAGAAATTCACCCCTTTTCGAAACGACTGGTGCAGCCCCAGAATTGAGTGAATTGCCGTGCCGATAATGATCGAAAAGACCAAAGCGTCCATAAACCGGCTGCCAGTCACTTCGATTTCAATCCATTCTGCACCATAGGCCAGCAGCGTGACGAACGCGCATAACAGGAAGCCTGGCAGAATGGATTTGAGATATTGCCAAATTTGCATCATTGCCTCGTTGGAAGTCTTCAAAATTCGCGGCAACATCTCACGATTTTTCTTTCAAAAAAATCGCATAATATGATACATTTCATGCAATAAAACTGGATAATTTAATGACCCTCGAACAACTCGCCATTTTCGTTGCCGTAGCGGAACGACAGCATATAACACGCGCAGCGGATGCCATCGGCCTGACGCCTTCCGCCGTCAGTGCCTCGATCAAGGCATTGGAAAACTTCCACAATGTTAAATTGTTTGACCGGATAGGCCGAGGCATAACGCTCACTGCGACTGGCGCTGCATTTCTTAATGAAGCAAAAGCCACCCTGGCCAGAGCAAACGCAGCTGCGATGGTTCTCAGCGAGTTGGGCGGTTTGAAACGCGGCCTCTTGCATATTCACGCAAGCCAGACGATTGCCAGCTACTGGCTCCCCTCAAGAATGGTGCATTTTCATGAATTATACCCCGACATCACCCTCAACCTGACGGTGGGCAACACCCAGACCGTGACCCGAGCCGTAGAAGAAGGGCATGCAGAAATCGGCTTTATCGAAGGAGATATCAGCGCACCGCTGCTACATTCCGAAAAATTGACCGAAGATGAAATCGCCATAGTCGTGGCCCCCAACCATCCGTTGGCTCACGCCCGTGAAAAAGACTGTCTAGGCCTGATAAAAAGCACATACTGGATCATGCGCGAGCAAGGCTCGGGCACACGCTCAACCTTTGAAACGGCGATCAGGCGGATCGGCATCATGCCCGAAACGCTCAAACTGGCGATCGAATTTCCCAGCAACGAAGCCGTATTATCGTCTCTTGTTGGCAGCAGATACGCCGGAGCCGTGTCCCAGATGGCCGCCCTGCCACTGGTGGCAACGGGGCAGATTGCATTTGCAAACATATCATTCCCACCCCGAGACTTCATGGCGCTCAGCCATAGGGAACGAACGCTCAGCCCGGCCGCACGCGAGTTTATGCAAATGTGCCGCAAAACTTTACCAGAACACATATAGACGCCATAGCCTTATAGCCGCATCCTTATAGTCCGCAACATAACGGATAGCCTCTGCTTTTATAACGAGCGGTCTACCACTTACTCACCATGCTCTGGCAACCAGATGCGTCATTTCTTCAACGAGACCGATAAGCGCTTCCAATTGCGCAACTATGTGATTAATATCCCGTTAAGAATTCCGCTTCGAAGATGAAGCAATAATTGACAATGCATTGTTTTAATTCAGTAATTTAAAACAAAAGGGGGATCCTCCATGGCTGAAATCCTTGCCAACACTGCGCTGCAATATCTGGACAAGGCGATGACGACCTTGCGAGATCTTGGGCTTGTCACAGATGAAACAGAAGAAACACCGATTGTAGGGCTTCTGGAAAAAATTGCAGACATCGAACCGGAAAAAATCGCCATCATCACCCGCACACTGCAACAGATGAGCGTATTCAACGAAGTCGTGCGCCAGCAAGTCGCCGAAATGTCGGTTGGACAGCGCTATGAGAAGATTTCTGAAGCCTTTGATTCCATCCGCGACGATGCCAAGACCATGGTCGATCAGATCGAAGACGGCAAGATTGACATGTTTGAACGGGCAACCAACGCATGGATGAAGATTTCACGCGGCGATATCGCTTCCCGCTTTGACACGATCAAGGACACCTATCTGGAAGTCTCCAGAGACACCAAGGCAAACATCGAACGCGAACAGCTGATTTTGGAAGCCTATCGCGACTTCCGTGGGGCTCTCAAACATGGTGAAGTTGCCGCGCTTGAAATCCTCAAGGCCGCTGAAGCAAAACTGAACGAAGCCAAGGCTGGCCTCAGCGAAGCGTCCAACAATGTCGCAAGCTTCCCTGAAGATGGCGAAGTTGCCGAGCGCGCCAAGCTGGAGCTGCTGCGCGACGAGCATTTGCGCAGAGTTCAGCATGAGGAAGGCCGCTATCAGATTGCCAAGGATCTCGCAGACAACTTGACGATCAGCTACAACACCTCAGATGTTGTCATGGCGCGTCTCATGCAGTCGACCAACGCCAAGGAACGGGTTTATCAGCAGGCGGTTTCTTTCTTCTCGACCAACGAATCTGTCCTTACTGCATTGAAAGCGTCTTTCACCGGCCTGTTCGGCTTGCATGAAGCCACCGAAACGCTCAATGAAATGAAAGAAGGTGTTTCCAAATCTCTGGAAGTTCTGGCCGAAATTGGCGGCAAGGTTCAGGAAGAGGCGCTCAAAGCCGGTTATGGCCCGACCATCCGCGCCGATGCCGTGAAAAAGCTTGTCGATAGCGTTGTCAATTTTCAGGTTCGCTCTGTTGAAATCGTGAGCGAAATGCGCGAGCAATCCACCAGGAATAGCGAAGAAATTCGCAACGCGGTGGAAGATGGCAAAAAGCGCCTTGCTCGCCTAGCCACGTAGGGTGAAGCATTGCCGCTGGATGGCGAAATATTCTAAGCGGACAGAAGAGATGGCCAAAACAGACAAGGCTCCAGCCCTCGACGAAGTGATGCTGGCAATGGATGTCGTCGACACATTGCGACATCACGAAGACGTTGCTCTTCGGGAACTGGCTCAGGATGGTCGTGACGATGTGCTCAAGGAAAGGCTGCGCAGCCTTTACGAAAGCCAGGGGCTCGACGTATCGGATCATATTCTGGAAGAGGGTATCAAGGCTCTGAAAGAGAGCCGTTTCACCTATGAGCCGACACCTGCCGGGCTACCCCGCACGCTCGCCGGCTTATGGATAAAGCGCGCTGTTATTGGCGCCGTCTTGGGTGTTTTGGTCCTTTTCGCTGTCCTTTGGACCGGATGGTCACTTTGGCAACAGGCTTCCGCTGAGCGATTGGCGGAAGCCGCAAGGATTGAACTGGCAGAAACCCTGCCCGATCAACTCTCCGCAGCAAGCAAAGCAGCCCTCAATGAGGCGCAGACAACAGCCGCCCGCAAGCGCATCGAGCAATTGCTGGCCGATGGCACCGCGGCTCTCGAGCGCAAGGATGCACCTGCAGCAAAAGTCGCCATCGCATCCCTTGAAACCGTGCGCAAACAGCTTGATCAAATCTATGACTTGCGGATCGTAACCGGAGCTAATGAACGAAGTGGCGTCTACCGCATCCCCGATGCCAACACCAACGCACGCAATTACTATCTGATTGTTGAAGCCGTGACTTCGGGTGGAGAACTCCTGTCATTCCCCATCGTCAATGAAGAGACCAACAAGGTGGAGACGGTGAAGAAGTGGGGCGTCAGAGTGCCTCTATCTACATTTAACACCGTGCGCGATGACAAGATGGACGACGGCATCATGCAAAACAACATCTTGGCGACCAAGCCGAAGGGGGCGCTGGAACCTGTTTATTCCATGCCCGTTTCCGGCGGCGCGATAACTCAGTGGTAGGATAGCGATGATCAGCGTAAATGACACTTTGGGTTCAATCGAGCAAGCAAGCGACAGCCTGCGCAAGAACGAAGCTGACTTGAACCAAATCATTGAATCCACAACCGCCGAAATCGCCAGCCTGCAAGCGGAACAGGCCTCACTGTTCAAATCGCTGGCCAGCATCCGTCTTGATGCGATCAATCAGGATCAGGTCGTGGGAAGGCTGGACAGTGCAGAACGGAAAGCCCTGTCTGCACTCGAAGCACAAAAGGACCGGCTAAAGGCTCTGGCTGAAGAAAAGCAAGAGTTGGCCAAACAGCTTTCAAAGGTGCAAAGCGAGCACGCCACTCAGGCTGCGGCCATCAGCAAAGCTGCCGATGCCATCAATGAGCTCAAAGAAACAACCGAAACACGCCTGTCTGACGATCTTGCATGGCAGGCTCAGGATGCAAAACTATCGGGTGCACAAACCCGCATGGAAGCAGCCGTTGCAAAAGCTGAGCAGTCTGAACGCGACAGGGACGAAAAATCGAAACCTTATCTGGCAGACAAGCTCTTCGTTTATCTGTGGGACAGGGGATTTGGTACCTCTCGCTATTCTGGCGGCAACCTTGTCAAAATGGGTGATAGCTATGTAGCGCGCGTCGTCAATTATGAGCCTGCCCGCCAGAACTATTTCACATTGACAGAAATCCCCAAGCGTTTACGAGAACACGCAGAGCGCCTCAAAGCCATTTTGGAAGAAGAGGAGCAAGCGCTGGTCAAACTTGAGCGCGACGCGCTGGAAACAGACGGCATCGCTGAAAAGGAGAGCATCTATTTCAAGGCAGAAGCCGATCTGAAGGCAGCTGACAAGCAGATTTTGGCCTTGAAAGACAAGGACCTGGCTCTTGATAAAGAGCGGGCAGATTTGCTCTCGGCCGATGCCAAATCGGACCTTGGCGATGCCCTGAGCGCTCTGGCAGCCTCCATGCAGCGGCAGGATTTGCGCCACCTGATGAAAGACGCACTTGAAACGCCCACCACCGAAGACGAACATATCGTCAGAAAACTGCAAAAAATCGAGACCGATCTGGAGCGTAAACAGCAGGACATCGAAGAAGCTCGACGGACCTCCATGGACCTTGCCCGAAAGCGGGCAGAACTGGAACGGTCAGCCACCGACTTCAGGCGCGCCGGATATGATCGCATGGGCGGGGGCTTTTCCAACGACAGGCTAATCGGCGACATTATTGGCGGCATCATCGGCGGGGCATTGTCTTCACGCGAACTGAGAGACGCTCTTAGCAGCGGCTATCGCCAAGGCCGAAGACATTCATCACGCTCCCGCAGAGGCGGATTTGGTGGTGGTCTCGGTGGGGGCTTCGGTGGAGGACTTGGTGGTGGCTTCGGAGGAGGAGGCGGATTTGGAACCGGCGGTGGCTTTGGCGGCAATTCTGGCGGAGGTGGCGGATTTCACACCGGCGGAGGCTTCTGATTGGCTCACCTCCATTGCACGAGCAAAAGCCTCTGCACCGCCGGAAGCACTTTCCGAGAGTTCAACGCGGAGATATCAGCTTTTTGTTAATGCCAATACAAAAAACATAACGAAAGGCAGAAGAACAGTACCAACAACCACCATTGGTTTACAATTTCAATTTAAGAAAAGGCTCGCCGCCATGTAGATTGCCCAGAAAGAAGCCGTTGAATGCAAACTGGCTTCTTCTTGCCTCTGCGAGTCACCCTTTTGATTGAATCTCTTGGAAGCCTGATGAGTAAGTCGAAAATTCTTATAAATGCGGTGCTAATTATTCTATTTGCAAGCGTAATCGGCGGCCTGTTCTTTTACTTCTCAAAGCCCACGCTTTCCGAGCAAATGGAAACCTGTCTTGCACAGGCTGATTATTCTTGCCTTGTAGAGCTCGCCTACAAAAATCCACCGGAACTCAAAGCGGATATGCAGAAAAGAAAAGCTGCAATAAGTCTTGCTTATCTTGGCAAGACGGAAAAGGCATTTGACTTCTACAAGGAATTAGCACCCGACACCTATAGACATAAAATCGTGGGGGCCATTCTCACATATCTGACCATGCAGGACAGAGCCGATGAAATCGATGCTTATGTGAATAAAGTCCCTAACGCTGCAGATAAACTTGCCGCACTGAATGACGCATGGTCAACGCTTCGGAACAGCAACGCCATTCGGCTTCATCCTGACTATTTAAAGCCATTTGCAACTGTACTAGACACGCAACTTGAGAAGCTGGCACAGTCAACAAGCCTTCCTGCAGATTTACGCCTCCCTTATTCTCTCTCGAGAACCCATAAAGAGCAAATTCTGGCAATCGCCAACCTGATCGAGGAACCATCAGCACGAAGCAAGTTCAAACAAATGCTCGAAAAAAGCCATCAGAAACAAATTAAAAAAGACAGGGAACTCAAAGACGTAGAACAACGACTACTCAACGGCGAAACGCAAACTGCGATTGACAAGATTTCTGAATACACTCGATATGAACCGAAACCAGAACTTGACCACGTTAGATTTGGAAGTTTTATTGGCCCTTACTACTTCTTTAGCTATTGGCTCAAAATCACCCCTGACATCCGCGATCGGTTCGCTGAGGCATTCACCTCTGAAGCAGACACATGGAGCGATCCAGCTTGCCAAGCAGGCATATACTCTGATCTCGCTCTTATTTATGCGCTTGTCGGTAATAGAGACAAAAGCCTGGAACTGCTTGATCGCTTCATTGCGCAAGCTCGAAACAGATATCAGACAACAATCAAAAAGAGCTTCTGCCTTGGTTCTGGGTATTTCGCAGCAACCGTGCTTCAATATCTGCTCGGTGACAGCGAAGAAATCGACCGGGATGACTATGTCTCACAATTCGTTGACGGCTCTTCAGCCAGACGAATAGAGCTTGAAACAGACTTCAAATTTCAAGCCAACATGATGTTGCATAAAGCAATCAGCTTTTCTACTCACCAATCCCGCGAAAGGCTTGCCAGATTAAGCGGAAAAATAAGCAAAACACTCGTTCCAGAGCTTCACTCTCGCCCAAAATCGATGAAACCTGCGGTAATTAGCGACCCCAAAAGTGGACTATTTGTAAAAATCACCCCCACGCCGTTCACTCCGCAGGACACATCTTTTTTAAATTGGGCACTAGAAAGTGGCGATCTGCAGCAAGCCGTGTCGATCATAACAATGATGTATGATGAGATCAAAGCCAACAGCAAGCCTGGCAACCTCAACAAAACCATCCAAGAAGCATTACTAACCAGAATAATCAGCGATGAAGACATTGAGGACGGCTTGCTCTGGAGCACAGTGAGCACCCAGCCCTCAAACTGACATTGTCATCGATATAAAAGAACACCGAGCATATTCATCGGTGAGGAGGCCTATTGTAGATACAATGGAAAGGACGGTTGCCTTCGCAGGAACCGCCCTTGTCATATTGTTTATAGAGGAAGCGTGCTTTGCGGGCCTTACATGAAGTCTCGTTTCACGCGCTTTGCATAGCTTTTACTGAAGATTTCCTGCTCCCCTTCAAAGGCATGGATGACAGCGGACAGAAGCCATTCATCCTTGGAACAGGTCAGTTCTGTTTTAATCTTGGTGCTAACATTCCAGCCGTCTTCCCGCTCATAATAGGTGGTCCCTTCGCACACACCTTTCATGGACTGAGGATCATCAGCATTGATGGACCAGCATTCCTTGCGTGTTTCCTGATTGCGTAATTTGCTGTCGGGATGTTCTTCCAGTCCGGTATCCTCAAAGATATGGTAATGGGTCATTCCGTCCATGAGGTTCTTCTCCACCCATCGCTTCGTAAGCGAGGGTTTGAGGATGGTATATTCCGGCAGAGGATCCGGATTTGCCGGTTCTGGCAAATCAATTCTGTCATGAGCGCCGATAAGCGGCATGTCGAGACGAATCGAGCCAGTGTCGATTGTTACCCCGGGGGCTTCAGGAGATGGCATAATGAGCGGCCAGCTGGCCGTCACCAAAGACAGTCTAATGCGATGCCCCGGCGCAAATCGGTAGCCACAGGCATCAAGCACCATCTTGATTGTCGTGGTTTCGCCCTTCGGCATCGCTTTGGGATGTGCATTTCCCTCTCTGTGAGCCAAATTCAGAACGCCATAAGCAACGCGAGTAGACGTACCATCCGGATGCACGTCAACAATGCGAGCCCCAAGATTTTCCCAATCTGCTTCACAGGACAAATCCAACGTCAGTTCCGGGCACCCCAGATAGACAGCTTCCTCTTGCAATGGCTTGGTTTCAAAAACCAGAGCTCCACTGTCATCTGCCCGTTGATCACCGGCCATTTCTGCGTCCGGTTTCAGGGTGAACCATTCGCCAGAATGCACTCCGCTATCAAGCGGTGATCGCAAATAGTGGGGCCCAATGCCGTCGCCTTCAGAACCAAGCGAAAGAATTCCATCTGACGTGATCGAATATCTTTGCATCGTGGGGCTTTCCCACCTCTGCTTTGCCACCCAATAGCCGGGGTCGAATTCTCGCCTTGCTGCGGGTTTGGGTCCATCGAGAATATATGCACGGATTTGAGGAATGGAGTCTGCGCCGTTGCTCTCATCCCTCAGCCAACGATTCCACCATGCAATTGCTTCGGCGTGAAAATCCGCCCGCGGCTTGGGCCAAGCAAAATGGGGATACTTATGGATCCAGGGCCCCATCAGCGCCTTGGCCTTGGAGCCAATGCCCTCCACTGCTTTCAGAGGCGTATTGCGATAGCCATCGGCCCAGCCAGCAATGACCAGCGCAGGCGTATCGAAATGATCGAAATCCTCGCAGATGGAGCCATGCTGCCAAAATGCGTCGCGTGTCTGGTGTTCGATCCATTCCTCAAGGAAAAATGGTTCACCCTCAAGGCGCTCCAACCACATTTCTTTCCATCTATCACCCACCAGAGCCTTGTCAGGTGTCCGCGACTGATAAGTCAGCATTGTCGAAGCCCAGGAAAGGTTTGCATAAAGGTGACAGCCATTTTTGTAATGGATGTCGTCATTATAGCGATCGACCGTCGACGCGATGGAAATAACAGCCTTGAGCGCTTTGGGATGCAGCGCTGCCGTCTGGAGGCAGTTGAAGCCACCCCATGAAATTCCCATCATGCCGACGTTGCCGTTTGACCAGCTCTGCGCCGCGATCCATTCGATGACCTCGCAGGCATCCGACAATTCCCGTTCCGTATATTCGCCATCGATAACGCCATCAGATTCGCCTGAACCGCGTATATCAACGCGAATACCGGCGATACCGGCTTCGGCAAATACAGGATAGGTACTTTCATCGCGCGGAGATGTTCCATCGCGCTTGCGGTAAGGCAAATATTCCAGAACAGCGGGGACTGGCTCGACATCAGCTCCTTCTGGCATCCAGATACGCGTCGCAAGTTTGGTGCCGTCCCTGAGCGGAATCCAGACGTCTTCGGAAACGCTATAGCCTCGTTTCGACATTTTGTATTTCTCTCTTATCGTGAGTTGAATGATGGCGGGTCATCACCGCACTGAATTAGTTACCTGCGGCTTCCAGTTTGCGCGTCGCCAAAACCTCTTCCAGCCAGCCCAAGCGCATTTCTGGCACGGACTTGAGCAAAAGATCTGTATAGTCATCAAACGGCGGAGCAAGAACTTCCGATTTCGGCCCAAATCGCACCAACTCACCCTGATACATGACAGCAACGCTATCGGCGATAGCGCGCACTATGGCGATGTCATGGGTGATGAAGATGTAGGAGAGCTGACGTTTCTTCTGCAGGTTCAGCAAGAGATGAAGAATACCGTCGGCCACCAGAGGGTCCAGCGCCGATGTCGGTTCGTCGCAAATGATGATTTCCGGCTTGGCAGCCAGAGCACGGGCGATCGCGACACGCTGTTTTTGCCCCCCGGAAAGCTCAGCCGGATAGCGATCAATGTAGCCATCGCCCATTTCGATGCTTTCGAGCAATTCCTCAACTCGCCTGGCGCGTTCCTTGCCCCTCAATCCTTCATAGAAGGTAACAGGGCGCCCGATGATCTGCCCCACGGTTTGACGTGGATTCATGGCAGTGTCGGCCATTTGATAGATCAGTTGCATCCGACGCAGTTGGTCTCTGGAACGCTGCTTGAGCATTTTGGGCAAGAGTTCAGCGTCGATGCGAACCTCGCCTTGCAAAGGAGGCAGCAACCCCGTTGCGACGCGTGCCAGCGTCGACTTGCCGGAACCAGATTCTCCAACAATGGCCAGTGTTTGCCCTTTGGGGACATGCAGAGAAACGTCCTTCAGGACCTTCTGCCCGCCAATATAAGCCGCATGAATGCCCACCATTTCGAAATATTTACGCTTTTGATCCGAAGCCTCTGTGTGCTTGATGCCACGTACGTTGACCAGTTCCCGCGTGTAGTCTTCGTTAGGGTTGCCAATGATCTTTTCCGCCGTCCCATATTCGACCATCCCCCCATCTCGAAGAACCATGATGTCGTCTGATATCTGTGCAACGACAGCCAAGTCGTGGGTGATGTAGAGGGCGGCGGTATCGGTTTCTTCTATGGCGTGCTTAATCGCAGCCAACACATCAATCTGGGTGGTAACATCAAGCGCTGTTGTCGGTTCGTCAAACACGATAAGATCTGGATCAGAGCAAAGAGCCATGGCTGTCATGGCGCGTTGCAATTGACCACCAGAAACCTGATGAGGATAGCGTTTACCGAAGGTGTGAGGATCAGGAAGCCCCAAAATATCGAACAAATGAGCGGCTTTTTCTTCCGCTTCGGCCTTGCTCATCAATTTATGCAGCAGGGTCGCTTCAACCACCTGAGCGCCTAATCGATGTGCTGGATTGAACGAAGCGGCAGCAGACTGGGAGACATAACAGACGCGGTCTCCACGAACAGCCCGGATTTGCTTACGATCCATAGCGAGCAAGTCTTTCCCGTTGAGGCTGACTTCACCGCCAGTGATTTCGACGCCTCCGCGCCCATATGCCAGAGCTGCCAGACCGATTGTCGACTTGCCGGCTCCGGATTCGCCGATCAGTCCAAGAACCCTGCCCTTTTGCAGTTTGAAATTAATATTTTCCACGATGGTGATGCGTTGTGGCGCTTCTCCAGGTGGATAGCTGGTCGCTTCAATCTTGAGATTCTTGACTTCCAAAAGATCAGGCATCTCCACGCCCCCCTTTCAAACTTGAGGTACGACGCAAAAGCCAGTCCACCACCATGTTGACGCAAATCGTCAGAATGGCAATGGCAGCACCGGGAACCAAAGCAGCAGAAATGCCAAATATGATACCGTCCTTATTGTCCTTGACCATGCCTCCCCAATCCGCCGCTGGCGGCTGAATGCCGAGTCCCAGGAAGGAAAGGGTTGAGAGAAACAGGATGGCAAAGGCAAAGCGCAATCCGAATTCAGCGAGCAGGGGGGACAATGTGTTGGGAAAGATCTCTCTGAAAATGATCCAGACCGTCCCCTCACCGCGCAGCCGAGCGGCTTCAACAAAATCCATGACGGCGACATCCAAGGCAACGGCGCGCCCAAGCCGGAACACGCGCGTGCTGTCAAGCACGGCCATAACGATGATGAGCGTCAGCAAATTCTGCGGCAACGTGGCTAGAACAACCAGCGCGAAAATCAGCGTCGGGATAGACATCATCAAGTCATTGATGCGTGACAAACCCAAGTCGATCCAGCCTCGATTGGTTGCGGCGATGAAACTCATCACAATTCCAAGGGAGAAGGAAAGCAGCGTTGCGCTCAGAGCGACAAACAGCGTGGTCCGAGCACCAAAAATCATCCTTGAGAGAATATCTCGCCCCAGATTGTCGAGGCCAAATAGAAACTGTGCTGACGCAGGTCCCCAAACGTCACCGACGACTTCGGTCTCCCCATAAGGAGCGATCCACGGAGCAAAAAGCGCACAAATGAAAGCAATTGCAATGCCGGTGCAACCAATCCATACAGAAACAGGTATTTCTTTTAGTCTCATCTTGGATGCCTCAAACGTGGATTGGCCAGAATGGCGAGAATATCGGCAATCATGTTGAGCGCAATATAAATGGTCGCAAAAATCAAGCCGCATGCCTGTACGACCGGAAGGTCGCGCACCGTTACCGCGTCGACCATATATTGCCCCATGCCCGGATAAACGAAGACAACTTCAACAACCACAACGCCGACAATCAGATAGGCAAGGTTTAGCGCGACAACATTGATAATCGGGGCCAGAGCATTGGGGGCCGCATGTCTTATAATCATACGCAAGCCATCAAGCCCCTTTAACTCGGCGGTTTCCATATAGGCTGATGACATGACCTGAATGATGGCAGCGCGCGTCATTCTCATCATGTGGGCCAAAACCACCAAAACCAAGGTCGTCACGGGCAAGGCGATAGCTTCAAGCCTTGAAAGAAAATCCATGCCTTCATAAACAGTAGATGGGAACATTGCGGTCGGAAACGTTACCACGAACAGCATGATAAGAAGATAGCCGACAAAAAACTCGGGTAAGGAAACCGCTGCCAGAGATATTATATTGATGACTCTGTCGGGTATACGGTTTCTGTACCGAACAGCGATCACGCCGAGACTGACTGAAAGCGGGACCGCGATCAGGGCTGCAAACAAGGCCAGAAAAAGCGAGTTGCCTAGCCGTTTTTCAATCTGCTCGCTCACCGACTTACCGCTGGCCCAGCTATTGCCGAAATCGCCAGTGACTGCGTTTGCAAGCCAATTGCCGTAGCGCGTCAAAAGGGGTTGGTCCAGGCCCAGATCCGAACGAATATTCGCAACGGCTTCCGGCGTGGCTGCCTGTCCCAGATAAGTGGTTGCAAAATCGCCGGGCAGAGCTTCCACCCCAATGAAAATCATAACGGTTACCGCCCACAGCAAAACAATGGAGAGCAGCAGTCTTCGAATAATATTCGAGGCCAGAGGAAAGCGCCGTGCAAACGCAATAAATGGCCCGAACATGTTGGAAAATTTCATCCAACCAACCTCTTGTTGTTGGCAAGGAGGACCGTGGCGATCCACGGCCCATTTCTTATATGTTGGCGTCAGAGACCCATCAGACGTCCAGCCATACCCGGCTGGCGATCTGTCCATTGGAAATATCGTTGCCGATATCATGAACGAAGCCTTTGAGCGACTTGGAGGCCCCGTTCAGGAAGTCGTTAAACACCGGAATGATGCTGCCGCCTTCATCACGCACCATGATTGCCATCTGGCGATATAGCGCCTTGCGCTTGTCGCTATCCAGTTCGGCGCGCGCTTCGAGTAACATCTTGTCGAAATCCGGGCGCTTGAAGTTTGAGTCGTTCCAATCCGCCGTGGATAGGTAGGATGTTGCATAACGCAAATCCTGCGTTGGACGTCCGCCCCAGTAAGTGGCACAGAACGGAGTTGCATTCCAAACGTTTGACCAATATCCGTCCGCCGGTTCACGCTTGACTTCAATATCGATACCGGCTTTCTTGGCATGCTGCTGATATAGCACTGCAGCATCGACAGCCCCCGGAAAGGCTGCGTCGGACGTGCGCAGCAAGATAGAACCTTCATGCCCTGACTTCTTGAAGTGGAATGCAGCTTTGTCAGGATCATACATACGTTGCTCGATATCATCTGGAGCTAACTGGTAGGTACTGTTGACCGGATAGTCATTTCCGAGCGAACCATATCCGCCAACGACGCGATCGAGTATCTCTTGGCGATCGACCGCATATTTCAGCGCAAGACGCAGATCATTGTTGTCAAACGGTGCCGTGTCACAGAACATCTGGAAGCTGTAATAGCCTTTTGCATGTGTCTGCAGAATTTCTACATTCGGAGCACGTTTCAAAAGATTGATGGTCTTCGGTTCAACAAAGTTGATGAAATGGACCTGACCGGATGAAAGCGCAGCGATACGAGCTGTGTTGTCGTTCATGACAATCACTTCAACGCTATCGACATGACCGCGGCTATCATCCCAGTCGTTTTCATTCTTGACGAAAGTTGCGCGGATACCGGCTTCAAATGATTCAAGCTTATATGGTCCTGTACCTATGCCAGCGTTCGCATCGTCGTAACCACCATTGGGCTGTACCATGAGATGATAATCAGTCAGCAGAAGTGGCAGGTCGGCATTGCTTTCTGTCAGCGTAATGACCATGTCGCCCGCTTTTTCTTCAACGGACTTGATAGAGCGCAGAAGGCCTAGCGCTCCTGATTTTGCATCTTGGTCGGTATGGCGTTTCAGGGTCTGAACCACATCATGAACGCCCATCGTGGAGCCATCGTGGAACGCAACACCTTTTCGGATCTTGAATGTCCAAACGGTTGCGTCAGGTGTGGATTCCCAGGCTTCGGCCAGAGAAGGCAAAGGTGCGCCTGTTTCCGGATCTGACCCGACGATCTTGTCACCCCACAAATGGTTTAGAAGAAATGTCACGGACCCTGAGGACAAGGCCGGATCCAGAATGTCAGTTGCAGCACCCCCTTTGATGCCCAGTTTCAAATGGCCACCTTTTTTGGGAGTTTCTGCTGCGAAAGCGGATTTCGGCAAAAGCAAACCTGAAGCGCTAAGAGCAAACCCGCTGGCAGCCGTAGCTCCGAGGAAATGTCGGCGCGACATGCCTTTCCCCAAGGGGAATGTGTTGGAAGGTTTTTTAGTCATATCACTCTCTCTTGGTTAAACGCGAACAAAATGAAAAACCGTTCTGTGACAGAAACGGAAAAGAATAATTTGAAATAGCAGGCGGTTATGACAAAGCGTTGATCTGCAAATCTGAATTCCAGCTTTGTCGTCTGCGTAAAAATCAGCGTTGTAAGGAAGGTAAAGTTGAAAAAAAGATGAAACAAGTTCGCGACTTTATACCACTTTATGCTAGTTTAAGCTAGTTTGTATAAAATCAATTGTAGTGAGCCTATGTGAAGTGATGGAACAAGACTATTTTTCTGAAAATCTGAGGTTTGCCTGCAGTCAGAGACATTCTGTTTCTCAAATTTGCCGCGACATTGGCCTCAATCGCCAACAATTCAATCGCTATATTAATGGGGGAGCCCACCCCTCACCTTTCAATCTGGGGCGAATTGCGCAGTATTTTTATATCCATCCTTCAGACTTCAAAGCTTCCAATTCCGTTTTCAAAAGCCGCTTTTTGAAAGCCCAGCAAGGCAACACGAGCAAAGACCGAATTAATGAAGGCTTCCCAGGCGACATCCGTTCACTGCGACGCTATCTGGGATATTATCAAACCTATTACCTGTCCCCGTCCTGGCCAGAAACGATTGTCTGCTCCTGCGCGTTTCTGGAAGAAAAGAATGGGCTTATCATATCCAAATCTCTCGAACGGATCAGTCACCGCCAATTGAATATAAAGAAAATCACCAAATATAACGGCAAGGCAACCTTCCTGAGAGATCGCATTTTCTTGGTTGAAACGGAATCTACGGGCGACCCTATTGTCACGCAGATCATCCTGAAGCCATTTCAGGACCAAAACGACAAATACCTCAAAGGGCTTTGCACAGGTATCTCATGGCGAAGCAATGATGTGCCATATGCGACGCGCATGATTTGGCGCCATCTGGGTTCCTTCCCGGACAAACGCGAAATGCTGGGCAGATGCGGTATTCTACCACATAGTTCTCGGCGCATAGCCCCAACAGTGAAGAAATACCTGCTTCCCAAGGAAGGAGAAAGCGCCACTGTTGTGGTACCATAAATCTCAATAACGTACAGGAGCATATGGCGGAGAGAGAGTCCTTCTGGCGGATTTGGCCGATATTGATTTTTCTTTTTGTTTCTAGAAGTTTAGCCCTACTTGCATTGTGAGCATTCAAACGGAATGTGTAGCAAAAAGTGTAGCAACCGTCGTTGGCCGGACGACGTTGCAACACCGGTGAAAAGGGTACAATTCATGAGCGGTTTGATCAAGCGCGGTAAAGGAACTTTCCATTTCAGGATGCGGGTCCCGAAGGAATATGTCGGTGTCGCTGGAAAGACCGAGATCCATCGAACATTGAAGACAGACAGCGCTCGCCAGGCCGCCGAATTGGTTCCAGCCATGAGGAAGGGAATCTTGGACGAGCTGGAGGCTTTGAAGCTTCTTCAGGACCAGCCGAATAGTGCCGATGCCTACCGGGCTGCTCAAGATATCGTCAAAAAGCGAGGTCTTAACTATCTGCCGTCTGAGTCATTGCTGTTGGCTCCGCTGGAGGAGACCCTGGTTCGCTTCGAAAAACTTGCGGAAGGAGATGATATTGGGGCTGCCCGTGCTCTTCTAGGAGGCGTTGAAGAGCCAGGTTTGCGGTTGTCAGAATTGGTGGGCACCGTTGAAGAATTCTGCGCTCATGACAACAAGCACAAGAATGACGACCAATTGCGCAAATGGCGTAACCCAAGGAAAAAGGCGGTCCGAAACCTGATGAAATCAATCGGAAGCAAGGACATCCTCGTATCAGAAATCGACGCCGCCGCCGTCCAAAAACACAAGATGTTCTGGCAGAACAAAGTCTCTTCGGGAAAAACAAAACCTGTTACTGCCAACAAGGATTTTATTCTCATGCGTTCGATGCTAAGCGCCTATTACGAAAGCATCGGAATGACTGAACCGCCCAAGCCTTATCAGGGCATTGGCATCAAGAAGGATCGTTATGAAAAACCCAACCGGAAACTCGAGATCCCGGTAGACTGGATGACGGAGAAATGGTTTGCCCCTGGTGCTTTGGATGGCATCAATGACGAAGCGATCGACATTCTGCTGATTTCCATCGAAACAGGGTGCCGTCAGAGTGAGATTTCAAATTTACCCCCGCATGCCATTGTGCTGGATCATCCGATCCCGCACCTTCATATCAAGGTGGAAGAAGGAGACATGTGTCGTGAGGTTAAGAATACAGCTTCTCAAAGGATGGTACCCCTCGTCGGTGTCGCTCTGGCAGCAGCCAAACGGCACCCTGAAGGATTTCCAAAATATCGTGGCAACAGCAACTATTCCAACACGATAAACAAGGTTCTCAGGGAAAGAGACCTGCTGCCTTCCGAGAAGCACACAGTTGGCGGCACAAGACACTCGTTTGAATCTCGCCTCAAAAAGGTTCAACTGCCCAATGACGACCGTGGCGAATTGATGGGCCACAGCGTCAAGGCCATCCGCGATCGCGAACTCTATGGTGATGACATGACCCTTGAGGACAAACTGGCCTTGCACAATCTTATCGTACTTCCCGTGCCCAAACATTTGGAATAACCCCGCCCCCTTAACTCCAAGGCCAGAACACCATAATCGGTAGCATTTCCTTGCAAAAAGGCACTCCCGTCGTTGATCCGTGAAAAGACGGTTCTCATTTGGCGGCTTTGGCGATCTATTTGTGAACCGGAAATCTTACCAATTCGGTTCCAACATGGTCACGCATGTGTCATCCGCTTTCGAACTTCTGAAGACCACCTCCTCGGGTACATATTCGATGCAGCTGGCAAACCTCTTCTGATCCGAACAGTGGAACAACATCTCGAAATAGTGCGTTCAGTTCATACTGATTGCCATCCCGTTCTTCATCTAATCGAGAAAGGGAATGGTCCGGCGACATGGTGGTATGAGTTTCGAATATACGGCACATTCATCAGCATTCACTTTATATCGGTGAAAACACCGTCAGACTGCATCAGAGTCATTCGTTCAGAGAATTTTGACCATGTTAGAATTAACGAAAATAGTTTGCGACCTTCACGAGCTCCTCTGATCCGAAGAACATACTACATGCCGATTATTCAGCAATACCGAAAGCCTGGTCTAAAAATAAGGCCTACGCGGAAAAGTTTGATCCATTCTGAAAAAAGTTTGATCCATTCTGAAAAAAGATTGATCCGTTCTGAAAAAAGATTGATCCAATGGCTAAAAAGCTTGATCGAATACTCCAAAACTGTGACAGAAAGTAAGAAAATTGTGACCAATTCTTCCGTATACATTTGGATCTATTGTTAAATCTCAACTCATCAAATGATTTAATAAATGTTCAGAATCAAACCGAATATATAAGAATACACAGAAGCGATGAGAAAGGATGTGTTCTTGTCCTTGGTAATTGTTACATGGCACCTTCATTTCCTAACTAGGTAATGTGTCTTGGAGAAAGAGGCTTTTGAGGACACATCTTCTCGGATTCGCAGCAAGGCAGCTTTTTCCGGTTCAGGATGTAAATACTGTTTTGTTTGCCACTGAAACGACCCCATGTAGCATGAGTGACAAGAATTCGGAACAAAGACATGGCATCACGCAATAAATCACTATACTCAACCTCGCTGGAACACGTCGCTCAAGAGCTGAATATCAAACCCAGTTATCCATTGCCCGGCATGGTTTGCAACATCATCCATTCCATGACGGGCCTAAATGGGCCAGCTACCCGCATATTAATCGCATTGCTTTGGTTCAGCAGTCATAATCTCCGGCGAGATATGATCCCACCCTATCGGATCTATCTGGGCTTCCTGCGAAAAGCATCGGGGTTTGCAGCCTATCGTTCAAATAGCGAGCTGATCAATAAAATTCACGTCCTCATCGACATTTGCAACAGACGGGCCGAATTGGAAAGCGACCCTCTGATTCATACCATTCGCTTTGTGGAAGAAGAGGGTGTCGATTACCTTGAATGGGATGTGCAGGAAACCATCAAGGCGGAGATGATTGCCCCATCAAATTATGCATATGTCGAGATGCAGGATATTGTCGAGATGACAGATATTTTCGATATCAAAATATATCTCAAGGCAACAATCGTAAAAAACATGAGCAACAAGCAATTTGTCTTAAATGTAGATAAATTAAAGGAAGAATATGGAATTTCCAGAAACCCAGCGGTCACTCAAAAGGTGAAAAGGTCCGTTTCAAGACTTAACAAGATCATGGGATACGATCTTATATACTCCGTGAAGAAGAAAAAATATTTAAACAAGAACGAAAAAATCGTCATTTCGATCAGAAATTACCAGCCTGACGCCAAAAGCTCCGCATTGGCAGCAAAATAAAACCCATACTAGAGCCTGCCTCGCCTGAAAAATCGTAGAGACAAGACAATTAATCCGAAAAAATCATTATAAATCAAAGCGCCATTCAAAATTTAAAAAAATATTAATAATTATTTTTTGTTTGAATCGAAACGGACCTACTTCCTGATTGCAGGAATAATTCTGCAACTGCTCCGGCGGAAATTCAGGGGATAGGACAAAACGATGAAACAAATCTCTTTCGAAGAATTCAAACAAATGCTTGCCCGCGGTGACTGGAACCAGAGCCAATTCCACGAGGTTATGGACGAATTTAAACATCACAGCACAATATGGGACGCTCAGAAGCAGGTCTACAGGGATGTCGTGATCCCTCGTGTCTTGGGTTGGGCATCCAAAGTCTCAGAACTTGAAGGTATAGAAGTAACCTATTCAGAGTACTTTGGTTACGACGATCACGATCCGGCCTCCCTTACAACAACAACAGATGGTATAGGCGACGTCTGGGTTTTGAAAGGAGTGTTGATCATCGACGACAACGGGTCTGAAATGGACATCGATGAGCTCTCGCCCAAACTGCCTTGCGCATTTTCAGACGTCGATTATAGCAAGTTGATCATTGAGCAGGTAACCGACATTGATGTCGATGAAAACTCAGAAGTGGCGACCTACAAACTCAAGGTTGATGATGCTCCGAGCTTGCTTTTTACTGGCCAGTGTCTTGCGAGTGTTGCAAGCTCTGACAATCAGGCTGCAGGTCTCGACTATAATGGCCAACGCGATCGTTGTAGGAGCTATGGCCTTTACATGACCCAAGGCGGCAAATATATCTGCCGCCGCATTGACTACATAGCCAGGGACGGCGAACGCGATTGCTATTCGGCCAAGGTTTGCGACAGTCTTGATCAGGTGAAAGATTTCTTCGGCTATGATTGGCTCGCCAAGGATCTCTACGAAGAAGCAGGGATTGATGACACAGTTGCAGTTGCATAGGGTAAGGGGCTTCGGCCCCTTCTCTTTCTCGTCGGTCCGAATCCTAATGAAGTAGCCACACAGCATTTCTTGAATAATTGTAAGCTTCGTGCTACATATTTGGCCAATCTGTAAAACGAAGGTACCAAAATGCCAACACCACACAATCCTCCTGCCGCCGTACGCCGTGCGTTGCGCAAGCTTGGGGCTGACATCCATGACGCCCGCCGACGCAGACGTCTGCCCATGGCAGTTGTTGCAGAACGCGCCTTCACCTCTCGTTCTACCTTGCAAAGGGTAGAAGCTGGCGACACCAACGTCAGCATTGGTATCTATGCCAGCGTTTTGCAAGCTCTCGGACTGCTGGATGGATTTAACCAAATCGCCGACATCAGCAATGATAGCGTTGGACAAGCTCTGGCCAGTGCCGACCTGCCGAAACACGCCCATCTCAGGCGATTATCAGGATCGTCCCGCAATGGCTGACTTCGAAGTCCACATTGATCTAGCTGGCAGCACAAAACAGATTGGATTGGCACGGAGCAATCGTGTTCGCGGTACAGAGACCATTCTTTTTGAATACGACGATGCGTGGTTAAATGATCCCGCCAGGTTTTCTCTGGAGCCCGCCCTTGCTTTGAGTCGCGGCGCTTTCGCACCACCTGCTGGGCTCGCAACCTTCGGTTCTATCGGGGACTCTGCACCCGACACATGGGGCCGCCGATTGATGCAACGTTCTGAGCGTCGCCTTGCCGAACGAGAAGGTCGAACCGTCCGAACGCTCACCGAGAGCGACTATCTCCTTGGTGTCGCCGACGAGACCCGGCTTGGCGCATTACGATTTCGTTGGGTTGGCGATGCCACGTTTCAGGCACCAATCCGAACGGGAGTGCCTGCGATCATCGAACTTGGCCGGTTGCTTCAGATTACCGAACGAATTCTCTTGGATGAAGAAACAGACGATGACCTTCAAATCATCTTTGCCCCAGGCTCTTCCTTGGGCGGTGCCCGGCCCAAGGCGTCGGTGGTCGACCAACATGGCCACCTCTCCATCGCCAAGTTTCCCAAGGAGACTGATGATTACAGCATAGAGACGTGGGAAGAGATCGCCCTGCGGTTGGCAGAAGATGCTGGCATCGTCACACCAACGCATAAACTCGTCGATGTCGCGGGCAAGAAGGTGATGTTGTCGTGTCGCTTTGATCGCAATGGTACAGTCCGTATTCCCTTTTTATCGGCAATGGCCATGATGGGTGCCAAGGATGGTGAGCGCGGCAGCTATCCCGAGATCGTTGACGTTCTTGCCGAACATGGCGCTCAGGGAAAGACCGATGCGCAGGCGCTCTATCGTCGCGTTGTCTTCAATGTGATGATCTCCAACGTGGACGATCATCTACGCAACCACGGCTTTCTTTGGTCTGGAAAATCTGGCTGGTCACTCTCTCCTGCATATGACCTCAATCCGGTACCCGCCGATGTCAGGGCGCGGGTTCTGTCAACCAACATCGATCTCGACGAGAGCACTTGTTCGATTGATCTTTTGGAAGAGGCTTCAGAATATTTTGCTCTGACGCTGGCACAAGCTCGCGCCATTATCAAGGAAGTGGCAACCGTGACCGCAACCTGGCGCGAGACAGCCAGAGCTGTCGGAGCGCGTCCGGCCGAGATCAATCGCATGGCAAGCGCCTTTGAGCATGAAGATTTGACACGGGCTCTGGCTCTTTAACAAAACCTGCCACGGACAAGACGGTTGCCAGTATTAGGCATCCCAATCTTGGCTATGTCAAAACTTGCTCTGGTGACCATTTCAATCCACCCAACAAATCAATTGACAAGGCGTTGGTTGGAACTCAATATGCAACCGTCGGTGTCAGTCTTTTTTCTAGACCCATATTAATTTTATAATAGCAAAGCTTCATATGACAGAGTTGGTTCCAACACGATTGACACGATGGCAGCGAGAACGACGTTCATTCATTGAACACCGAATATTTTGGCATGGTTCAATCGGCCTTACGGACCTCATGTCTGTCATGGAAATCAGCCGAGCGCAGGCGTCGAAAGATATTAATTCATACATTGCCGATCATCCTAATCATCTGTTCTATGACAAAAGCGCCAGAACCTATGTAATGGGTTCAGCTTTCGATCCGCATTATCTAGTGCTCGATGCCGGAGAATATCTCGACAGTTTGGAAGCGACCGCGAATGGGGTGCCTATTGCCAACTCTGACTGGATAGTCGAAACGCCTGCGATCTTACACCTCAGTTTGCCAACAAGAGGCCTTGTCCCCGCAATTGTCAGAACGGTGGTCCAGGCTTGTACGCAGAGACGGCGTTTGGAGATTTGTTATCAGTCGATGAGTTCCGAGGCTCCCTCGCGACGTGAGATTGAACCCCACGCCCTTGCTCATGATGGATTTCGCTGGCACGCACGCTCCTTTTGCGTGCGGGATCAGATGTTCAAGGACTTTGTTCTGAGCCGTATACTGGAAGCAAAGCCGAATGATGAAGCAAAGACCGATCCCGCCGAAGATACGGATTGGCTTGAGACTATCATCCTGCGGATTGCTCCGCACCCCGATTTGTCTTCGAGTCAACGACGGATCGTTGAACTTGATTATGGCATGACCGACGGTACGGCAGAATTGGCGGTTCGGAAATGCCTGCTCTTCTATAACCTCAAGCGCCTTGGTCTTGATACGCGACCAGACATACGCGCAGCCCAAGATCAGCACATCATTTTGCGCAATGCTGATGAGGTCTTTGCCGCGTTGGGCAGGAAGGCGCCATGAAATGAGAAAAGCTCAAAAATACAAAATGTCCTTCTCGACCGGTGGGCTTTTTCTCAACGAAAGCATAGAGATCGCTCGACTTCATTTGGAAGGAGAGACTTGGGATGAAACCCTTCGGAGAGCCAGGCAGGAAGGTGCGACCAGTCTGCCGAAAGCGATTTCAAACCGACGGACTGTGAGAGAAATCTCGAACCGTCTGATGACGCTTTCCACCGAGGAACTCGAATTGCTTATAGAGTTCGCTGATCGAGCAGATCGGCAGGCGCTCTTGTGGCTTGCGGCCTGCCGTGCCTATCGGTTTGTTAGAGAATTCGCTCTTGAGGTCGTGCGCGAACGATATTTGTCTTACCAGTTGGATTTACCGCGCGAGAGCTTTGATCTGCTGTTTGAGGCCAAAGCTGAATTGAATGAGGAGCTGTCCGCGATTAAGGCGAGCACGAGAGCAAAATTGCAGCAGGTCGCGTTCAGGATAATGCGCGAGGCAGGCATTCTTTCCGAAGCCAACCGGATCCAGACCGCAATTCTATCGCCCCGCTTGAAAACCATGATTGCAGACAAGAACCCCGTGGAGCTGGCGCTTTTCCCAGGGGTTCCTGTCGATGGAGTTTAAAGTGAAACTTGATATGAACCGTAAGGAGCGAGCAGAGCATCTTTTTCGCGTGATCACCAGCGAACGCTTCTTGACCAAGCAGGGCCTTGGCAATGAAGTGCCCTTCTTCATCTGTCCGTTTCCGGCGCGTGATGGGCTGAGCATGAATGAGGATCGCAAGGATCTGGTTGCGCGAATTTCCCATGCGGGCGTCAAGGTTCTGGATCTTAGTCTTTACGATCTGGCCATCGAGGTTCTCCAGGAGCGTGAGATCCTTGATGAGATCCTCGAAGTTGAAGCAGACAGCGACAAGTCCGAGATCAAGGAATTGTTGCAAGGTGTTCTTGATCCGCAGGCCCATCTGATCCCGAAGATTGCCGAGGCAATTGCGGCGACGGAACATCGCGTGATTTTCTTATCCGGTGTCGGTGAGGTCTATCCTTATATCCGATCACATAACGTGCTGAACAATCTTCAAAGCACCGCCAAGGTTGCACCCACTGTTCTGTTCTTTCCCGGCAGCTATACCCATGCTCTCGCCACTGGGGCTTCGCTCGACCTTTTCGGCGAACTGCACGACGATAAATATTACCGCGCTTTCAACATTTTAAATTATGAGGTTTGACCCATGGCTCTTTTGCTCAAGGACATTTTCGAAAAGCCGGTTGATCGTGCGATTGACGGGGTCATCAAGGCCGATGATGAAGCAAGCCTTCGCGTGGAGTTGGATGAATATGTCATCACTGGCGAGATAGGCCAGCGGCTCGAACAGTTTCTCGAAGCGTACAACAATTATGACACCTCGAACGGGGTTTGGATTTCGGGATTTTTCGGGTCGGGTAAATCGCACCTCTTGAAAATGCTCGCACTGCTGCTTGAGAATCGAGAAGTGGATAGCAAGACGGCGCATGAGATCTTTGCTGAAAAGCTCAAAGGCGAGCCAATGCTGGCCGGCGCGCTCAACAAGGCCATCTCAATTCCGTCAAAATCGATCCTGTTCAACATCGACCAGAAGGCCGACGTGATCTCGAAAACGGATGTCGATGCGCTGCTTTCAGTCTTTCAGAAAGTTTTCGACGAGACATGTGGTTTCTATGGCAAGCAGGCCCATATCGCTCAATTCGAACGCGATTTGCATGGGCGCGGTCTGTTTGAGGCCTTCAAGCAGGCTTTCAAGAACGCATCGGGCAAGGATTGGGAACGCGGGCGTGAACAGGCGTTGCTCGAGCGAAAGAACATCGCAACGGCTTTTGCCGCGGTAACGGGGGGCGACGCAGCAGATGCCTCTGACATCCTTAGTCAGTATCGCAAGGATACGCGGGTATCGATTGAGGACTTTGCGACCACCGTGAAAAAGTGGATTGATGGACAGTCCAAGGGGTTTCGCCTGAATTTCTTTGTCGATGAGGTCGGCCAATACATCGCCGATAACGTCAAGCTGATGACGAACCTGCAAACCATCGCCGAGAGCCTGAATACAAAATGCAAGGGCCAGGCATGGATCATCGTCACCGCGCAGCAGGATATGGCATCGGTGATCGGCGACATGACCCAGCAGCAGGAAAACGACTTTTCGAAGATTCAGGCGCGTTTTTCAAACAGGATGCCGCTGAATTCCGCTGATGTTGCTGAAGTGATCCAGCGTCGCCTGTTGGCAAAAACCGAGGAAGGCCGCGCCACCCTTGGCAACCTTCATGATCGCGAGGAAAACAACCTCAAGACCCTGTTCGACTTTGCGGATGGCTCGATCAAGCTGAAAAACTATCGCGACCGCGACCAGTTCATCGCGAGCTATCCTTTCCCGCCCTACCAATATGACCTGTTTCAGATGGCGATCACGTCTCTCTCGCAGCACAATGCGTTTGAAGGCAAGCACAGCTCGGTGGGCGAGCGCTCGATGCTGGGCGTGTTCCAGGAGGTTTCCAAGAAGCTCAAGGATCAGCAGGTCGGCGATCTGGCCACTTTCGATCTGATGTTCGAAGGCATCCGCACGGCCCTGAAGTCATCGGTTCAGCAGAGTATCCATATCGCCGAGAAAAACCTTGAAGATCCGTTCGCAGTTCGGGTTTTGAAGGCACTGTTCCTCGTCAAATATGTTAAGGAATTCAAGCCTTCGGTACGCAATATCAGCATCCTGCTGCTATCGCAGTTTAATGCCGATCAGACCAGACAGCGCCGCCAGATCGAGGAAGCGCTGTCAACGCTCGAACGCAATACCCTGATCCAGCGCAATGGTGAGGTTTATGAATTCCTGACCAACGAGGAGAAGGATGTCGAGGCCGAGATCAAAAGTCTGGATATCGACCCCTCTGAGCTGTCAGACGAGCTGAACACGCTCGCCTTTGACACGATCCTGCGCCAGCGTCGGATCAAGCATATCGATACGGGCAATGAATATCCCTTTACGCGCAAGCTCGACGATCATGCCTATGGCAAAGAGTATGAGCTCACGATCAATCTGGTCTCGCCATTGAACCCGGATGCTGATGAATTCAACGCAGTGCGAATGGCGACAATGGCGCGCGAGGAACTGGCAATCGCCACCGGTGCCAATGCGGGCTTCTACCGTGATCTGATCCTCTATAAACAGACCGACAAGTTCATCCGTCAATCGCGCACAGGCTCACCACAGCCCGGTCGTGATCGGATCGTTGCGGAAAAGGGTGAGCAGAATTCCCGCCGACACAAGGATCTCGAATTGCGGCTCCGCAAACTGATGGGCGAGGCCCGTCTGTTCGTGCAGGGCGATGAGCTGGAGATTGGTGGCGAAGATCCTCAGGAGCGCATCATCAAGGCGTTCCAGACCCTGGTCGATAGGGTCTACAAAAATCTGCCGATGCTGCGTGGAGTGAGCTATTCCGAGGCGGATATTCTCAAGTCAGTGCAAAATGCCGGCGGGCTCTTCGGTGCCAGCGGGGGCGGTCTCGGCGAGGCCGAGCTTGAGGTCCTGAACATCATCAATGCGCAGGCCCGCAATGGCATGAAGGTTAGGGTCAAAGATCTGACCGAGCGTTTCACCTCCAAGCCCTATGGCTGGCCCACCCCGGCCGTGTTGTGTGTCATCGGCAGCCTTGTTACCAAAGGCAAGATCGAAGCGCGCAAGGACAGTTCCGTGCTGGAAGGTGCGCCGCTGGCGAAGGAGCTGAACAACTCTCAGGCCATCGCCAATATCTTGCTGACCCCGCAGCTTGAATTCACGGCAGCGGAGATCCGCAAAGCCAAGGAGCTGTATCAGGAGCTATTCTCGCAACCAGCCTCCGGCACGGATGCGCGCAGCCTTGGCACCGAATGGGCCGCCAGCATCGATGCGCTTGAAGCCAGAGTGGATGATCTGACGCGACAATCTCACGCCTACCCATTCCTTGCTCAGCTTACCCCTTTCCAAACCCTGCTGCGTTCGATGAAGAGCAAGCCTGCCAATTGGTATATCTCAGACGCCCCTGCGCACGAGGATGAGCTGCTCGATGCCAGGGAAGAGATCCTCGACAAGGTCCTCAGCTTTATGGGCGGCACTCAACGGGCGATCTATGACGATGCACGCCGCACGATGCAGCGAGATGCCGCGAATATCGAGTATGTCGATCCGGACGCCTTGCGCACCCTGCGTGCCGTTCTTAATGACCCCGATTGCTTCAAGGGCACTGCGATCCAGACCCTCAAGAACGACCTTTATGAGCTCAAGAACAAGGTCGATCTGAAGGTGATTGAGGAACGAAAGGCCGTCTTGTCCGCTCTGGAAAGCGTTTCGGAAACGATCAGCAAGATGCAGGAGTTCCAGGATCTTGACGCGGACAGTCAGGCCAAGATCACTGCCCGGATCGAACGTAAGAAGGCCGGGCTTGATAGTGTCACGCTGATCCCGACGTTGCGCGACAAGGCCCATTCCGCACGCAATCAGCTGCTGCCGGATCTGGTGACCGAGGTCAGTCGTCTGGCCCAGCCGATCCCACCGCAGAAGCCGGCCAATCCGGGTGGTCTGGGAGAAGCCCCGGTGCAGCAGCCTCAACCGCCTGTGACTGTCGTGGCCTCCCAACTCAAGGTCAACAAGCCAAAATCGATCCTCAGCGATGAGGCGGATGTCGACCAATATCTGACCGAAGTGAAGAAGACCCTGCTGGCCGAAATCCATGCAGGCAAGAAAGTGATTGTCTGATGGATACCAACGCGCTCAAGAAATTTGCTCAGGCCGCCCGCAATCTGCTAATCGAGCAGGTCTCGGCCAAGCTTGATCTGGTGCTGGCCGAAGGTGCGCCAGCAAGGCGGGAGCATACCAAGGCGGTCACAGCTCTTGAAAACGCCATCAAACGCGAGGGCCGCAAGCAGGTCGTCGAACAGGTGGCCTATACATGGTTCAACCGCTTCACCGCGCTGCGCTTCATGGACGCCAACGCTTACACGCAGGTCCGCGTTGTCACACCGGCGGATGGACAGACCCGGCCCGAACTTCTGTCCGAGGCGATGGCGGGTAACCTGCCTGATGGCGCATCAGCCCACATTGCGGCGCTGCTCGAAGGCCGCACGCCCAGCCGTGACCCGCAGGCCGAGGCCTATCGCCAGCTGCTGGTGCATGCCTGCAACCAGTGGCACGGGCCGATGCCCTTCCTGTTCGAGAAGCTGGATGACTATTCCGAGCTGCTGATGCCGGAGGATCTGCTCTCGCAAGACTCCATCCTCGCCCGCCTGCGCGAGGTGATGACCGAGGACGCGTGTCAGGATGTCGAGATCATCGGCTGGCTCTATCAGTTCTATATCTCGGAGAAGAAGGATCAGGTCTTCGCGGGCCTCAAGAAGAATGTCAAGATCACGGCCGAGAACATCCCCGCCGCGACGCAGCTCTTCACCCCGCACTGGATCGTCCGCTATCTGGTGGAGAACTCGCTGGGGCGGCTCTGGCTCTTGAACCGACCCGACAGCAAGCTCGCCGGGCAGATGGATTATTACATCGCGCCCGAAGCGCCCGAGACGGACTTCCTCAAGATTGGCAAGCCCGAGGAGATCAAACTCTGCGATCCCGCCTGCGGTTCGGGGCACATGCTGACCTATGCCTTTGACCTGCTCTATGCCATCTATGAGGAAGAGGGTTATGAGGCGACCGAGATCCCCGCGCTGATCCTGACGCATAACCTGACCGGGCTTGAGATTGACGACCGCGCCGGTGCGCTGGCGGCCTTTGCATTATGCATGAAGGCGGCGGCAAGGCTCGGGCGGCGGCGGTTCTTGCGGATGGAGGCGAAACCCGACATCTGCGTATTGCAAAATGTGAGCTTCACCGACGCCGAGATGCAGGATGTGGCCGCAGTTGTGGGCGATGACCTCTTTACCAAGGATTTGAAAGACACGCTGGGACAGTTCACTGAGGCGAAGAATTTCGGCTCGCTGATCGTGCCTCACTCAAGCGATCCGGCAGAGACGCTGCGGGTGGTGGAGGCGCGGGAGCTCAGTGGCGACCTGCTACTGAAAGACGTGCAGGCGCGCGTCACCGCCGTGCTGCGCATGGCCGAGGCGCTGTCGCCGAAGTATCACGTGGTGGTGGCCAACCCGCCTTATATGGGCAGCAAGGGGATGAATGCGAAACTGGGTGCGTTTGCAAAAGAGAGCTACCCCGATAGCAAATCCGATCTGTTGACTATGTTTATGGAACGGTCTGCCTCCCTCGCACGAGCTTCTGGCATGATCGCCATGATCAATCTCCCATCTTGGATGTTTTTGAGTTCATATGAAAAGTTGCGGGAAAATTTGCTGTCATCCCAGCACATCTACTCATTGCTCCAGTTAGGTCGCGGACTATTTGGCGCGGATTTCGGCACCGTCGCCTTTGTTTTGCGAAACTCGAAAAGCGCTGAAGGAGAATCCGGTGTCTATAGACGTTTGTTTGAAAAGCATGTCGATGTCCGAAAGGCGGAAACAATCCAAAATCTATTCCTCGAAAAAGATTACGGACGGTTCGTCTGTGATAGTAGCGTGTTTGAGCAGATACCTGGCCATCCCATTGCGTTTTGGATTAGCTTTCGCGCACTTGAAAACTTCAAGCAACCTAAGTTTCAAGACCAATACACAGCCAAGAAAGGGATGGCTATCGGAGACAATGCCCGTTTCTTGCGACAATGGTTCGAGGTTTCAGAGAACAAGCAGAACAGAGACGCGCACAATGCAAATGAAACAATGCAACACAAGTGGTACCCCTGTCTCCACGGCGGGCCTTTCCGGAAATGGGGGAGTAACAAGGAGAGCGTAGTCAATTGGCTCGATAACGGGTCAGAAGCTAAGAGTGCCATTTCGCAAAAGACCGGAGACCATTGGTCACGCTACATCATTAGCACTGATTTCTTCTTTCGGCCGGGCCTCAACTGGACGGCTATCTCGTCATCATCTTTTTCAGCACGATACCATCCGCACGGCTTTGCGTTTTCATCGGCCTCAATGGCTTCTTTCGATGAGGCGGAAAACACAACGCATGGGCTCGCACTGATAAATTCCAGAGTTGGAGCATACTACTTCAATTTGTTGAGTCCCACACTCAACTACGGAATCTCGGAGGTCAAAAAAACTCCGCTCGTTGAAGGTAGCGCCAGCACCAAGATAGAGTCGAACACTGGCGAGCTCGTTCAGCTTTCAGAATCCGACTGGGACGCCTACGAAACCTCCTGGGATTTCACCGCGCTCCCGCTGCTCTCGCCGGATCATCGCGGCGAGACGCTGGCGGAGAGCTTTAGCGCGCTTCGCGCCCACTGGCAGTCCATGACGTCCGAAATGCAGCGCCTTGAGGAGGAGAACAACCGCATCTTCATCGACGCCTATGGCCTGCAGGACGAACTGACGCCCGAGGTGCCGATCGGGGAAATCACGCTGACCTGCAACCCGGCCTATCGCTATGGCGTGAAGAACTCCGAGGAAACCAATGAGGCTCGCCTGCGCGGCGATACCATGGCAGAGTTCCTTTCCTACGCCGTGGGCTGCATGTTTGGCCGCTACAGCCTCGATGCGCCGGGCCTGATCCTTGCCAATCAGGGCGAGCGGCTGGAGGATTATCTCGAGGCCCTCAAGGAAAAGGGCATTGACGAGCCGACCTTCATGCCCGACGCGGACAATGTGATCCCCGTGCTCGAAAGCGACTGGTTCAATGACGACATCACCGAACGCTTCCGCAAATTCCTGCGCGTGACGTTCGGCGAGGCGCATTTCCAACAGAACCTGCGCTATCTCGAAGATGCCTTGGGCAAGGACATCCGGAAATATTTCACCCGCGATTTCTACAACGACCATGTGAGGCGCTACAAAAAACGTCCGATCTATTGGCTGTTCTCTTCGCCCAAGGGCACATTCAATGCGCTGATCTACATGCACCGCTATCGCTCCGACACTGTGTCTGTGCTGCTGAATGACTATTTGCGCGAATTCATCACCAAGCTGGAAGGCGAACGCGCGCGGCTTTCAAGGCTCGCCGATGATGGAGCGGCAACGCAGGCCCAGAAGACCAAGGCCCTGAAGGACGTCGGTGTCATCGCCAAACAGATCGACGAGCTCAACGAATGGGAGCGCGAGGTGATCTTCCCGCTGGCACAGCAGAAGATCGAGATCGACCTAGACGATGGCGTGAAGGCGAACTATCCGAAATTCGGCACGGCGCTGAAGAAGATTGCCGGACTGGAGGCAAAAGATGACTGAACGCATCCGCGCAGGGCTGGAACGGTTGTTCGAGGAGCAACGGATCGTCTTCTGGTATGACACCGCCAGCGACATGCGCGAGGCGTTCGACGCCGTGGACCTTCCCGATGTTTCAAAGGTCGAGATCACCAACAACGAGTTCGGCCTCAAATACCGCATGCTGCGGCTGGAACCGAAGCAGAAGTTCCTCGTCTTCAAGGACGGCCCCGAGCCCGAGATGGCCGACAACTGGCTGCTGGACGTGCAGTTGGCCACCGCCGTATTCAAGGCCGATCAGGCGGCGATCTGGCTGGCCGAACTTGACTTGCCTTTGCAATTCGAGGCTGTGGTGCGCGATCACATGGAATTCTATCGCTCTGCTGGCCGCATCGAGGCGCTGAAACGCCTGATCCACCCCGCCGATCAGAAATCCGACGTTCTACGCCGGATGCTGGCCGTCTGTGCCGGAGCCGAGGGCGGGCTTGACACCGTAGTCGAGGAACTGCTGGGCCAGCTCGCCGCCAAACGCGACGACGCTCTGAAGCTCATCGAGCGGTCCAACCTGATGGAGTTTTTCTGGACGCAGATCAAGAACGCCTATGGCTACAGCTCGGACACGCCCGACTTCGAGGATTTCGCGATCACGCTGTTCCAGTCGAGCTATCTGCGCGCCCTCGGGGACGATGGCAGCCTCAACAGCGAGGCGTTCCTGATGTTCAGCCGCTGGAAGAACAATCGCCTTGGTGGCGAGGCGTTTGCCACGCTCAGCCGCGAATATCAGGATCTGCTCAAGATCGAGGCCGATGTGAAAGATCGCGCGATGAAGGCCCTGCGCCCGGTCGATCACTTCGAAGCGGTCGATCGCCAGATCATCCGCCTTCTGGTCGAGGCGATGGCCAGCCAGACGGTGGCAGCTTCGGAGGTGGTGAAAATCACCCGCGAGCGGCGACAGAGCTACTGGTACAAGACCTACGAGGACATCTATCTCGCCATCGCCTATGCCGCCGAATTCCAGCAGGCACTGGCCGAGGCCAATCTCACCATGTCTTCGCCCGCCGATGCCGTGCGGCGCTATACGACTAGTTGGTTCAAGGTCGATCAGGCCTACCGCAAATTCATCCATCACATGCAGCGCAGCGGGCAATCGTCGCTTCTGGGCGCGCTGTTCGAGAGCATCGAGAACCGATACACGACAAACTTCCTTCTCGCCGTCAATGATGTCTGGCAGGATCAGATAGCGAAGCTGGACAGTTGGACCTTCCCCGATTTCGCGCAACAGCGGAATTTCTATCGCGATCAGGCTGCCGAATTCCGGCGCCTGACCAACCCGCAAAAAGTCGTAGTGATCATCTCAGACGCTCTGCGCTTCGAGGTGGCCGAGGAATGCCTGCGCGAGATCCGCAAGCTCAACCGCTTTGACGCAGATCTGAAGCCGATGATCTCGTCTCTGCCGAGCTATACCCAGCTGGGTATGGCGGCGCTCCTGCCCAACAAGGATCTGACAGTGGCAGGGGATGGCAGCGTCACGTCCTTCGGCCTGCCGACCCAGGGAACAATAGCCCGCGAGAAAGTGCTGGATATGGGCCGGGCCGGGGATCGGGTCAAGGCGATGAAGGCAGATGACTTCATGGCGCTCCGCTCCGATGACGGGAAGGAGATCTTCCGCGATCACGATGTGCTCTACCTGTATCACAATCGCATCGATAGCCTCGGCCATAATCTAAAGACTGAGGAACGTGCCACAGAGGCTGCCGAGGACACGATAGAGGATCTAACCAAACTGGTGCGCAAGCTGACCAGCGCCAATTTCTCAAACATCCTGATTACCGCCGATCATGGCTTCCTCTATCAACATCGCCAATTGCACGAGACTGATTTCTCTGTTGCAGACCCGACGGGAGACGAGATCCTGTTCCGCGACCGTCGTTTCGTGATTGGGCGAGGCCTGAACGAGACAGCTGGAATGAAGAAATTTACACCCGGGGCTCTCGGGCTTGCCGGCGATCTCGATATCCTGATCCCGAATTCAATCAATCGCATGCGCGTGAAAGGTGCCGGCAGCCGCTTTGTGCATGGTGGCGCGACCCTGCAGGAGGTCGTGATCCCGGTCCTGCGGGTCGGCAAGAGGCGCGAAGAGGATGTCGGAAAAGTTGATGTCCAGATCGTGGTTCCAGGACGTAGCCTCATCACTTCCGGTCAGATAGCGGTAACCTTCTATCAGGAGCAGCCGGTCTCTGAAAAACAGCAGCAGCGTATTCTTCTGGCGGGCATCTATGCCGAAGACGGCACACTGATTTCCGACGAACATCAGCTCACTTTCGATTATACCTCAGGCAATGCCCGCGAACGCGAGATGCCAATCCAGTTCCTGCTGTCGCGGGATGCGGACCGGTTCAACAGCCAGGATGTCTTCCTCAAGCTGCAAGAGCAACGCGGCAAGACCAGCCATTACGACGATTATACCAGCCATCGGTTCCAGCTTCGCCGCAGGATCTCGACGGATTTTGACTTTTAAGGACGAGCCATGACCACCCTTGACGACAAGATCAACGAACATTTTGCGGGCTATGTTGTTCGCAAGGATTTGGTAAAGGCAGTCAAAGGCAATGCCATTGTGCCGACCTATGTCCTCGAATATCTGCTTGGCCAATATTGCGCGACCGACAACGAAGCCTCGATTGAGACAGGTATCGAAACCGTCAAGGAAATTCTGCGCAAACACTATGTCCATCGCAGTGAGGCAGGGCTGATCCAGTCGACCATCAAGGAAAGGGGGCGTCACAAGGTCATCGATCAGATTTCTGTTGCATTGAACGAAAAGACCGACAGCTATGAGGCCACCTTCGAAAATCTCGGGATCAAGAAAGTGTCGGTCGATAGCGGAACGGTCAAGGCACATCCGAAGCTGTTGGTCACCGGCATTTGGTGCATCGCCGATGTTCAATACGAATTTTCTGAAGACGCGCGGACCTCACCCTGGATGCTCGAGACCATCAAGCCGATCCAGATCGCGAAGGTCGACTATGAGGGCTACAAGAAGGCCCGGGCGCAATTCAACAAGGACGAGTGGATCGATCTTCTTCTCCAGTCCATTGGGTTCAACCCTGAAGCTTTCGGGCGTCGCAGCAAGCTCTTGCAGCTCATGCGCCTCATCCCCTTCGTTGAGCGCAACTACAATATTATTGAGCTGGGCCCCAAGGGCACCGGCAAATCGCACATCTATTCCGAATTTTCACCCCACGGCCAGCTGATCTCCGGCGGGGAAATCACCATTCCGAAGCTCTTCGTCAATAACTCGAATGGACGTATTGGCCTTGTGGGCTACTGGGATGTGGTGGCCTTTGATGAGTTCGCCGGGCGCGAAAAGACCGCCAACAAGGCGTTAGTCGACATAATGAAGAATTACATGGCCAACAAGACGTTCTCGCGCGGGGTCAACCCGATGGGGGCCGAGGCGAGTTTCGCCTTCGTTGGCAATACCGACCACAACGTTCCTTACATGCTCAAGAACTCAGATCTGTTTGAGGCATTGCCTCCGCAATTCCACGACAGCGCGTTTATTGACCGTCTGCATGCCTATTTGCCTGGTTGGGAGGTCGATGTCATCCGAGGTGAGATGTTCACGCGTGGCTATGGCTTCATCGTAGATTATCTGGCTGAAATTCTTCGCCACCTGCGACAAGAGGATTTTTCCAACCGTCCCGATCAGCATTTCCGGATCAGCGAGAAGATTTCTACACGAGACCGTGATGCCATCTACAAAACGATGTCGGGGCTTCTAAAGGTCATCTTCCCCGCAGGTGGCGAGACCGCCGAGGAAGTTGAGGAACTGCTTCAGCTTGCTCTGGAGAGTCGCAAACGTGTCAAGGATCAGCTGTTTCGGATAGACTCGACCTACCCTGACGTTGACTTCTATTACGTGGGTCATGATGGGCAGAAGAGGAGAATCCAGACCGTTGAGGAACAGGAATTCCCGCAATTCTGCCAACGCAAATCCTCGAATGGTCCGCGGGAGCAGGACGAGCCCGATATGCCCGCCAACAATATCGTATCTGGGCAGGGAGAGAATATTGCCTCTGTTGGACAGAAAACCACCATTGCAAAACCTTCACTGACTGAAGGGCACCTTGTTTTCGCTGAAAATCGCAAAGGTGTCAGCTATGATAAGCTCTTTGGTCCCTATATCGACGGCGCATGCCGGATCATCGTCACAGACCCTTATATTCGCCTCTACTATCAAGCGCGCAACATGATGGAATTCGTCGAAATGGTGATCCAGCGAAAAGCACCGGAAGACCAGGTCGCTATCCATCTTGTAACCGGACCAAATGACGGCGATGTCCAGAAACAGCGAGAGTTGCTTGAGAGCATCTCGGAGGCTTGCACAGGAACCGGTGTCGATTTCACTTGGGCCTTTGACACGAGTGGTACCGCACATGCACGTGATATAATCACCGATACCGGATGGAAGATCGTCCTTGATCGCGGCCTTGATATATTCCAGGCTCCCATGCACCGTGAAGGCTTCAACCTAGGGGATCGCTTACAGGAGCACCGTATGGTGAAGGGTTTTTATGTGACCTATGTCGGGCAATAAATGGCCCTTCGAAGTTGATCTTCTTCTTCGATCTGATCCGATCCACATGTGTCTGCGTAGTCTTCTCGCCATCCACCAACCACGTGGAGAAGCCATTCACTTTGACCCGGCATTTGGAGGTGACGCACCAACAAGCAAAATTTTGGCTAACCACAGCTAATCACGGGTGGATGGCATAGAGGCAATCAGAAAAGAGGACTTTGTTACCTTCTTGCTTTCATCACCTGGTTCCAAAACCCAAATCACAGATGAACCGTGTCTGTCGCGGACCGCGTATATAGAAACACATCTGAATCCTTGCAGATGTGATCATATATTGGGTCATCACAGTGATCACAAACTACCAGAGAGCCTTCGACCCGACCGGCATCGGTATGTCTGGTAACGAACACCGCGTCTTTTACTATAATATTCAAGCTCCTGACGACACTTACGAAAATCTGCACGGAGCCTAACAGCATCACCTGATCAACATCATGATGTGAGGAGTAAATGCCTGTGTCACGCCTGTGATGGTCGCACTGGCAGTGTTGACGGGAACAAAGAACGCAATCGAAATGCCGAAAGGCAAGGCATCAACTGGACCGAAGCCGCATTGTGTGATCAATGTGTCGAAGTTTTGCGCGAGAACCATGATGCGCGCAGTCGACGTGTCAATGTGAGCTCAGATTGTGAGCTACCAAAACGACCTGTTGGTCATTCGTATCTTCCCAAGAGATGGCTCTGAGCCTTGGATTGGCATGACGACAGGATCGAACTTACACGCGAATAACCGCAAGGCACCGTCACCACAGTATTTCGCGAAAATCACAAGGCATCTGATCGAGCGGAGGCGCATGACACTGATATTGCCCGCTTCAAAGGATGAGAGGGCAAGACCGGTGCCACAGCATCCATTCAATCGGCAACAAGGCAATTATCGCCTCAAAAGCAGGCCGGGGCCAAAGAGCGCGGCCAATTCGATGACAAAAGCCAGCAGATATGGCAGTCGCATTTTATGATCGTCACCATAAAGATGCATATTTTCGAAGGCATTCACCAGACCTGCGATCATTTCCGGTGGCCTTTCCACCTGCTTTGACATTTGGTCGTGCTGATCTTGGGCGTCTTTTGCCCGTAATTCATTCGCCTCGGCGTCCTTTTGCAGCTTTCTGGCTTTGGGGCCGCACCCTCCATGCGCACACTCTTCGTCTGCCTCCGCCTGCAAAGCAAGCGCTCTTTGGCGAAACTCTCTTGCATCAACCACCAGCCTCTCGATTGCCTCCTGTTTTTTATCGATCCGGATATTGATCAGTTGCCCCTGCGCAAAGGACGCGGACAACATTGAGCTCGAGCACAAAAATGATACCGACGCCAGCGTAAAACCAATCGTGAAGTAAAGCGTAGCCTCACGACGCTGGCGCCTTGAGAGGACATGCATGCCTTTGGCCATAAACAAGGGGCGACCTAGATCCAGAGCCGCCATGATTGTCACCATGGTCCATTGGAAGAACGGATCAGTGCCTGCAACCTCCCAGGCAAACCGAACATTGATTGCGATCTGAGCTCCCCAGATCAAAAGACACACAGCGACGGAAAAGCCCATCACGAGTGTCTTCAGGAAATCAGATCTTTCCGTCTTGATGCCAGTGGCTTTCTGCCACTTTCCCTTTTTGGCGCCAGCCCTGATCTTACCGTCCCGCTTGCATTGCTGCAAAACGCGTTGATGCACCTTTTCATCATCGGCACCTCTTTGTCCTGCAGCCGTAAGAGCTGACACAAATTCCGCCGTGTCGAATGTGTCTGTCAGCTGCAAAAGTGCGTCATCGACATACCGCGTCAGTACCGACACATCATTGTATTTCCCGAAAATCTCATTCTGATCGCTCATATTGATCCTGTTCCTCGGCACACACCGATCATTGGTTTTTCGCAATGAGACCGAAGGAACGATTGGTTCAGATCACAATCCTTGTCCAAGAGCCTCGAATCGGACTTAGGGCGGATTTCAGCGAACCAGAAAAAGTGATCGCATTTTCTTGCTAGAGAGGATGTGTCGATTACGTCGAGCTCATCAATCTGCCCGCGGTTGCTTGGCCTTGCGGGCGATTTCAAGGGCAATATCCAGTCGCTTTTGCTTATCTTCGAGCTTTTCGATCTCGGCGAGGATCCTTTCAAAATGGGGCAGTACCCATTCCTCGCCATCTGAAATCAACACGGCAGCCTTGTCACGAGCGGCATACAGGCGTGCCAGATAAATCGCCGTTTCGCTTTTGGGCTGGCTTTTTGCTGCTTTATGGAGATCGGCAGATCCGCATTTGGGATCCATGTCGCAGGATACCGTCATGTCAGATCATCCATGCGAAGCATCCGCAGGACCGCATTGGACAGCATCCATGGGTGGCAATGAGCATGCCTGCCATGGATTGGCACTCTCTCGAACTCAATTGTTGAGCATTGCGGTACCATAACGCCGGGATCCGATCTCTGATCGCGGGATTGCGATCACGGCCAGCGATCACACACCAGCCTACATCAAGGAACTACGGCGATTGCGATACAAACCCAAACGGACCCGTGCTTTTTTCGGGCGCAAAGAGAAGATGGGGAAAAGAACCGCAGAATTCAGCGATTTCCGGTAAAGAAGTGCGGAATAGATATTATGGGTGATCCCGTCTCGCTCATCCAACAACTGAAACTGTAACAATGTAAATCACAGATCAATCCGCCCAGACATGACCTGATTGGCTACCGGATGTCGAAAAGACAGGAATAAAGCGAACAGGTTCTGTTGGATGTCGTTACACTGGCGAATGTAGGGCGGATTACGACGATGCCCAAACGAATGTGCCAAATTTATTGAATTTTTTGCCACCATTATAGATGGCCGTTGGAAACAATACATAACACTCCCAATTGTCTTGGCCGACTCCGTCGCCAATATACGTATATTTACCTTAAAACATGGCCAAATAAACGTTTTTCGTCCGTCCTTGATCTTCCTATTTGCTTTCAGGGAGCGATCGCCTGCTGCTTTTTGCAGAAGCATCCTTCTCTCTTGATAAACCAAAGATGGAGATTGTGATGATAAAATCGATCATCAGAACCGAACAATTCCGAAATGAACCCAACTTTGCTGAGTTGGTGTCCGATATCGCACGGATCAAGTCTGACTGGCTTGCTCCTGATGCCTTTGATGGCCTCGACGACACCTCACGCGATTTTTTGCTGATGATGCTCGAAACTGGCTGCAGAGCAGGTGATCTCACAGGCCTTGCCCCCTGCGACATCGTCCTTGACGATCCAATCCCTCATATATGCATTGGGGATAGCATCAGGTCGAAAAATCCAGATAGCCAACGCAAAGTGCCCTTGGTCGGCCTGTCGTTGGCCGCAGCAAATAGACATCCTGATGGCTTTCCAGATTGTCGGGGCTATCTCACGCTTGCAAAGCTGCGTCGTTTTTTTGATCGCAAAAATCTTAATCCGGGCAGCGCCCCGCTCTTGGCCTTTTTGCGTGCGCAATATTACTACAGGTTCATGCGCGGGTGTCACGCCGGCATTCCAATCGTAGAAGAGATGATGGGTTGGCGACGTGTATATGTATTAAACAAACCAACGTCACTGGCAGAGAGGCAACGCCTGGCAACCCTTATCATGTATCCCGTGCCTCCGCATCTTGCATAAACAACCAGCCCGGCGATTGCTTCACTGTCGCCGGGCCAAACTGTTTGCCCCTGCAGCTATCATTCCCCATACTTCAGACAATAAATTTCATAAACAAATACAATAACTTGTAAAATAATTTCTAAAAAGTTGCATTTTTATTTTGGTTTCTCGGAAAATTTTTCCAGTTCCCTTTATATGGAAAAATGCAAAGACAGTTACATCAACCGCAAAGACCTGATCGCCTATTTCGGTGTGCCGGCACGGAGCCTCAAAGAAGTCCTACAGGACGCAGGCATTGTGTTGCGCGCCAACGGCACCCGCTGGTCCGTCGTCTTTGAGGCCCTCGGGCTTGCCGCCGACCAGTCTGCAAAACATTGGGAAGAGTTGACGAAGCCTCTCTTGACAGCAAGTCAGGTAGCCGAGGATCTGGGTAGGACAGATCCATCGATCATCTATCGCTGGGCCAATCCTTCCTCACCCAATTATAGTCCAGACTTTCCCGCGCCAATCGATCTTTCGTTTGGAAAACGCCCCAACGCGCGGAATCGGAAACGTTGGCGTAGAGCTGATGTGATTGCCTGGCAGAGCAACAAGCCCCAGCCGAAATATCGACACCTGTCCAAATCAGGTGACGTTCCATCCCCATCACAGGTTCCATCTGCTGACCCTGCACCGACGACCGCTGTCGGCATCTTCTCGTTGCCGCAAGTAATCGATGGAGCCTCGCAATGAATACTTCAGACACAGCAAAATTCGCATTTTCGACCGGACGACCGGGACTCGCCCGGGATACATACACCCACCGATTATCGGCAGCGGAAAATTCAGTGGTGTGTGTGTCCTGCATGCACTTAAGCGACCGGAAGTGCATTTGAACGACCACACTCAAACCAAAGAAAGGTTAGCAAATTGAATAACTTATTCGACCCCCCGCCACCAATACCGGCATCTGAGGAGCATCAACCCAAACCCAAAACATTTGAGGATCTGCTCGCTCATGTCGAGAAGCGAACAGACCTCAGCGAAGAGAGCAGGAAGCGTTATGTATCTTCGATCAAGCGGTTTGGCGTAATTCGGAACGAGCCCTTGTCGAACATCCTGGCGTCCTTAGAGCGTACGAAGATCGATTTACCGATTGACGGGTTTGATCCAAAACAGTGCAAGACCGACAACGCCCACCAGCTGCTTCGCCGCCGTATCCTGGCACCTCTTAAAGAATTCCTGGGCCTCGATAAAGCCCTTGAAGAAGCACGGGCCCTGAAAGATGGGTGGTATCATTTACTTGATGCGCTTGATTGCAACGCACCCGATATCCCGGATCTGGACCCTTATCGCAAAACCAATTTTGTTGCGGTAAGAAACCTTGCCGATTTCATGCGATCTGTAGATATCCAACCACAGGACATCACCAACGACATCGCCAACAGCAATTATCTTGACTGCCCGACGCGCATACGGGATTCCTATCGCCGCGCCGTGGCGTTTCTTGACAAGCTCCGCGAATATGATTTTGCTCGCCCCCATCTGCCACCGGAAAGCATCGGCTTTTCGGCCATCCGCTTGCGTCAGAATCAGGAGCCGATCCCGCTAGATTGGCAGGAAGACTTTGATGCGATCTATGCGGTCTTGGCTGACAAGGATTTCGATCCTGTATCAAAGACCTATGCCAATCGCAGCCCCGAAACGCAAACCCTCTTCAACTCGACGATGAACTCCATCACGCGCACGTACCTCGATGCGCATCCCAAAACTGACATCAGTCAACCTTGGGATCTTATTTTCGTCCGCGGCGATGTGATTACTGAGGTCCGGAATCTGATGGTCGCCCGCTGTCAGTTGCCAGACCGTGATGTCCGCAAACTAAAACCTCGGACCGTTCGGAAATATCTTTCCAAATACAAACGGGTCCTCCATGCGCTTGACGCTGACCCGACAGCCCTTGCGGCGCTGACACAAGCACTCAAAAACAATTCGTTTCTGGATGAGGGCAAAAAAGCCGAAAATGAAATGGCCGAAGCCAATAAGCAGTTTTGTGAAAATTTGTTTGAATCCACCCCCCTCACAAAGCGCTTTTTGAACTCGCCTTTTGCCTTTCAGGAGGCTGCCATGGAAATGGAAGCAAAAGGGCGTGCACTGACGAAGATGGAACTGGTGAAATACCGCTGGATCGGCACCTGTGCGGCCTTTTGCGCCATCGAAATCGGCGGAGCACCAATCCGCTGCGAAAATGCCATGGGCCTGACGCTCCATGGCACTGATGCGCATATCATGATGCCCAAGAGCAAGAAGGATCCCATCAAGCTTAGGATCCCGCCGGGCACCGTCAAAAACAAAAAGGGCATCAAGGTTGAGATACCCCCACGCAAACAAGACTATCTGGGAGTCTTGAACTGGTATCTTGAGACCATCAGGCCCTTGTATCAGCACGCGGCCAACAATCCGTATTTCTTTCCAGCCCCGGAAAGTGCCACAAAGCCAATGAATGAGAGCTATTTTAGCTCGCGGTTTTCTCTCTACACGCGCACGGTCCTCAACTTGCCCATGACACCTCAACAAATGCGCCATGGGCAGGCCTCACTCTTACTTCGGGCACATCCCGACAAGATCGTGGTCATTGCAACGCGCCTCGGCGATACGGTCAATACGGTTTTGACCTATTACGCATGGATCAAGGAAGTGGAACAGATGCAAGCCGGCCAAGAACTGATTGCGGAGATGATCGATGAATAATGGTAACAAGAAAGACAAATTGAACATAGAAGCAGCGAACACCCCATCCAATGACGAGTTGCTCGCTCCTTATGAGGCCATGCCAACATTCGGTCAGTTGGACGATGGACACAAAATGCGATTGGCCAAGTTTTTGCGTTACACCCATCTCCATGGCATAAACGCTCCAACCAAACAGGACTTTTTAGATTATTCGGCAAAGCACGAGCCGCCGAATACACTGATTGCCTTACGATCGACGTTCAACATCCTATTTCCGGGTCATCCGGTTGTCGGTCCAGCCCTGCAGGCAGCGATCACCGAAAAGACGATTGCATATGACAAGGCCCACAGGAAACCGCGAAAAAAGGCAGAGAGAAAGCCAGCAAAGTTTCGAAGCCCTGTGACGGAGTGGCCCGTCCAATGGCAAAAAGTCTGGGCGCAGTTGCGAAATGGCCATCGCCCTTCTGGCCGCAAAGCATTTTCAGAGAGTTTGCTGGCAAGTATGCAAGATGTCATCAGTGAGTATGTCTGGAACCTCAAAACCGCAGGCGTTCCGGTCGTCATCGATGCCGCAGGTGTACGCATTCTTGAACAGACAAAAAAAGATCGGGCTCCGTCTGCAGAAGAAGCCGCTCACATGAATCAGGGGTGCCGTGCCCGTACCTTGCAAACCGCAACAACCCGATTGCGCCAGTTCGGAAAAGAGCTTGGTATCAACCCTCAGATTCTGGCCGACTTAAGTAAGCATATCAACAAACTCGAAAGCGATGCAGCCGCAGAAAGCCCCCTGAAATTCGGCCGCTATGAACGAGTGCCATCTTACAAGGATATCTACCGACTTGCTTGCCAACTCCTCAAGGACAGCTCAACTGCCACACATCGAAAGACAAAGAACAAGTTGCGCAATCAGGCAGCCGTCATCGCATTTTGGCTTTTTATTCCACTGCGTCTGACCGATGGGTTATTGCGGTGGGGTGACGACATCACCTATGACGCCGAAACAGGCCGATATAAAATCAATGTCGCCACCAACAAAACGGGCCAATCGATCAGGGTGCCACTGCATCCAAAACTCGACAGATTCTTTGATGCCCTGGTATTTGACGAGGTCAACCCTGAAGTCGGAACGGGATGGCTCAATCAAGAAAGACAGAGGCTGATCGAAGCAAAAGCCCCGGTGTTTCACGATCATTTGGGAAAAATGTATGTCAAAAAGCGTCCATCCAAGATTTGGCGGGAGCATTTCGGAACCGGCGCTCACATCGCACGGACCATGGCACATACCGAACTTGGCAAACGTGGCGCAAAAGGCGTTGCCATGGCAATGGCGCTTTGTGCCCAACGTGACGTCAAAACCAGACTGGCCTATCAGGCTGATGCCTTGCACGATACTCTCTTCAAGGAATCCCAATCCCTGATGGACCAATTGGTGGCAGATACCTTGTCATCACCGGACGAGGATGAAGACACCGAAACCGACAAATAGATCGTTTGTCTATCTCCAAGCTCGATCATCTATCGTGAGACAAAACACCCCTTTCCTGACGTGAAAGGGGTGTTTTTTTATTTGAAAGAAAACAGTTCTGATTGGCGCGACAGCCGGGATGTCGCCGCGCCGATCTGAACCTTTCAAACCTTTCAGAAGAGCAACAGGCGTCTGTTTTCACTTTTAGAAGGAAGTCATAAACATGACCCATGCCATCAATCCATCCCCCGACAATTGGCTCAAGGATCTCAAACCCGGAGATATCGTCCAGTTTCCTGCCTACCCACCGGAAACTCCACTCCTCCGCAACGCCTTCGTCGTGATCGAGATCGCTCAATTTGATTCTGAAACCCTGCTGTTGATGGGCATCGGTCGTGATGTCGATCCGACATCTTCGAACGCCTCAGAAATACAGATCACCGAGAAAACGGATCTGCAAATGGCAGGCCTTTCACAACCAATCACCTTCTCGGTCAATTTCACCCGAACGGTTCTCATCCCTCATGATGATGCCAGGCTGCCTTCAATTACCTCGCCCGTGATCGGCAGGCTACCAAACAAGGGACTTCATCGCATGCAACATATTCGAAGCCCCCAACGCATTGAGGCCGATCGCCTTCTGATTCACGAGGCTCGTCATCAGTTGACGCATCCAGGAGAAAGAGGCCCAAAAGCTCTGCTGTCGGAGAATGATCTCGAGCGGCAACAGGCTGCATGGGATGCCATCTCTGCCCGGTGATCCGAAGACCATCTTCTGGCTCGCTGCCAATGGCGAGCCAGACATCCGGAGAAGGAAGAGTTGGAAACAATGCGCAATAGAGGGATTCGAGATCGATCACGGCAGCCTTGATGACGCCGCGCACGATCCGATCCCCCAAAACAAAGGAAGAGGAAAAGACAGGCGTCAAGCAAACCTCAAACGTAAGGACGCAAAAGCCCATGCTCATCAAGGCCAAACAAGATCATCACATCGCCCAACACCGCCATGACTGGAAAGACAAACTCAAATGGGGCGATGTCATTCTCTTCCCCTTCCCGATCGCTGACAAACGAAAGCAAAACGCTCCTGAACCACGCCCTTGTCTCATCCATGATATCCGCAACATCGGCGGGATGCGCTTTGTCACCCTTGTCTACGGATCAAGGCTCGAGAACAAATCCAGCTCATCCCTTCAAACTGACATCACCAACCCGATTGCCATGGCCGCAGCCGGTCTCAACTCGCCAACGGTCTTTGACAGCAACATCCGAATTACCGTTTCCCTCGACCATAACGGATTCAAGAAATGCAGATCAGCCTCACCTGTCATCGGGCGTCTGATCGGTCCTGACAGATTGCGTTTCAAAGCCATCCGCGCTCGTGTTCAGGCCAATATCGACATGGCGGCAGTCCGCTATTTCGAGAAGGGCCGAAAGGACCGCTCCCCCAAAAAGCCTACCCTGCCATCCATCAGCCTTACCAAAACAGCAACAACGGAACTTGATGAGCCCCCTCATCTTCGCTCCTGGCTCGGTTGAGAATTCGCCTTCCTGCATAGACAGGAAACACCGACGCTTCAGTTTCGCTTCTACCGATATTGTTTCCGCATCTCAAAACACCCATCGAAATCGAGCCTGAGGATCATGCATCGGTCACGGCGTCAAACTGTCGCCGTGACCGAGACAACAACAGCTTGCACTAACATTGTTCACCCATTGAATGGCCTGCCGTGTTCTACCAATCAATCCGTTAGCCAGCCGCCCTCCATTCAGTTTTCCTTATTCAGGAGACACTTTGATATGAAAGACCTTTTCATCAGCTTTGGATCATCCATCTGCGTTCAGAATTTCGTTGAAGGCCCACTCCATTGCAAAGAGCTTCAGCCTGACGAAGTCGCGGGCATCATCGCAACCACAAGAGAAGAAGGAGGCAAGATCAAAGGCTACTACGATTTCAGCTCAGAACTGTCGGAAGAAGAAGACCGGCGTCTCCAGCAGCTCCTTGTCGCTTTTGAAACGGCAACAGGAACCCGGCTCAGCAATGATTCCTTTTATTATGAATGCGATGAAGACGAAGACGACGAGGACGACGAAGACTACGACCAGCTACCGATCATCAACTACGTTCCTACCGTGACCGAAACCTGCAGCATGCTGGTGGTGGAATATTTCATTCAGTGCACGATTCTAGAAGACGGACAGATATTGAAACCAAGCAACCCATATGCAGCAGATGGCATGTCCTTCTACCTCTTCGAGAGACCACAAAAGCGAGCCTCAACGAAGAAGGCCTTCTTCTCTGACGAAATCACGGATGACATCAGTGAAGCCTTCGACAGCGAGATGTCCAGGTTGCTTGACCGGTGAAGGAGGCGATGTCTGTAGTGAAAAACCGCAGTTTGCTCAACCCGTACCCGCGAAAGAGCAGCATTGCCCCGACTGAAGAAATTTAAATAACCATCTGTCACAAGATGATTGCTTCCGCCAAACCTTGGGCGTCACGAGACTTGAGTTGCTCGAAAGCTGGTCACAGAATTGGCTTATCTCGAATGAACTTCAAAGGCCTGCTTTGCAGAAAGGCTACCCAACCATGTCCACGCACTTCGATAGCAACAATCAGATCATATCTGCACGAGCATTCGCCAAGAGACTTGGAATCACTCAGACAGAATTGGCTCTGTTGACCGGTGTAGATCGACATTCATTTTATAGGCAATCCGGCTTACGAAAACTGAATGAAGCAGTTCGACCATTAATGCGCATTCTCACGATAGCAGCTGAAATGACGGGGTCTGATCAACACGCGGCTCTTTGGTTTAAACATCAACCAATTCCTGGTTGGGCCGGAAAAACTGCCTTTGATTTGGTTGCCGAGCGCAAATCTGACAGAGTTCTTGCCTATTTGCTGTCGGTCCAATCAGGCGTCTATTCATAAGTGTATCTGCAATGCTCAGATTGGCATAATCCTGACCAGTTCTCATTGAGGCCGATTCCGTTGAAAAAGGCGTAGACTTTGAGAGGAATTTAGCGCGGCAAAGAGGCTGTTGATGGCGTTTCACGCCGGATTCTATTTTCGCAGCAGAGTTTCAAACGCTTACTCATCATTTGGCAGTCAACGTATCGGCCCAATCCCCACCTCAGTCCGGAATTCTTCTTTTAAACCGAGATGGGGCATTGGCTAGAGACAAGAATTGAAAGTCAACGTATGTTGAAACCGCTGGTGTCGGTCTACATCTTTTCCGGAGCCTCTACGCCGGACATGGCCTGAACGGCATCAGGCAGGCGAACACCCTTGATTTCGATTGCCCGAACCGCCGTATTGAGTTCTGCCAGCTCTTCACCTGTGAATTCGACGGATGTCGCACCGATATTCTCGCGCATATGTGCCATCTGTGTTGTCCCCGGAATCGGCACGATCCATGGCTTTTGTGCCATTAGCCATGCAAGGGCAATCTGTCCAGGTTGTGCCTCTTTGCGCTCTGCCCAGCTTTTGACCAGCTCAACCAGTGTCAGATTATTCGGCAGGTTTTCCGGCTGGTAACGGCTCGTAAGACCGCGGAAGTCCCCTTCTGCAAACCGTATTCTCTCATCAATGGCACCACACAGGAAGCCCACGCCCAGTGGGCTCCACGGAACGAACCCAATACCCAGTTCCTCGCACGTCGCCAGAACCTCCTGCTCAGGTCCACGCCAAACCATGGAATATTCGCTCTGCACCGCTGTCAGGGGAAGCGCTGCGTGGGCGCGACGCAAAGTCTTGAGGCCCATCTCAGACATGCCCCAATGCAGAACCTTGCCTTCGTCCATGAGATCCTTCACTGCGCCAGCTACATCCTCAATGGGGACTTCAGGGTCGACGCGATGTTGGTAGAGCAGATCAATTCGATCTGTGCGCAGACGCTTGAGCATGCCCTCAACAGCCAGCTTGATATGCGCCGGCTTGCTATTCCGTCCCCCACGGCCCTGGCCTGTTTCCAGGTCGATGTCAAAACCGAATTTGGACGCTATGACGATTTCGTTTCGGAAAGAACCTGTGGCTTCCCCTAGAATGCGCTCGCATTCATGCGGTCCATAGGCTTCGGCTGTGTCAAAGAATGTAACGCCGTGATCAAAGGCCGACTGGATGATCCGATGCATTTCGGGCCGGTTAGGAATAGTTGTCGGATAAGTTCGGTGCATATTCTGCACCCCCATTCCGATGGCGGACACCTCCAGAGAACCAAGCATTCTGCGGCCTTTGGCCATTGGCTGCGGTTCTTTTGTTGTCTGGGCTTTGGCATTGCTGACAAGAGCACCGGCCAGAGGTGTCAGCGCCAGTCCACCCGCTGCAGCGAGTAGGCTACGGCGCGCGATCGGGCTTTTGGTGACTTTGCCTTCGTCTTTCTGCATGGAAAATCTCCATTTCTATGCTGAGGAAATACAGAGACAACGATGCTTACAAGGCATGTTGTCTTCGGTGAATTTTGTCGTCTATTTCGAAAGCTTCTGATTGAGCCTCCCATCCAACTCCATTCGCAGGGTAGCAGCAGATTTGGCTCGTGATTACCGAGCTTTCGAAGATTGGCCTTATCTGTTTGATGTTTGAATGGCTCAGGAGGGCATCACTGTGGCTGTCCAATCAGCCAGCAGACCGAGTGTTTCTCGCTCGGAATCACATTGCTTGATGAAGGCAGCTTTGATCTGGGCGTCAGGAACCAATTGCCCCAGAGTTTCGAGACTGTGGCCTGGTCCGTAACCGCCGTGCGTGATGCAAGGAAACAGGGTTTTGTTGCCCATGTCCCAATCTGCAAGAAAGCTTCGAACCGGTGCTGGCATGTCCCGCCCCCATATTGGGAAGGCCAGAATAACCGATTGATATCCTTCAAGACCCGGCACGCCACCAGAAAGAGCAGGCAGGTCACCCGTTTCCTGCTGCTGACGCGCACGGAGCACATGAGCCTGATAGTCATCCGGATAGGGTATAGCGGTCCTGATTTCGAACAGGTCAGCAGACATTTGTCTTGCAAGCGTTTCTGCGATCACGCGGGTGTTGCCACTTCTGCTCAGATAGGCGATGAGCGTTGATGAGGAACGCTTGTTCACCGGCTGCGGATCAGCTTGAGCCACAAGGCGGGTCCCCACTCCAAATCCAAGAGCCGCTCCGTAGAGTTGGAATAAGGCATTCCGGCGATTGATCTTTTTGGAATTTTTCAATTGCTTGCTTCCTGATTTTGGTGAGCGGGAAGAAGGTCGAGGCTTTTCTTCGACAGATGCGCCTGCCAGAAAGAGGCGGCATCCCGGATCCATCCTTCTGCCGCGGTGCCCGTTCCGGCGCCAAAGCCATGACCAATGTCGGGGATAACGCGAAAGACCACGTCCGTGCCGAGTTTCTTAAGGGCGTTGACGCGGGGGCGCGTGCTTGAGGGCGGGGCAATGCCGTCACGCTCTCCGACGATCACGTAGGTTGGTGGTTCGATCTCACCGATGTCGCGATGGGAGGTGTAGGCCATGACAACGGTACTGGGGCGTTTTGTGGTGTTGGCGCCAAATGCATCCGGTCCATGGCTGCCAATATATGCCGCCATCCGTGCTCCAGCCGAGCTGCCCCAAACCGAATATCCGTCTGTTGCGACCTGCAATACAGTCGAATTGGCTATAACATAATCAACGGCGCGGGCCATATCCTGCGTTGCAACTTGCCCACCCTGACCGGTTCGATAGGTTACAACGAAGGCGTTGAAGCCCAGTTCCGCCAACACCATTGCATAGGGGAACCCTTCATGAACGGATCCCACATAGGAGAAGCCGCCACCAGGAGCGATAATCGCAAAGGGGGCACCGGGTTTGCCGGGAAAGAAGAACAGCCCCGCTTCATCAAGATCTGACCGCCGTGCTCGCTCTTCCTCTGAGTAGATTTCATGGAAGACGGGAGCACCATGCTGTTGCAGTTCGATCAAACGATTAAGCCCGGAAAGCACGGTCTCCAAGTTGACGTCGCTATGATAAGGCAGGAGCCGGGCGATCTGGGTAAGCGGCATATCCTCCTGATAGTTCCTGTTGGCCCATGGCAATATATGGGTGGTAAAGGTTCGAAGAGCTGGATGGGAAAGCAGCTCGCCGATCGTGCTTTCGCCTGTCAGAGGCACAGTGATCGGAGGCGCATCGGAAGCCGTTGATTGACTTGAGACATCCCCACCGGGGGCCTCTTGTGCTGCAGCTTCTCCCAACCCGATGGTCAGACAGGTCATCGCGATGGCAAGGCGTTTCAGCGAATGCTTGCTAATACGGAAGTCAGATTTTGAATAGCCCATGGTGTGGCTCCGCTCTCTCCTGTGTGATCTTGTGTTCAATTTAGGAGAGGTGAGCATCCCTGATTAGCCAGCTTGTCTTTCTAACAACCATAAGCAGATTGAATGAATAGCGATCATTCGTTTCCTATTCATCGATCTTACTAATAAGCTTGATCGAGAAGATGTAGCTAATCGGGTTGGGCAGCTTGAGTTAGGGTTTCTGGAAGACTTCATTCATGAACCTCTCAAAACAAGGATGCTCCATGAGACTGGGAACACTCTTTCTTGCGGCAACTGTCAGCCTTTCGCTGGCCTCTTCCGTCTGGGCCTTTGAGCCTCTGACCATCATTGATCAGGGCAGTTTCAGTGCTGGAGGCACCGTGATCACAGAAGCAGGCACCTTCGACAACAAGGCGCCTCTCAATTCAGCCGGTCAAACCTTCCATGGTGATCATGCCTATAGCTTCTATCAGGTGCCGGAAGCGCTTAGAGAGCTGCCGCTGGTACTCTGGCATGGCGCCTTTCAGTCGGGCAAAAGCTGGGAGACTACTGCGGATGGTCGCGAAGGTTTCCAGACGCTGATGCTCCGTCGTCATTTTGCCGTGCACACCATTGACCAGCCACGTCGCGGCAAGGCGGGCAACAGCACGGTTGCCGCCGAGGTCAAGCCCACCGCATATGACCAGTTGTTCTTTGACATGTTCCGGATCGGGCAATGGCCGAACTATTTTGACAATGTCCAGTTTGATACCTCCGAGGATACGCTTGTCGAATTCCTCCGCTCGGTTACACCCAACACCGGTGCCTTTGATCCTGAGGTTGTCAGCGATGGAGTTTCGGCCCTCGTCGACAAGATCGGTCCTTCTATTCTTGTCACCCATTCTCAGGCCGGTGGGCCGGGCTGGCTGACCGCAATTAAGAATGCCAACGTGAAGGCCGTTATTTCTTACGAGCCGGGCAGCGGTTATGTCTTCCCGGAAAACGAGATGCCAGAGCCGATCTCAGGGTCTGCAGGTACTTTGAAACCCGAACCTGTGTCCGCGGAGGATTTCGCCAAACTCACTGAGATCCCGATCGTGGTCTACTATGGCGACAATATCCCGGAAGACCCCACCGATGACTTCGGACTCGACAACTGGCGCACTCGATTGGCGATGGCGCGTCTTTGGGTGGCTGCCATCAATCGTCACGGCGGGGACGCGACGCTGGTGCATTTGCCTGAACAGGGGATCCATGGCAATACCCACTTCCTGTTCTCGGACCTCAACAACCAGCAGATCGCTGATCTTGCAACCGCATGGATCGAAGAAAAGGGACTAGGTGGCATGGCTGCCAAATAGCTCGGTCCTGCCTGCCATCAGCGATGGCGAAGGTGGTCGATCAGTAGCCGGAAAGCGGGGCTCATCTGGCGACGGTTCGGGTAATAGAGATGGTATCCGTCCCACGTTGGCCAGTAGCTTTCCAGAACCGGCAACAATCGCTCTTCGGTGATGTGGAGCGCCGCAACATCGAAGGGCATATATCCGATGCCGACACTATCAAGGGTCGCAGCCAGCCTCAGTGGCAGACTGTTGAAGGTCGCGGGTCCTTCGACGCGAACCCTTATCTCTTCGCCATTCTGCATCATTTCCCAGACAAAGACGCCGCCATGTGTCGGCATGCGGGTATTGATGCAGCGGTGGTTCGTCAACTCCTCGGGCGTGATCGGGGCTGGATATTGGGACAGATAGTCTGGAGTGGCTACCATGCACATGCGAATATCGGGGCTGATGCGAACGGCGATCATGTCCTTGGCGACCTGTTCGCCAAGCCGAACGCCAGCGTCAAACCCTTCAGCCACAATATCGATCATCCCGGCATCGACGGCAATTTCGACAGACACGTCGGGATAGTCCGAGAGGAACGAAGTGAGCTTTGGTTGCAGAAGCGTGATCGCGGCATGTTCTCCCGAGCTGATGCGGATGGTTCCCCGTGGGCTTGTCCGTACATTGTTCAATTCGTCCAGAGCCTCTTCCATGTCGTCAAACTGGGGCCCAAGACGCGATAGCAGGCGTTCCCCTGCTTCGGTTGGAAAGACACTGCGTGTGGAGCGGGTCAACAGCCGCACCCCCAGATCTTCTTCCAGATTCTTGACGGTCTGGGACAGGGCCGATTGAGACATGCCCAACTGGGCAGCCGCGCGCGTGAAGCTGCGATGTCGGGCAACCACGGTGAATGCATAGAGTTCATTGAAAGTACGGCGCATTGATTATGCCTGTTTTCTAATAACAACATCCGCAATTATCGATCTAATAGATCAATAACTCAGAATATATATTTGCATCAAGGCCAAAAGGGTCAATGACTAAATGCAGGATCTCTCAATGCAACAAAAAGACAATTCTCTCCATACCAGAGCGGTGCTGATCCTTGTGGTGCTCAGCTATGCGATGATCGTTCTCGACATTTCAATCGTATTGACCGCATTGCCGCGATTGCAGGCGGACCTAGGCTTTTCCGATGCTGGCCTCACTTGGGTTTCCAGCATCTATACGCTTTTCTTCGGCGGCTTTCTGCTGTTGGGTGGCAAGCTGGGAGATCTCTATGGTCGGCGTCGGATCTATATGATCGGCCTCAGTATCTTTGCCTTGGCTTCATTAGCCATTGGCTCCGCGCAAAGCGCCGGGGCCATCGTCGCCGCGCGAGCCGTACAGGGAATGGGGGCCGCCATTCTTGCTCCCTCCACGCTTTCCCTGTTGCAGGTGACTTTTCCAGCAGGAGAAGAGCGCAATCGTGCCGTTGCTTGGTATGCTGCCGCCGCAGGCGTTTCAGCAAGTTTTGGCATGGTGCTTGGCGGTGTGCTGGCTGATATGATTTCCTGGCGAGCCGGTTTCTTCATCAATCTCCCGATCAGTATCGGCCTGTTAATCGTCGCGCTTCGTTACGTCAAGGAGACGGATCGCTTTGCCGGCAAAATCGATGTTCTGGGCGCCCTTCTGTCAACTGTGGGACTCGGAGCGCTGGTATTTGCATCCGTTCATGCTGCAGAACAAGGCTGGGGTAATTGGGGATCCTTCGGCGTGCTTGCTCTCGGATTTGTCCTTCTGGCGGCATTTCTCATTCATGAGGCGCGGGTTCATGAACCACTGCTGCCTTTGCGACTGCTGACCCACGCCGAGCGGGGCGGTGCTTACGGTGCCCGGGTGCTGTTTCTTGGTGCCAATGTCAGTTTCTACTTTTTCCTTGCGCAATATATGCAGGAGGTTCTGGGGCTCACCGCGGCCGAAACGGGGCTCGCATTTTTCCCCGCGACCTTCGTCAACTTTGTTGCCGCGATGAATGTGCCCAAGATGATGGCTCGGTTCGGTCGCGGCCCGGTCCTGATGGCGAGCTACCTGACATGTGGTATCGGGCTCGCCTGGCTGTCTCTCCTGGGAATAGACAGCAACCTCTGGACCGAGATCATGCTGCCGATGGTGTTTGTCGGCTTTGGTCAGGGGGCTGCCATGGCACCGCTGACATCATCCGGTATTGCTGGAGTGGAAGCTGAGGATGTGGGAGCCGCATCGGGCACGGTGAATGTCGCCCATCAACTTGGCTCATCCCTCGGTCTTGCCCTGCTGGTGGCTCTGGCCGCGCTCACCTCCACAACAGGGGCAACCCGCCTCGCCATCGCCGAACGGACGGCTCACGCCTTGCAGGGTGGTGCCTTGTTCGTTCTCGCAGCTCTCCTCGTTTCATGGATGTTCATTCTGCGTCCAGCATCAGAAAAACAATAAGAAAGGAAAACACAATGGAAAAACGTAAGCTTGGTTCTTTGGAAGTTTCTGCCTTGGGTCTTGGCTGCATGAGCATGACCTCTGCCTATGGTCCGGCCGCTGATCATGACGCCATGATCGCTCTCATCCGGAGCGCGGTCGACAAGGGCGTGACCCTGTTTGATACCGCTGAAGCCTATGGCCCCTTTGCCAACGAAGTTCTTGTTGGCGAAGCGCTGGCTCCTGTACGCGACAAGGTGAAGATCGCCACCAAGTTCGGCTTTGACATCGACCTTGAAACCGGCGAGCGCCGAGGTGGCACCAACAGTAGGCCGGAGCATGTCAAGGCGGTCGCAGAAGCCAGCCTCAAACGCCTCAAGACCGACCATATTGATCTGTTCTATCAGCATCGCGTCGATCCGAATGTTCCGATTGGGGATGTTGCAGGTGCTATGGCTGATTTGGTTCGCGAAGGCAAAGTCCTGCATTGGGGGCTTTCCGAAGCCGGTCTTGACACCATCCGCCGCGCCCACGCTGTGCTGCCTCTATCAGCCGTACAAAGCGAATATTCCCTCTTCTGGCGAGGCCCTGAGGCAGGCCTTCTGGATCTGCTCGAAGAACTGGGTATCGGCTTTGTACCTTTCAGCCCGCTGGGCGCAGGCTTCCTGACGGGCCAGATCACGATGGACACGGTCTTTGCGCCGGATGACTTCCGCAATTTTGTCCCGCGGTTTGCACCCGAAGCTCGCAAGGCCAATCTGGCGCTGGTCGATCAGATCCGTCTGATGGCAACTGAGAAGGGCGCAACCCCTGCCCAGGTAGCCCTAGCCTGGCTCATGGCTCAGAAGTCCTGGATCGTGCCAATTCCGGGTACCACGAAGGAACACAGACTGGACGAAAATCTTGGCACCCTATCCCTAACTCTGAGCGAAGCGGACGTCGCGCAACTCACCAAGGCAGCCGATGCAATTGCCATCACCGGTGATCGCCTTCCAGCCCCTTTGATGGAAATGACCGGCCTATGATTAATCTGCTCTGCCTATAGGACTTATACGTACAGGCTGCCTAATCATGCGGTTAGACAGCCCTACATCTAGAGAATAACAGTCTCGAGCCTGAAAGGCCGAGCGCACCGACACCAAGGGAGACCCGTATGGGACAGCCATTTGCCACCCTTTCTGCCAGCCTCGCTCTTTCGGGCCTGCTGGCCTTTTCCGCCATCGCCGAGCCGAACAGGGTTCGTTTTCCGGACAGCGAAACGATTGATGGTCTCACTCATTATTCCACTGTCACGCGAGGCGATGTGACCGAATATATGTATACCTCGCGCGAAGCACTTGATGCGTTGCAGGCAGGCAAGGAGATGCCGGATGGCACTCAGGTGATCCTGCAGGATTGGCGTGAGGGAAGCGTCTATCGCCTGTTCGTAATGGAGAAGGGCGAAGGCTTCGGTGCCGACTATGACGAACGCAGCCGGACTGACGACTGGCAATTCCAATGGTACTGGCCCGATGGCTCGATCAATATGAAAGAGAATACCGAGCGCTGCCGTTCCTGTCATATGTCCCGGCAGGACCGCCACTATATGTATACCTATTCCGATGCCCGGCAGTTCGGCCGATGAGTATGAAATGGACAAGGCCATTGCCGCGATTGCTGCTGGACGGGCTGTTGCTTGCTCTTCTGGTCATGGTATTTGCCTATTGGTGGCTGGGCAATGGGGTGCATGAAATTGTAGGGAGTGCCTTGCTGCTCCTCGTCCTTCGACATGTCGCAAACAATCTATTTTGGTGGAAGAGCCTTTCAAAAGGAAAGTGGGCCCCTCAGCGGTTTTTCAATCTGGTTCTTGGCGTTTTGCTGGCGATTGCTCTGTTGGCGCTGCTTGTCAGCAGCATTTTTCTATCGCGCATTCTGCCAATGATATTCCCCTTGCCGCGCGTATTCGTGATGCAGGAAATTCACTGGTTCTCGGCCTATTGGGCCATTGCCCTTTCCGCGATGCATGTCGGGGTGAACTGGAACAGGATTGTTGCGCTGACTTTGCGGCTCGCTGCAAAGCCTGATTTTCCCCGATGGCTGAAGATGGCAGGCTGGGCAACGGCCATGGCTATTTCCGCTCAGGCCGCGAAGAGTGGCATGATCGTGGGCCTCTGGGACAGGCTCGCATTTCAGTATTCCCTATCGATGTGGGATTTCAACCAATCGGTCCTGCCCTTCTTCCTTCATTGGGCCGTTGCTTTGGTTGGACTGGCAGTCATATCCCAACTCGCTCTTTTGCTTGCAACTCAAATTCAGGGTGCTTTGGTAGGCGGGAAACAAAAGATCCGAGCGTCACGTCACTGATCACTTCGCGCGCCGACAAGCGTCGAGCTAGTTGAAATTCATGCTTCTTGAAGTCGAAAACAGAAACGCCTGATATGCATATATGCTAGATGGCAAATTAATATCGCAAATGGAGGCTTAGGTTCGTGCGGTTGGCGCGTTTTATTCCCCATGAGATCAAATCTCATGTCTCTTGCCTTGCTATTTCCATTTCAAAGCCGAGTGCCAATGGAAAATGTTCGAACCCAATCAACTCGAAATTTCTCATGGCGGCCCTTACCCGACATTCGCTATCGAGTATAAGCTTTAAATCGGTTTCCCCATTGCTGCCGTTCGATCGAAGTGCAGCATTGGCTTTCCTTCACTGCTAAACGGTTCTCAAACCATCTTTGGAACAATTGCAGACACCTTGATATCTGATCATAGTTGGGTTCCCATTAACTGGTTGCTGGGTGGGAGGGCAATGTAAGGAGGGAAATTACATGTCTACCTTCAATTTGCCTATGGTGATCCCCGCCAAACATGCCTGGAATCACGGCAGGATTATCGGCCAAAAACGTCCGCTGCTGCCAAAACATGTCTGGGCAATCCGCGTCAGGCTTGAACTGGCTGGAGCCATACGTGATCTGGCCCTATTCAATTTGGCGATCGACAGCAAGCTCCGGGGCTGCGATCTTGTGCGGCTCAAGGTAGCCGATGTCTTCGTATCCGGGGCGATCAAAGAGCGTGTTTCCATTCTGCAAAGCAAGACAGGCAAGCCCGTTCGTTTTGAGATCACCGAGGGGACACGGAAATCCCTGCTGGAGTGGATCAATCATCCAATGATGATCGGACACGCCTATCTTTGGCCTGGGCGGTTCCATGATCGACCTCACATTTCCACACGCCAATATGCTCGCCTCCTAAAGGATTGGGTGCAATCCATCGGTCTTGAACCCAGCGCCTATGGCACCCACTCAATGAGGAGAACCAAGGTTGCCCAGATCTACAAGAAAACGGGGAACCTGAGAGCCGTTCAGCTATTGCTCGGTCACACCAAGATGGATAGCACGGTCCGCTATCTCGGTGTCGAACTTGATGATGCCCTTGCAATCTCCGAAGGTGTCGAGATTTGAAAACTCCGGGTCGGCGGGAGCGTCGACCCGACGGTTCTCCTGCGGGTGGACAAAATGGACAATTTGGCCATATACTATTTTCAAACACAGATCTTCCAAGGAGACCAAAATGACCCGAGTGAGCGCAACTGAGTTCAAGAACAATATTGGTGCTTTCAGTGATGCTGCCATGAACGAGCCCGTCATCATTACCAGCCATCAGCGTGACCGCCTCGTTTTGATGTCTGCGGACGAGTACCGCCGTTTGACCGGAACACACAATGGTATCTCCCCCGAGGTCGAACAGCTCATGGAGCGGCGCCTTGAAAAACACCGCAACACGATCATTGAGCTTGCCAGTCGATGACTGATCCGAAGTGGATTTCCGAAGAGCTCGTAAAGCGGTTGCATGAACGAGTGATTGATATTGGAGGAGGCGCTCAGGGGGTAAGGGATACAGGACTATTGAATTCTGCTCTTGCCCGTCCTCAGAACCTCTACGTCTACGGAGAAAAAGATTGTTTTCAACTCGCGCGAAGGTATCGCTCGCAATCATCCTTTCATTGACGGCAACAAACGAACAGCGTTTCAAACGGCCGACCTTTTTCTGGCCATGAACGGATATGATCTCGATGCTGCTCGGGGTGTTGAACACGCTGATATCATGGAAAAACTGGCACAAGGCCTGATTTCTCGAGATGAGGCCGCAGAGCACTTTCAAGCCTATTGCCACAAAGACGAGAGCTAGAGACGGCCCTTGGACGAAGCCGCTCGCGCGGCAATGGTGCTCTGGGGAGGCTCCGTTAACCCTCTGAGATAAGTCTGTTTTGCGATCATCGCCGTCTGTCTGACGATTGAGGAGTTCTCAATCATCAGACAGGAGGTTTCCATGACGGAGGAGAGAACCACACCCTTACGCCAACGAATGATCGAAGATATGCGCATACGCGGAATGGGCGACAAAGCGCAAAAGGCCCATATCAGGGCGATCAAGGATTTTGCAGCCTTTCTTGGCCATTCCCAGGACGATGCCACACCGGAAGAATTACGCGCCTACCAACTTTGGACCTGTCACGGAATTGTTCCGCTCCTTTGAAAGCATATTATGCAGCAAAGGAGATTTGTTATGGGACGAACCAAAAGCGAAAAATTTCGACAAGAAGCGGTGCGTATTGCACTGACCAGCGGCCTCACACGCAAGCAGGTTGCCTCTGACCTAGGCGTAGGCCTGTCGACGTTGAATAAATGGGTGACCACCCACAAAACCACGAGTGACGTGACGAGCGAGGATCTGGAACTAGCCAAGGAGAATGAACGCCTTCGACGAGAGATCCGTATCCTCAAGGAGGAGCGGGACATTCTAAAAAAGGCAACGGTGTTCTTCGCGAGCCAAAAGTCATGAGGTTCAGATTTATCGAAGAACACCGGAATATCTTCTCTATCACACGGCTTTGTCAGGTGATGGAAGTCAGCACCAGGGGCTTTCGTGCTTTCTGCAAGCGCCCTGCCAGCCAAAGGCAACGAACAGATATGATTGTTCTGGCCCATATCAAGGAGCAGTCGCGCCTCAGTCTTGGCAGTTATGGCCGTCCACGCATGACAGAAGAATTGAAGGAACTTGGTCTGAATGTTGGCCATCGGCGCGTTGGTCGCCTGATGCGGGAGAATGGCATTTGTGTGAAGCGCACCCGCAAATACAAAGCCACAACTGACAGTAATCATGGCTTCAATGTTGCGCCCAACCTTCTGAACCGGGACTTCTTTGCCGATAGACCCAACCAGAAGTGGGCTGGCGACATCAGCTATATCTGGACCCGCGAGGGATGGCTGTATCTGGCGGTGATCCTGGATCTTCACTCTCGCCGAGTGGTCGGCTGGGCTGTCAGCAACCGCATGAAACGGGATTTAGCGATCCGTGCACTGAATATGGCAATTGCTTTGCGACGTCCTCCCGAAGGCTGCATTCACCAATCTGACCGAGGCAGTCAGTATTGCTCACATGACTATCAGAAAATCCTACGCCAGCATGGCTTCACGCCATCAATGAGTGGCAAGGGAAATTGTTATGACAATGCGGCAGTGGAGACATTCTTCAAGACGATCAAGGCCGAATTGATCTGGAGGAAAAGCTGGCAAACAAGACGGCAGGCGGAGGTCGCAATTTTTGAGTATATCAACGGTTTCTACAATCCGCGTAGAAAACACTCAGCTCTCGGCTGGAAAAGCCCCTTGGCTTTCGAGAGAAAAGCAGCCTAAATGAGCACACGGAGCGGAACGAAACCGCGACAGGTCCATACCGTGACCTTCCGTTGGAAGGATTACCGTATCAAATCGGGAGATCAACAAAAGATCATGCAGTTGGCGACGCCCGAGTTCATCCGTCGTTTCCTGCTCCATGTCCTGCCTGTCGGCTTCCATCGGATCCGGCATTACGGGTTCTTGGCCAGCGCCAATCGCAAAGCCAACATTGCGAGGATCCGCACAATCCTTGGAGTTGAGCAACTGCAGGAAGATAGCAAACAGGAACCGGCTGCAGACGTCAGCCCGCTAACCCTGCGAGAACCATGTCCCTGTTGCGGTGGCCCCATGCGGATTATCGAGATCTTCCGGCGAGGTCAAAAGCCTTTATCCCGGGCACCACCAAGGGAACAGGCTGCATGAGAGATATCTTGCACATCTGGTCCAAAGAGAACCGGCCGCGTCAGTTATGCCGGACAGGATCGCCTGCGGCCAAATTCGAAAATCTGGTCGCCTGCGACTTGTCACAACAGAAAGCAACATCAAGCTCGATGTTTTGGCCAGCTTCAGACGCCTGGGTGAGGATGAGACAACCGTCTGACTATCTGCTTTGCTGCACCATCGCACCAACCTTCAAAACGCTTTCCACATAGACTGAGCCCAGTCCCCGCAGGCTTCTTCCTTGGGAGGATTTCCAACGCGGGTCGAAATTGCATCCAGCCGAAAAATCGCGCCGCGACCCGCATCGAAAATCCTTCACCACTGCTGACATTCATCGATGTGCAAGCGTTGCCGTACTGCTTCCCCATTCTGGACATTCGATTGATGCGCAGCATTTTTAACCGTTCGGGGGCTGGTTAGCAGACGGAGCCTTCAGTCACGTCTTCCTGAGCAACTATCCGTTAAAACTGAATTTCCGTTTCCTGCTTCGCCGTGCGAATGACCATCATTGTTAAGAAGCGCGCAACATTGGTTCGGTCGCGGAAAAGCTTGTCGCAGCGCGCGTCAAACTCTTCCATGCCATGTAGGCACAGCATCAGAACCACCTCAACGGAGTTCTTGGATGCCGTTCCTTTCATCTGCCCTGCGTATGACGCGGGGAACGTTTGAAATCTACTACGTCCTCGCCCGGATCATGATCCCGGTGACCATTGCAACCGAGCTGCTCTCGCGCATGGGCGTAATCCAGGCGATCGCTCTTGCATTTGCTCCAGTCATGAGTTTCGTGGGGCTTCCGTCAGAGCTTGGACTGGCATGGTTGACCGGAATGGTGGTCGGGGTGTGGGGGGCGCGGTTCCCCTAGTTTTTGTTCTCGTTCCGACGTCCTCGTTGAGCACAGCGGATATCACGGTCTCCTCGGCGCTTCTGTTGTTCGCGCACGGACTGCCGATTGAGCAAAAGATCGTCCAGAAGGCCGGCCCCGGCATGGCCGCAACGACGCTTCTGCGCATTGCGGATGGCTTGCTCTTCGCCTTTCTCCTGCACAGGCTTCTGGCTTCCACAGGCTGGCGCTAGGCACCTGCCGAGCCGGTCTGGATTCCGATGAGCGCATCGAACGACTGGGCGTCGTTCTTCGCGGGGTTGACAGAGATCATGATCTCCATGCTCTTCATCCTGGTGGGCCTCTCCTGGACGCTCGATCTTCTGAAAAGTACAGGGGTGCAGGAACAGATGATGTGGGTTCTGGCCCCAGTGTTACACCTTGCCGGTGTAAGGCGCGAAGCCGGTCACTTGACCGCCGTCGGCCTGTTCCTTGGCATTTCCTACGGTGGTGGCCTTTTGATCCGTGAGGCGCGATCAGGCGCAGTGTGTCCTCGTCAGTTTTTTTCGTATCCTGTGTATTCATGGGATTTGCCCATAGCGTCATCGAAGGCACGATGATTATCCTGGCTCTGGGGGCCGACATCGGCGGTGTTCTCATTGGGCGGCTTGCCTTTGCTTTGGCCACAACCGCCGCCATTGCGGCTTTAGTACGAAGCATGTCCGATTAGACCTTCTTTGCATGGTGCTTTCGGAAAACAGATAGCCTCGCACAGCAGCAAGGATAGCGAATTGTGCTGTGAACAGAATGGGCTCCAGACGGTCTGGTTCAGCGCCGCAAACCAAAAAATTCCAATTCATAAGACGCTGAGGATGCCTCTCCCGACTGCATCAATTCAAAAGCCATAATACCATGGCATGAATAGGCTAAATGTTGCCCATAAAACAGCAATTAAAGGCAATCCTAAGCGCACAAAATCACTGAAGCGATAATAACCTGGCCCCATGACAAGCAGATTGGTTTGGTAGCCGATGGGCGTTGCGAATGAGCAATTTGCTCCAAACAAGACTGCCAGCGCGAATGGCAATGGGTCCGTGTGTAACCCTGATGCCAACCCCATGGACACGGGTGTCAACAAGATCGCCGTCGCATTATTGGATAGCACATTCGTGAGAAGGGCAACCAGAAGAAACAACATGGATAGAATGACCGCAGGCCCGGCATCTCCAATCAATCCGATAACACCGTCAGCAAGATAGACAGCAGCTCCGCTTTTTAGCATGGCCATGCCAAGCGCCAATGAAGCGCCCACCATCAAGTATATTTGCCGATCTAGTGCATGCACGGCCTGGTTAAGCGTCAGTACACCAGTCAGAAGCATAAGCGCCACACCGAGAATTGAAGCCGCAGCAATTGGCAGGATGCCGGACACGCTGAGAAGAACGACGCCAACAAAAATTACTCCCGCCATCTTTGCCGCTCCAATGCCAGGTAGAGGTCGTGCGGTGCCATCAAGCACGACAACTCCGGAGTGGTGACGCAACCGTTCTACGGATTCATGATCTCCCTGCACGACCAGAACATCACCTTCCAGAAGAGTTCTCCCTGTCAGAACGCGGGCTATTCGAGAATTTTGTTCCACTCCAAGAACAAGGCAGCCATAACGAGAGCGAAAATTGGCCTCTTCAAGAGAGAGGCCAATGAGTTGTGAGCCTGGCGCAATCATGATCTCGACGACAATTTGATTGTTTGATAGAAAAGCCCTGCTTTCCAGTTTGCTGGAAGGAAGAGCCTCCTTGCCTGATGTTGTAAACATTAGCTTTGGAAACTTGGTCTGGGCTTCAGCCAAAGCATCGTGTGTTCCCATAACAATAAGGATATCGCCCTCGCAGATTGCGAGCGCTTGATAGGGCGGAATGAGGCGCTGTTCTCCCCTCAGTACAAGAATAAGACGTGCCCCCCGGATTCTCAGAAGGTTGAAGCAAATACGAGCCCCGATCAGCTTCGCTTCGTTACCGACCGTGAACTGTGTGATGAATCTTCGATGATTGCCTGATATGAACCGTCGGACGGGCGAGGATCGCCTCGGTAGCAAAAGAGGGGTGGCAATCAAGAGATACATCAGGCCGACCCCGGCGAGAACAAGCCCCGGCACAAAGAACCCGAAGAATTCAAGTGGCTTCAGCCCCAATTCCACCATGGTTCCAGACACCAGTAAGTTGGTTGAAGAACCAACCAATGTCGTCATGCCAGCCAGAATGGCGATGAAAGACAATGGCATCATGACTCTGCTCGGTGAATGAGAAAACCGCTGAACCACGGTTTCAAGAATCGGAATAAAGATTACGACGACAGGCGTGTTATTGACAAAAGGACTGGCTATGAAGACGACAAAGAAGCAAATGAAAATCGCACTCTTGTAACTTCTTCCCGTTCGTTGAAACAACTGTTTGATTGCCCAGTCCAATGCTCCTGTTCTCCACAAACCATTGCCAAGAACAAGCAGTGCCAGTACAGAGATCAGGGCGGGATTAGCAAATCCCGCCAATAAGTCTTTGGTATCCAGAAGGACTTTTCCGTCACGACTTTTCAACGGAATGAGTTCAAACAGCAGCAACAAGGCAACCAAAAGGACGAGAGCCGTTATTTCAGCTTTAATGCGATCAATCGCAAACCCAAGGATCGCGACAATCACCAACGCATATGTCATCCAAATGTGGAAGCTTCCCGCTGAAAGACTAGACATTTCTGGATACACGAGGCCCTCCGAGCCGATAGCAGTCCGCTCCTTTGACGAGATACAAACCGAACCTTTTTCTGCTGATCCAAGTTGGACGCCTTGCAACTCTGAACACTATTCTCAAGAACGGAGATGTCCATCTGACAGGCAAATGACTGGTGAACAGAAGATAGTCGCTATTGATCTTGCCCCTTTGTTCCCAGAACCCCATTGGGGGGTGTCGAAGACGGAGTTGTCTCCGAAAGAGTAGCCGCTTTCATTGTTCTGATGAACTTGAAGAGGTCGCTGTCCGTTGAAAGAACGAGGGTTGTTTCTCCGGAAATGATGTCTTTGTAGGCCTGCAGCGTGCGGGTGAATTCATAGAATTCAATGGTTTGGAGATCGGTATTGTATGCCTTGGCATAGATGTTGGCGGCGGTCGCATCCGCCACGCCGCGGATCTCCTCAACCGCTCGATAGGCCTCAGACTGAATCTTGTTCAAATCTCTAACGCGATTACCTCGAATGCGAGCCGCTTCGCCGTTTCCCTCAGACAGGAAGCGCTCAGCAATCTGGCGTCGCTCGGATATCATGCGGTCATAGATCTTTGGCCGAACGCTTTCGTTGTAATTGATGCGCTTGAAGCGGATATCGAGAAGCTCAATACCAAAGACACCAACTTTCTCTGCCGCAGCCTCAAATATCTGTCGTTCCACAAGGGCTCTGCCTTTGCTGATTGGCACTAGTGCGCCGATATCCTGCGCTCGTTCCTCGTCCGTCAGGAGCGTGTCGCGCAAGGGGGTTCGATCCTTGGTCGTTCGAATAATCTCGATAAGCTCATGCTTGGCAACCGCATTGCGGGTCTCACTACCAAGAATGTCGTCAAGGCGAGACTGAGCGCTGCGCTCGTCTCGCAAGCGCAGAAAATACTGAAGTGGTTCGACAATCCGCCAGCGCGCAAAGAGATCTACCGATATATAGAGCTTGTCCTTCGTGGGCATATCGGAGGGACTTCCATCCCATTCCAGAACGCGACGGTCGATTGGATGGACTTCCTGGATGAAGGGGACTTTCATCTTCAAGCCGGCCGTGACGATCGGGTCGCCCACGGGCTTGCCAAACTGGGTAACAATGGCCTGTTCCACTTCGCTGACGGTGTATAACGACCCACTGACAGCAAAGACCAAAGCAATGGCGACCAGTCCTAAAATTGCAGATGTGATTTTCATGGCTGGCTTCCTTGTTGACTACCAAGATTGAGAAGCGGCAAAATGCTACCTGTCGTCTGATCGACTACGATCTTGGACTTGATGCCAGGAAGAACAGACTGCATGGTTTCTATATAAATCCGACGGCGGGTGACCTCGGGAGCCTTCTTGTATTCGGAATAGAGCGCGGAGAACCGGGCAGCATCTCCCTCGGCTTCATTGACGCGTTTCAGCCGATATCCATCAGCTTCTCGGATCCGCTGATCCTTCTCGCCTTCAGCAAGGGGAATAACCTTGTTATATTCGCGTCGCGCCTCATTGATCAGCCGCTCTTTTTCCTGTTGAGCCTGGTTCACCTCGTTAAAGGAAGACTGAACCGGACCGGGAGGATTGATATTCTTGAGCTGGACCTGATCGATGCTGATGCCCATTGCATATTTTGACGAAAGCGCCTGCATCTTCAATAAGGCTTCACTTTCAATTTCTTGTCGCCCAATGGTGATGACTTCATCGACCGTGCGATCGCCTACCACCTCACGCATGACAGATTCAGACACATAGCGCAGGGTCGCCCGGGGTTCGCGCACCTCAAACAAGAACTTGACCGGGTCCGAAATCCGGTATTGCAGAACCCATTCCACCAGAGCTGCGTTCAGATCTCCGGTGACCATTTCTGTTTCCAGACGACCGTCTGTCGGGGTTTGATAGGCATCGTGGGCACCCGGTGTGGTGAAGCCAAATTCCTGTTTCAACTGGCGCTTGATCGGGACAATCGTTGCTATGTCTATCCCGAAGGGAAGCTTGAAATGGAGACCCGAAGGGACTTCTGAAGAGTATTTTCCAAATCGCTGTACGACGGCAATCGAGTCGCTAGGAACCGTGAAGTATGATGACCACGCAAACAATGCCGACAGAATCAAGGCGCCAGCGATAATTACATTGCGCAAGGAGGGTGGGCCATTGGGAAACAAGTCTCCGAACTGCGAGCCTGCCTGCCCGAAGAGAGCATTGAAATTGCCAGAGTTTGAACGCCCCCTGGGATTCCATGGCCCTTCATTGTTGGACCCGTTGCTATGATCAGGCATGCTCTTTCCTTCGATCGTCGTTACACGGAGCATCTTTGAACAATGGCATTGGCCAGAGAAGCTTATGCGGTTGAAATGATGCGCACTCATCGTCTGCGCGCACCGACTAGAGGCGAAAGTTCAGCCTTTTGGCTTCTGCTGCTCTTGGGCGGCTTTCTTGGGGCCAACACTGATAGGTATGACCTTTGTGTCTTTTAATTTTGCATCCGTTTCTTTGGTCTTTTCGGCTTCAGCAGCCCGGGTTGTCAGATCTTTGAAAGACATCATGTTTATCCTTTGTTTGAAAAAAGTGTTTTGGAGTTCATTTTGACTGATCTTCAATTCGGGCCATGAACACGAAGCGTCATTCCCCCTCATTTTCCTGAACTTCATTAGCCCAGACAGTGAAATTCATCAGGGTGTTCTTGCCGAAAGTCTGCGTCAAGGGAACGTCCGCGGCATCCCGTCCGCGCGCCACCAAAATGCGGCCGATGCGCCGCGTGTTATTGCGCGGATCAAAAACCCACCAGCGGCCAGAGAGATAGACTTCCATCCAAGCGGCGAAGTCACCGGGGGGATAGGGAGCTTGTTCTCCGATATCACTGAGATAGCCGGTACAATATCGTACAGGTATGTTGAGACAGCGGCAAAGGGTGATGGCAAGATGAGTGTAGTCACGACAGACACCCTTGCATTCTGTCATGGTTTCAAACGCGGTACGCGTTGCACGTGCATGCTCGTATCCAAAAGTGACATGGTCGTTGACAAAGTCACATATGGCCTGAACACGTGCCCAGCCGGGCGCGGTATTCTCAAACAGGTGCCAGGCTTCTTCAGACAGAAGATCTGTTTCGCAATATAGGCTTCCCAATAGATAGACCAGCGTATCGGCAGGCAAATGCTGAACATCAAATTGCATGGCGCCAAGCGCGATTGGATCGGGCTCCCCTTTATCGAGGAAGATCCCGTCCGTCTTCAGTTCGAAGTCACCGCTGGGAGCGATCAGTCTGGTACACCAGTTTCCGAAGCCATCCCGGTAACTTTCCAACGGTACACTTGGCGAAGAAACCATAAAATCAGGACGTTCCAAGTCGCCAAAGTGGGAGTAATGGACGTTCAGAACCGCGACCATTGGCGTCTCTTGTGGAAAGCTGAACTGGAGCTGGCAGCCAAGATTGATGCGCATATATATCGCCTCCAAGGCATTTGTCTATTAAGGCCGATTGTCTGGGAAAGCGGCGTAAAAGCACGAGACTTTGGATGGGAACTCTTTGCGTCGCGGCAATTGGGACCCGGTTGTCTTCATGCTGGACTGGCAGAGCCAAGTATTCTTGCTCCCCACGGATCGAGATGAAAGACAACCTGTGTCTGAATTGCTATTTGTCGAGCTTGAGCGCAATCAGGCAAGCTTGAGCCAAATCACGGTTCGGCTTTTCAGCGCCGGGCACAGTGGCCCAGCCACTATCCATGACAACGTCGCGGCGATTGTAGGAGGAAGCACTATTGACTTTGGTCAGGGTTGCCTGACGATTCAAGTCCTTTTCAGACTGATCGAGACAGACAGGAACAAGGGCTGCAATCACATCGTCATGAGCCATGGACATTGCCATTTTGTTGGAAGCAGAGGCTGTCATCCAGCCGCCCCACGAAAATCCGACAACACTAACGCATACCGCTCCAATCGCCGCTCCATATAGTCCAGGTTTTAGCCATTCAGGGGATTTCATGTTCATTCTCCTGCGGCAGAAGCACCGCTTTTCTAAGAGCAGGTTACTTCTCCTCAGCAGAACAGGTACTGATCAAGGTTAGCCTAGAAAGACTTTTTTGCAGCTTGGACGCGGTCTCTTGCTGGTCGGGACCTCGCAACCAACCCTGTTGAGCTTCAGTTCGAAAGAGCAGGACACGCGCCTAGAAATTGGAATCCGCTCCTAATCTGTAGAAAGATTTCCTTGTCCTGTTATAGGTGCGTATTGCGGCATTCTGAATGCGAGATCTCAGATTTTCAAAGGCTTGCCTATGTGGTTGGCGCTCTTCGCCATAGGTTTTCGTAAGATGATCAAGCGTTTCTAGCGTCATGGAAAAGCGGATTTCCATCAGGCCGTCATATCCGGAAAATCGAACAATCCCTGCGTCTTCATCCACGTTGCAGGTCTGGTTTGGAAAGACTAAGCCCATGATGATTCGACGCTGAAAAACGCCCTCTCTTTATTGGATTTTTGAAGGATGTTGGCTTTTGGTCGCATAGGTGTACTTTCTTCCGATCCGTCCAATGGCCGGGCAACGGTACCAGTCTCTCTCTGGTGCGGTTTCTCGATGGCGCCTCCTTCTTCCTCCCATAGGCACAATGTCACCGGGGTTTGTTTCGAACGCAACGCCTCGATTATTTTCTTCATTGATGTCACCTTTGCTTTTGACTCGTTGTTTGAGATTCAGACAGATCCGAATTTTCCCTCATTGATGAATTGATCTCGTTGCCTGCCTGTTTAGCTCAGCGAGCGTTCTGAAAAGCTGGAATCCCGGTGAACCATCGCAGTCAGTTCGTCCTGAGCGACAGTATATCGTTCCGTTTTGCCTTTGGCGCGGCCGATGGAAGGGACGTCGATGCAAATGGATTTGCAGCGATATGCCATCCATGAGTTGCCTTCTATTGCCTCGTCTTCTCGAGTGAGCTTGTAGTCGCCGGGAGGATAGGACTTGTCGGATCCGGAAAACTGGAATGGATGATCGAAATGGATAATTGAGGTTGTAACGCGGTTCTGCATTTGATCCTCCTTGGAAGGGGATGGTTACTTGAGTACTCTCCAGATTATCGCCTCAAAGAGATCGACTATTTGCTTCGGCGCTATCTCAATGAATAGGATATGAAACCAGAAGCTCTTGGGCTGAAACGACGCGCAAACAATACCCAGACACGCCACCATTGCCGGCTATCGATTCCTTACCGAATTCCCTCCTGTGATGATCTTGTTGATCAGATCCGAGATCTGGCGATGTGCTTCGGGATCCGAAGCGTCTTTAATCGCATTCTCATGTGCAGCCGCCGCATCTTCCAAAACCCCAAGGACCTGGGCTTCCGTCATGATCTTTTGATCATTCAGCGCCAAAAGAAGCGACTCGCAGATCGAAAGAGCCGCCTCCCCAGCAACAAGTTGTGTCTCTCTCATGTTTTAGTCCCATCAAGAATTTGGCGCCTATTTATTTCTTCTATCTTCCCAAACATTCGGATATGGTGGACTGATCAAGATCAGCATCTTGAGGTATTTCTCTGAAGACCAAAAGCGTGGCGATGCTATGAAGACGATCCTGAACACGCCAATTGCAGAAAAACTAAGCGCTTTCATTCGACTTTCCGAACAAGAACTAGAGATTTTGGGACAACTTCTCAAACAGAGCAGGAAAGTTCGAGTTGGGCAGGATCTGGTGCATCAAGGTCAGTCAAATCAGGCTGCCTTTATTTTGATGAGTGGCTGGGTGTGCTCCTACAAAATTCAGGCTGACGGAACCCGACAAATCGTTGATTTCCAGATACCAGGTGATTTTTTGGGTGTAAGAAGTGTTTTGTTTCACACTTCTGATCACAACATCGAGCCTATAACAGAAGTTGAAGTGTGTGAAATCTTGATACCTCGCCTTCTCGATACCTTTGCTCAACACCCACGGCTTGCCATGGCTTTGCTCTGGGCATTGTCCAGGGACGAGGCCATGGTGGTTGAGCATCTGGTCAATATTGGACGTCGCAATCCTGCAGAACGCATGGCCCATTTTCTTCTTGAGCTAGGGACCCGCCTTTCTCTCATAGGCGCTGGCAGCAAAACCGGCTTTACCTGCCCGCTCACTCAACCTCTTCTTGCCGACGCGCTGGGCCTGAGTGCTGTGCATGTCAATCGAGTCTTGAGACAGTTGCGAGAAGTCGGAATGGCGACTTTTCGCAATGGGCAGGTGGTTTTTGACAATTATGATCGCTTGGTCGCATTTGCTGATTTTGACTCATCTTACCTCGATCAGGCTGGCCCTCTGCTGACATAGACCAACCAGACTACTCGTTTCCATGATTGGGTTTACTTGGCGGCATTAACCTTGATCAGTGCCAAATTTTAAAAGGTTGATAGCTTGAATAGATGACCTCTGGCAAGTGGTCCGGTCTTCAGGCTGTGCGTTCGCATGGAATGAAACTGATCAATAGGCCCGATCAATATTCTATACCTCTAATTCTCTAAAACGAAATGACTGCCAGCGGCCTTAGGTTTCTGCATTGCTTTGTCACACCAGTGGCACGGTGCGAAAGGGTTACAATGATACCTCTGTCATTTCTTGCTAATTTAAATGGACGAGCCTCCGGACTTTGGCGGGATACTTCTCCCATCAGAGAAGAATTATTCAGTGCCGAGCGCCTGGAGCTTCATGCGAAATCGCTCGCAGTTGCACAGGTGGTTTCGACAACCCCACCAAGAGTATCTTCGTTACAAAAGCGCCTCAAAGAGAATGCCAATGCGATTCATGCAGCTTATCTTTCCAACGCAGAAGAGCTGGAAAAACATCAGAATTTGGTTCCAGCTGCGGAATGGCTACTCGATAACTATTATCTGGTAGATGAGCAGATACGCGCCGTTAAAAGCAGCCTCCCTCTAAGCTACTACCAGCAACTGCCCAAATTGATTGATGGACCCTTGGCTGGCTATCCTCGCGTTTTCGGCATAGCTTGGGCCTTTGTTGCTCATACAGACAGTCATTTTGATCCCGAAATATTTCTAAGGTTTATTCGCGCCTATCAAACAGTCCATCCGCTTTCCATGGGCGAACTTTGGGCACTTCCTATCACGCTCCGTATTGTGTTGATTGAGAATCTTCGACGTCTGGCAGATCAGATCGTCGCCGGTCGAAACAGCCGTATTGCGGCCGACACCCTCGTCGACCAGATTTTGGTAAAAAAAGTCGCTTCTGATGTTGCTTTAGCCGGTATTTCAACCGCGCCTTTGCCCGAACGGTTCGCAGCGCAGCTGGCCAAGCGTTTGCGTGACTATGATGCCGATTGTTTGCCCATACTGGCGTGGCTTGAAGAGCGGCTATCTAGTGAAGGTTGCTCTATTGATGAGGTTGTTTTGCGCTCGCAACAAAATCTTGGCGCCTCCAACCTGTCCGTCCGTAACATAATAACCAGTTTGCGCCTTATTTCAGGCATTGAGTGGTCGGACGCGTTTGAAAGCGTGAATCTGGTTGATGCTGAACTGAGAAAAAGCGGAACTTTTGCTCTGATGGACTTTGCAACGCGGGACATGTATCGCAACGCTATTGAGGTTCTGGCACGCAGATCGCCTTTATCGGAAATCGAGGTGACGAGACAGGTCATGGTGCTGGTATCAAGCGCAGGAAGTGCAGCGTCGCAAGACAGCCGCCTCTCAGATCCCGGTTACTATCTGCTTCTAGATGGACGACCGCAGCTAGAAACCAAAATAGACTTCAAGCCCCCCATGCGCCTGTCGATACTCCGCTTCAGTCAACGGTTGGGCGTTGGCGGCTATGTCGGTCTTATCTCCTGTATCGCCCTCATGATGCTATGGGCGAGCATTTGGGCTTTGAATATCTCAAGTATCCCTGTCGGGACTCTGCTTTGTTTGGCCGGTTTCATTCCCGCAACGGAGGCAGCGACAGCATTCGTAAACCGGTTTGTGATCTGGAGCTTTGGCCCGGTTATCCTGCCCAGCATGGAGTTTGAGCACGGCGTCTCCATAGACTCGCGAACCATGGTGGTCGTTCCGACCATGCTGAGCAATTCGGAAGAGCTCCTCAGGCAGATTGAACTCCTTGAAGTCCATTATCTGTCCGGCCCGGAAGACGATCTCACATTCGCATTGCTGCTTGATCGTATGGATGCAGACCAGAAGTTCCTCGCTGGAGAAGATGCTATGATCGCAGATGGCGAAACAGCAATCGAGCAATTGAATAAACGTTATGGATTAGGCGTAGCGGGCAAGCGTTTTCTTCTTCTTGTTCGAGATCGACAGTTCAATGCGTCTGAGGGCAAATGGATGGGTTGGGAGCGCAAGCGAGGAAAGCTGCAAGAGCTCAATCGATTACTGCGAGGGGCAAAGGACACCACTTTCATTGCTCTCGATGGCACAATTCCCTGGGTTCCGGACAAAGTTCGCTACGTAATCACGATGGATGCTGACACCCGATTGCCAAGGGACGTCGCCCGCAAGCTAATCGGTAAAATGTCGCATCCCCTTAATCGTCCGGTTTTAAACAAAGAGACGCAACGCATTGTCAACGGCTACGGTATTCTCCAGCCGAGAGTAACCCCCACACTCACAACCAAGGGGAAAAATACTCTTTATCACCGGGTCTTTTCTGCACCCGGAGGCATAGACCCTTACTCTTCTGCCATTTCCGATGTTTACCAAGATCTATTTGGTGAGGGCTCTTATACTGGCAAGGGAATTTATGACGTAGATGCCTTTGAGGCCGCTCTGGCCAATCGCATTCCCGAGAATGCTGTCCTCAGCCACGATCTGCTCGAAGGGATATTCGTTCGTTCAGGTCTGGTTTCAGACATTGAAGTCATCGACGATTTTCCCTCTCGCTACGATGTGGCATGCAAACGCCAAGACCGCTGGGTCCGAGGCGATTGGCAATTGCTCCCGTGGGTATTGGCATGGCCCAGCCATATTAAGTCGGTAGATCTGATCGGCTTCGCGAAAATTCTTGACAATTTAAGGCGATCTCTGGTTGCTCCCACCTTGTTGGCGTGTCTCGGGCTGGTTTGGATGCTGCCCTTTTCGTCGGCTCTGTTGGGCACGTGTTTCGTTCTTTGTGCCGTGGCTATTCCCGAATTCGTATCTTGCTTCTTTGCCGTTATTCCCAGGAATATGGGGATACGCATCAATAGCCATTTCCAAATGCTGGGAGCGGAATTCAATGCAGCGGCAATCAAGACCTTGTTGTCGCTTGTCTTCCTGCCTCATCAGGCCGCGATCATGGGGCGCGCCATTATAAAATCAGTCAAGAGACTCTATGTGACGCACAGCCATATGCTGCAGTGGGTTACTGCGGCTCAGGCAGAGCTTGCGTGTGAACTGAAGCTTTCGGGGTTTTACCGACTAATGATCGGCGGAACAGCGTTGGGCCTTGTCATGATCGCGGGACTGGCTGCTTTGTCCCTTCAGTCATTGCCGATCACGGGAGTCTTTGCCTGTCTTTGGCTTATCGCTCCTCTCGTTGCTTTTCAGATCAGCCGCACATCTGACAAGGCAAAGAACGCCGAATTAACACCGACTGAGAAAGAGCGTCTGCGTGCGATAGCACGCCGCACTTGGCGCTATTTCGAAAGATTCGTCACTCCCGCTGACAATATGCTTCCTCCTGACAATTTTCAGGAAGACCCCAAGCCAGTCATCGCACACAGGACATCTCCGACCAATATTGGGCTTTATCTTTTATCGGCTGGCGCTGCCTATGATTTCGGATGGGCAGGAAAAAGCGAGACGGTCGAACGGCTGGAATCTTGCTTTGAAACCCTGCGTCGCATGGAACGTTTCCGCGGACATTTCTTCAACTGGTATGACACAACCAACTTAAAGGTTCTCGAGCCAGCTTATGTCTCCACGGTGGATAGCGGAAACCTTGCTGGCCATCTGATCGCTCTGTCAAGAGCATGTGCTGAATGGAAAGCTGACTTACCCATTGCTACAGTGCGAGTGGGAATGAACGACACGCTCATGTTGGCGCTTGAGGCGTTTGAGACCGTCATGGTCAAGTCTGCCAGCACTCAACGCCTTGGCCTGCTATATGAAGAACTCAAGTCCGGACTAAATGGGGCTCAGGACCTAGAGGTAATCGCGCCAAGAATGGGCCGTATTGCAAGAAAATCGGTTGTGCTGGCAAATGAGGTTTCCATTATTCCGGAAAAAGACCGTATGCCGGACCTGGTCTACTGGACCACAGCGCTATCGCGCAGAATTCGCGAGTTTGAAAGAGACCTGTCCGCTTCCCCAGAGGTGCGGGATCATTTGAGCCTTCGTTTGGACGCTATGGCTGATGAAGCGCGAAACATGGCGTTGGCTATGGATTTCACATTCCTCTTTGTCCAAAAGCGGAAACTGCTCTCCATCGGTTATGCGCGTGCCGAGAACAAGCTTGATGAGAATTGCTATGATCTTCTCGCCTCCGAAGCCAATCTTGCGAGCTTTGTGGCCATCGCAAAAGGGGATATTCCGACACGCCACTGGTTTAGACTCGGACGACAATCGACGCCAGACAAAAATGGGTCTGCCCTTGTTTCCTGGTCAGGTTCGATGTTTGAATATCTGATGCCTTCTCTGGTGATGCAGGCTCCCACTGATAGCCTTCTCAATGACACCAACCGTCGCGTTGTGGCGCTTCAGCAAGGCTATGGCAGAAAGCTGAACCTACCTTGGGGCATCTCTGAATCAGCGTTTAACGCCCGGGATATCGAGTTCACCTATCAATATTCCAATTTTGGGGTTCCCGGTCTGGGGTTGAAGCGCGGGCTTTCAGAGAACCGTGTGATTGCTCCCTATGCGACGGGGTTGGCTGCGATGTTCGACGCCCGCAATGCCTCGATCAACTATAATCGGATCGCTGATCTGGGAGGATGCGGACCTTACGGATTTTATGAGGCCCTGGATTTCACGCAATCCCGATTGCCCGATGGGCAGAAAGTGGCAATCGTCCGCAATGTGATGGCCCATCATCAGGGCATGACCATTGTTGCCATCGCCAACGTTATGCATGACGGGCTCATACGATCCCGTTTTCACAGCGATCCGCTCATCATGGCCAGCGAGCTTTTGTTGCAAGAACGCAGACCGCGTTATGTGCCACTGGTTCATCCCGGAGCCGAAGAAGTGAAAGCCTCAACTGAAGAGGCCATATTCAACGAGCCCACAATCCGGCGCTTCAAGTCTCCACTGGTTGGGGCACCAATTACCCATTTGCTCTCAAATGGCAGCTATAGTGTGATGTTGACAGCACGCGGCGCCGGTTACAGCCGGTGGGGCGAGATTGCCATTTCGCGCTGGAGTGAGGATTCCACCCACGAAAACTTCGGTTCTTTCATCTTCCTCAAAGATGTCGATTCCGGCTCTGTTTGGTCTCCTGCCGGTCATCTGGCCAAACGAGACCTGAAACAACAGCAAGTAGTCTTTGCCGAGGATTATGGGGAGTATTCCTGCCGCAACGGATTGCTCTCCTGTCGTATGGACGTGCTGGTTTCGGGTGAAGATGATGGTGAAGTGAGACGGATAACGCTCTCCAATGCGGGGCTAAGAGCGCGTCATATTGAAGTCACGTCCTATAGCGAGCTGGTTCTTGCTTCCCCGATATCGGATGCCGCTCATCCTGTCTTTTCCAAGATGTTTGTTGAAACGGAATATCTGCCCGAATTTGGGGGGCTCCTGGCAAATCGTCGTCGTCGTTCACCAGACGAGCCGGAAGTCTGGGTTAGTCATTTTGCAATTGTGGAAGGGGAAATAGCGCAAGAGCCACAATATGAAACGGACAGGCTGAAGTTTTTTGGGCGCAATCGCTCGCTTGCCAATGCAAAAGCTTTAAACGACAAGGCTTCGCTTTCCAATACAACGGGTACAGTCCTGGATCCGATCTTTTCCCTAAGGCATCGGGTCAGCATCGCTCCCGGCGAAACATTGCACATCACTTTTTGGACGTTGGTGGCAGCGTCTCGTTCCGAGTTGATGAATTTGCTTGATAAGCACCACGACCACAATTCCTATGATCGAGCAAAAACTTTGGCTTGGACACAGGCGCAGGTGCAATTGCGCCACCTGAACGTGTCTTCAAGCGAAGCGGCAGATTTCCAGAGTTTGACCTCGGCACTTCTCTATTCAGATGCCCGATTCCGTGCGTCTGCTTCAGTGGTCGCCAGTGGGGCTGGACGCCAATCAGCGCTGTGGCCATTGTCAATTTCCGGAGACCTTCCCATCGTCCTGTTACGGATATCAGACATGGATGGCTTGCCGCTCGTGAGACGGCTGCTTCGTGCCTATGCCTATTGGCGTATGAAAGGGCTCCATATCGATCTCATCATATTGAACGATCTTTCAACCAGCTACATCCAGGATTTGCAGTCCGCAATACAAACGGCGATGAGATCGTCTCAGATCCGCAATGAAAATGAACATGGATCTGTCTTGCTTCTGCGCTCAGACCAGATCAGTCTGGAAGCAAAATCCCTTCTGGTTTCGGTTGCACGCGTGTCGCTTGTAGCCAATCACGGGTCCCTATCTGAGCAATTGGGCCGTATTTTCCAGTCGGACGAGGCGTCAAGGACTGGTGTTGGCAGTGCATCTCCTATTCCCGTCATTGTCTCAGACCAGGACCTCTTGCCACAGCCAAAGGATCTGGAGTTTTTCAACGGGATTGGAGGCTTCGATAAAGATGGCACAGAATATGTCATCACTCTGAAGGATAACGACACTACGCCTGCACCATGGATCAATGTGATTGCCAATCCACATTTCGGCTTTCAGGTCTCGGAGACGGGGAGCGGATATTGCTGGGCAGAGAATAGCCGCGAGAACCAGCTAACGCCGTGGTCCAATGATCCGGTGGCTGATCCTGCGGGTGAGGCAGTTTATATTCGCGATGAGGAGAGTGGTGCGGTTTGGTGTCCGACGGCTCAACCCATTCGTGACAAAGGCACCTACATAACGCGCCACGGGTTCGGCTACAGCTCGTTCGAGCATGCCGCAAGTGGGATCCACTCCAGTTTGGTGCAATTCGTACCTCTGTCGGATCCGATCAGGATTTCCAAGTTAACATTGACCAACAGGTCCAATCGGAGGCGGCACTTGTCCGTCACGGTCTACAATGACTGGGTTTTAGGTTCGTCCCGGGTCAAGTCCGAGCCTTTTGTTCTAAGCGAGCGAGATGAAGAAACCGGCGCTCTGTTTGCAACCAAACCGTGGAATACAGCCTTCCCCGATAGGGTTGCATTTGCCGATTCTAACGGTCTTCAGCAGGAATGGACGGCCGATCGAACCGGCTTTATCGGACGAAACAGCAGCCTTGCCCATCCGGAAGCCATGAGAGGTAAAAAAGCACTCTCTAGCACCATGGGTGCGTGCCTTGATCCGTGTGCAGCACTGCGCACCACCGTTGTGTTGGAACCGGGTGAGAGCCACGATTTTGTCTCCCTTCTTGGACAAAGTCGCACCAGAGAGGGCGCTCGTGAAATTATCACCCAATACCGCACCTGTGATATCGATGCGTGCCTGTCCGGGGTTCAACGCTATTGGAGGGATAGTTTGGGAGCGGTTCAGGTTAAAACCCCCGATCGTGCCATGGACATCATGCTCAATGGTTGGCTCCTCTATCAGACGCAAGCTTGCCGCATCTGGGCGCGCTCAGGATTTTATCAGGCAAGTGGAGCCTATGGGTTCCGAGACCAGATGCAGGACCATATCGCACTGACCTTCTCTCAACCGGAGGAAACGCGAAAGCATCTTCTCCTTGCTGCCGGAAGGCAGTTCGTGGAAGGTGACGTCCAGCATTGGTGGCTCCCTCATTCAGGCCAGGGGGTCCGCACGCACATTTCCGATGACCGGGTATGGTTGGCCTTTGCCACGGCAACTTACATTGTCCAAACCGGGGATGATGCCATTCTCGATGAAGAACTGCCGTTTCTGGATGGTCCTCTGTTGGCAGAAGGAACCCATGATGCCTTCTTCGTGCCAGACATTTCCGACCAAACAGGAAGCCTGTTTGAGCATTGCGCCCGTGCTCTGGATTTGTGTCTAACTTTAACGGGAGAAAACGGTTTGCCGCTAATCGGCACTGGCGACTGGAATGACGGCATGAACCGTGTTGGTGAAGCAGGCAAGGGAACAAGCGTTTGGCTCGGTTGGCTGCTTTTGCGGAGCATTCATCTTTTTGCACCGTTGGCAGAAAAACGTGATCCCAAACGGGCTAAACTCTGGACCACACATGCAATCTCCTTGCTCTCGTCCCTTGAAAATACTGCATGGGATGGGCAATGGTATCGTCGGGCAACCTTTGATGATGGCCTCTGGCTGGGAGCGTCGATCAGTGAAGAATGCAAAATCGATTCCATCGCCCAATCATGGGCTGTCTTGTCTGGTGCGGCAGACAGGGATCGCGCACGAATGGCCATGCAGTCTCTAGATCAACATCTGGTACTCAGGGATGAGGGCTTGGCCTTGTTGTTCACTCCCCCCTTCGATCAGTCTGCCAGTGATCCAGGTTATATCCAGGGCTATCCGCCGGGGTTACGCGAGAATGGCGGACAATATACTCACGCAGCGATGTGGGCGATCCTAGCCTTTGCTCAACTGGGGGAAGGCGAGAAGGCACATGCGCTTTTGTCATTGGTCAATCCGGTCAATCATGCACTAACCCCAGAGGCAACAGAGCGATACAAGGTGGAACCCTATGTGATTGCCGCAGATGTCTATTCTGTCGCGCCTCATGTCGGACGCGGTGGGTGGACCTGGTATACAGGTTCTGCCGGATGGATGTATCAGGCTGGCATCTCTGGAATTCTCGGGTTGAGGCGCGAAGGAAAAACGCTGAATATTTCTCCTTGTATTCCGAAAAGCTGGCCAAGCTTTCACCTGCATGTGCGGGTCGATGAGACCGACTATGACATTGCTGTTTCGCAGACTTTTGTAGACAAAGAGGACAGAGCAGTCGCTACTCTGGATGGCAAACCGCATTCAGTGAAGAATAACAGCGTACGCGTTCATTTGGATGGAGCATATCATAGCCTGCAATTTGATTTGTTGAGGCATGAAACGGAAGCAGACTTTCTTAACGAGTGACTTGCTGACCACTTGCTTGATTTTGCCCGGCATATTCGCAAAGCCCCTTGCTAAAAAGGTACTCTCAAAACCTGATAGCTGTTCCAACAGAACACGTAGTCATCGCTATGACGCTTATCAAGCAAGCTTTTAGTGTTTTGATTTGCTCAGCAGCAGCTGCCTCGCATGGCGACTAAAAAATGCCGCCTCCTGGCACATCATGCGCAACTCACGGCTCTTTCTAAAAACACTAACCATAGGGCAGCGCCTACGCACCGAATAGCTGATGGACAGGGTATCAATGGTACGACTTAAAATTCAACACGGCACGACTTATAGCTATGCAAGGAAAATAGTGCTCGGACCGCATAGATTCTCACTACGCCCCCGAGAGTCACCGGATCTTAAGCTGATCTTGTTCGATCTTGAAATAGCCCCACAAGCAAAAATAAACTGGTCGCATGATGTTGCTGGAAACTCCATTGCAATCGCCGAATTTTCTTCTCCCACTGACTATCTCTCGATTACGAGTTGCTCTATTGTGGAACTCACAGCCGCAACGTGGCCTGTTTTCGATATTGCACCAACGGCCTCCAGATATCCATTTCTATACTCCGACGACGATTGGGCTGATCTTGGAGCTCTTCTTCATCCCCAGTATGCAGACCCGAAAAGCCTGTTAGAAAACTGGATTGAGGGCTTCATAATGCAACGGCCTACAGACACCCTTGCATTACTCAAGGATATTTCAAACGGGATATTCTCCCAAATTTCTTACAAGTCCCGTGAGGCAGAAGGAACACAGGACCCAACCGAAACCTTAAACAAGGCATCAGGTTCATGCCGTGACTTTGCAGTTCTATTTTTGGAAGCCGCTAGAACACTCGGCTTTGGAGCACGTATCGTTTCAGGCTATCTATACAATCCTGACGAGATCTACATTGGATCGCTTGATGCTGGGGCAACTCATGCGTGGGTCGAGATCTATGTTCCTGGAGCTGGCTGGATTCCATTTGACCCGACAAACAGAACCGTTGGATCGAGTAATCTTATTCCCGTTGCGGTAGGGCGCGATATCCGGCAAATTACTCCGGTAACGGGCAATTTTCATGGAACATGCAGTGACTTAATCGATATGTCAGTGCAAGTTACAGTCGAGAAAGAATGATGATAATGATCAGCAATTCGGTTCAATTTGTTCGGGAGGCTCCCCCTTCTGAACTGGTTCGACTCTGTTGCAAAAAGTAGAGCATCTGCTTCAGACTGATTGATGGCAGAGGTGGTCCTGCTTTTTCGACCATGTTTCATCCTGAACAAGGTGGATCTGATTTTGGGTTCAGGCTGCCAGTTTTATTGTTCCATTCGTCGTGTCATAGACCTCATTCGGGGTCAGGACGCCGCGGGTGGAATGGGGGCGCTCCGCGTTATACAACCGGGTTTAACAAAACCCATAAGAGCACACAACGGCGCGTGCTTTATGAATTTCATGCCTGGTCCGGGCAAGAAGTCCTGATCGAAAAGATCGTAAACAAGGCGGGTATTCAAATTGCTCGATGTCACCAGGTCGGTGATACGTCCAATATCGCACTCGAGATTCCCCTTTGGATGTTCGATCGGCAGACTTGTTTGTCGGTTCAAGTATGCCATTACCCACGTGTCGATGTGTCTGGTTTATCAGCGTGACCTGCGCCCCCAAAACTCGTCCAGAATTTGGTAGAGTCCGTCCCACGTAACGGAGACGGATAATGAAGCGCACGCGATTTTCAGAAGAACAGATCATTGGAATGATCAAGGAACAGGAATCCGGGATTCCAACCGCAGAGGTTTGTCGCAAGCATGGGATCAGCTCTGCATCCTTTTACAAATACAAGGCCAAATATGGTGGCATGGATGTCTCTGATGCTCGTAAGCTGAAGGCACTCGAAGAAGAAAATGCCAAGCTCAAAAAGCTTTTGGCCGAGCAGATGCTAGACAATGCGGTCTTGAAGGATATCGCTTCAAAAAAATGGTGACGCCTGTCGGCAAGCGAGATGCTGTGGTCCATGCCTGTAAAGAGCATGGTGTGAGCCAGCGGCGGGCGTGTGCCATTCTACAAGTTGATCGGTCCAGTGTGCGCTACAAAAGCATTCGGGATGATGACGCAGATCTTCGAGAAGCAATCAAGACGGAGGCGGCTAAACGCCGCCGCTTTGGATATAGAAGGATTGCGATCATGCTGTCCAAGCAAGGCATCCATATGAACCACAAGAAGCTCAGGCGACTTTATCGTGAAGAGAAGCTGCAGGTCCGCAAGCGAGGCGGACGCAAACGCGCTCCGGGCACCAGAAAGCCTATTGTCGTGCCCAACTGGGCAAATGAGCGCTGGTCGCTGGATTTTGTCTCCGATGCTTTCACTGACGGGCGCAGGTTCCGAGTGCTGGCAGTCATCGATGACTTCTCCCGAGAATGTCTGGCACTGGTTGCTGACACATCCCTTTCTGGCTATCGGGTGGCCCGAGAACTTGATGAACTGATTAGGCAAAGAGGCAAGCCCAAGACCATCGTCAGCGACAACGGAACGGAATTCACCTCGATGGCAATTCTGAAGTGGTGCCAGGAGAAAGAGATCCATTGGCACTATATTGCACCTGGCAAACCAATGCAGAATGGCCTTGTTGAAAGCTTCAATGGCAGCTTCAGGGACGAGTGCCTGAACGAAACCCTGTTTTCCTCATTGGCGCAGGCCCGGCACGAGATCAAGGCATGGAAGGACGATTACAACACCGAGAGGCCCCATTCTTCTTTGGGTAACCTCACACCAAACGAATATGCGGCTCAATCAGCCTTGAAACTGGCTGCTGCATGAAGGCAACTTAAACCCATGGACTCTCCTTGAAACTGGTAGAGACTTGGGGCGCAGGTCAAGCGCTACATTTTCTTCTTGCCCAGATCAAGTCCAGTGAACTCGATTTGTCTTCGAGTGCCCATGGTTTGAGCGCAGACTTTATGTCTGGTGATCAGAATCAGGGAGGTGATCATGCGTCGATTTCAACCAAGCCCCGAGCAACAGTTAAATCTATTCAGTCCATTGGAGGGACCGTACCACCCTCAGACGCCGCACTGGCAAACGCTGCCGCAGGAGACGCGCACCAAAATAACCAGATTAATGGCGCGAATGATGATGGAACACGGTGCCAATCACGCGTCAAAAGCAAGCATTGGCCAGGACATTCCACTCTTGGAGAAGGAGAGCGGTAATGTCTGAGAAGATTGAGCATCATCATCTGGAACGTAAAGCAATCGTTTATGTACGCCAGTCCTCAGTTCACCAGGTTCTACACAATAGAGAAAGCAGCACGCTTCAATATGCAATGCGAGACCGTGTCAGCCAATTGGGCTGGTCGCATATAGAAGTGATTGATGACGACCTTGGCCGTTCCGCCTCAGGCAGCGCGGAACGGGCTGGCTTTGATCGCATGGTTGCGGAAGTATGCCTTGGCAAAGTTGGAGCCGTTGCTGCTCGTGAAGTGTCCCGGTTTGCTCGTAATAGCCGGGTGGACCTGTCGCGGTTTCGTTCCGCTCCGTGTGCTCATTTAGGCTGCTTTTCTCTCGAAAGCCAAGGGGCTTTTCCAGCCGAGAGCTGAGTGTTTTCTACGCGGATTGTAGAAACCGTTGATATACTCAAAAATTGCGACCTCCGCCTGCCGTCTTGTTTGCCAGCTTTTCCTCCAGATCAATTCGGCCTTGATCGTCTTGAAGAATGTCTCCACTGCCGCATTGTCATAACAATTTCCCTTGCCACTCATTGATGGCGTGAAGCCATGCTGGCGTAGGATTTTCTGATAGTCATGTGAGCAATACTGACTGCCTCGGTCAGATTGGTGAATGCAGCCTTCGGGAGGACGTCGCAAAGCAATTGCCATATTCAGTGCACGGATCGCTAAATCCCGTTTCATGCGGTTGCTGACAGCCCAGCCGACCACTCGGCGAGAGTGAAGATCCAGGATCACCGCCAGATACAGCCATCCCTCGCGGGTCCAGATATAGCTGATGTCGCCAGCCCACTTCTGGTTGGGTCTATCGGCAAAGAAGTCCCGGTTCAGAAGGTTGGGCGCAACATTGAAGCCATGATTACTGTCAGTTGTGGCTTTGTATTTGCGGGTGCGCTTCACACAAATGCCATTCTCCCGCATCAGGCGACCAACGCGCCGATGGCCAACATTCAGACCAAGTTCCTTCAATTCTTCTGTCATGCGTGGACGGCCATAACTGCCAAGACTGAGGCGCGACTGCTCCTTGATATGGGCCAGAACAATCATATCTGTTCGTTGCCTTTGGCTGGCAGGGCGCTTGCAGAAAGCACGAAAGCCCCTGGTGCTGACTTCCATCACCTGACAAAGCCGTGTGATAGAGAAGATATTCCGGTGTTCTTCGATAAATCTGAACCTCATGACTTTTGGCTCGCGAAGAACACCGTTGCCTTTTTTAGAATGTCCCGCTCCTCCTTGAGGATACGGATCTCTCGTCGAAGGCGTTCATTCTCCTTGGCTAGTTCCAGATCCTCGCTCGTCACGTCACTCGTGGTTTTGTGGGTGGTCACCCATTTATTCAACGTCGACAGGCCTACGCCTAGGTCAGAGGCAACCTGCTTGCGTGTGAGGCCGCTGGTCAGTGCAATACGCACCGCTTCTTGTCGAAATTCTTCGCTTTTGGTTCGTCCCATAACAAATCTCCTTTGCTGCATAATATGCTTTCAAAGGAGCGGAACAATTCCGTGACAGGTCCAAGCGAGACCTGACACGATGGAGAGCTTGCAAGTCGAGCTGATCCTGGCTTTTCTCGGGGACTGTCGGCAAGTTCGTCCGCAAGGCTGCTTCCGCAATAGCCTCAGCATCATTGTAGTCATTCTTCTGCCCCTTGATGAACGGCTTCACATAAATGGCAGGAATAATTCGAGGCTCAAATCCCAACTTGCGCAAGGATCGGCTGACAAAGTGAGCGCTCAGGCACGCTTCCATGCCGACAACGCATATTGGGAGCTTTTCGAAAGTCTGCAGCAAGGCAAGTCGCTTTATCTTCTTGCGCAGAACAAGTTGGCCATCATAATCAAAGCCAACCAGATGAAATGTGTCCTTGCCGATATCGATACCAATCGACATCAATGCATCAATTGCTTTCTTCGTCATGCCACTTCTCCTAATCTGCAGGTGAAACAGTCAAACTATAACCTGCTGAGTTGGGGGAAGCAGCCGGCACATCCCATTAGCGGTCATTCGCCCAATCTAGAAATGCAACATTACCGTTTCTTTGAAGCGGACATTCGCCACGCTCCTAATCGTATTGTCAGATTTCAACATCTGAAACGGACCTAGAGCGACACATCTAAACGGCGGACCGGCAAATTTCGATAAAGCTGCGCAGTGGCTGCGGCGCGGACCGATTGGGATAGTAAAGACGTGGTCCATCCATCTCGGGCCACCAATCTGGAAGAACCGGCACCAGCCTGCCGTTGGCAAAATCCTCATCCAGCCAGTTACGGAATGTCTGAATGACACCCATACCCGCTCTCGTGTAACGCAGCCCCGTGTCAATTGCATTCACACTCAAGATGAGGGCATTGTTTGGCTTTACCTCCATGAACTGCCCCTCTCTGCACAGCGTCCAAGGCAACAGCGGGCCGTCCTTCAGGCGGTACCGGATCGCGCTGTGTGCCGTTAGATCCTTCGGTTCAAGAGGCATGCCATGTTTCTGCAAATAGGTGGGGGCTACTGCCAATGCCATCTGCTGTGTGCGAGGACCGATCGGGATAGAAATCATGTCTTGTTCCAGAACGCTGCCATAGCGGATACCTGCATCACAACCAGCGGCTACGACATCCACCAGATCGTTTTCGACCATGATCTCCACCTCCACCCCTGGATGTTGGAGGCGATATTCGGCAAGAAGTGGAGGCAGGATATCTGGCATTACCGCACCGGGTACATTCAGTTTCAGGCGCCCTCGCACCCGCCCGCCAAGATTGACCACCTCAAGACAAGCGGCATCCACGGCAGACAAGAGCGGTGTAACCCGGTCCACAAGCAATTTTCCTTCATCGGTGAGATGCAGGCTTCTGGTCGTGCGACGCAAAACCGGCACACCAAGCTGCGCCTCAATTCGCGAGATTGTCGTACTAACCTTTGATGGTGCAACACCAAGTCGGCGAGCGGCCGCACGAAAGCCCCCGTCACGAAGCACTGCGAGCAGGACGGTTAGATCATCAAAAGAAACTTTGCTCTCCATACAGAACAACCTGTTCGAATTTGGCTCTCTTATCTTACTATTTGAAAACAGTCATTGTGTCGAACAATTAAAATGAATTGGGCGTCAGTGCCACCAAACTTACGATTGGAGATTGAACAATGCTTGTTGTTACCGGGGCCTCGGGAAAACTTGGCGGACTTGTCTTGGAGGCGCTGTTGCGCCTCGTGCCAGCAGAGCAGATTGGTGTAAGTGTTCGAGAACCAGAAAAACTCTCTCACCTTGCCGCTCTCGGTGTCCGTGTGAGTGCCCGATTCAAAAGTCCATCAAAGATAACAATATGTTGCGAGCCTTCTAACCATGGTGCGGATACTTGCAATATAGGTCCAAGCCGTTGAGCTTGGGATTGATCTTTCCCAGTCCTTCGCCAATCTCCTGCAGCGTCCAAGCCAAGCAAATGTTCGTTCGACGACCCAGCGTCTGGGGAGCAGTTGGAATCCCTTCGCTGTGTCGGAACGCTTAATGATCCGAACTTTCCAGTTGCCATGACCAGCAATGGCACTTTTGAGTTTATCTCCGGCATAGCCACCGTCGGCGAATACGAGGCGTAGCCACGGGAAGCGGTAACGGATGGCCTTGAGCAGATCTGGAGCTCCATCACGATCCTGTATGGCGGCGGAATGCACCTGCACGACAAGCATCAGGCCGATGGTGTCGGTTACGATGTGCCGTTTCCGACCATTGATCTTTTTTCCTGCATCATAGCCACGAATGCCGCCGCTTTCTGTCGTTTTTACGCTCTGGCTATCAATTACTCCAGCCGTCGGGCTGGCCTCATGACCTTCCAGTTCGCGGCAACTCATTACAAGCAAATGGTTGATGGTTTGCCACAGCCCGTCATTTCGCCAGCAATAGAAATAGCCGCGCACGGTCGACAAAGGCGGAAATTCCTTGGGCAACATACGCCATTGGCAACCACTTCCCGCGATATACAGGATTGCATTGACCACTTCGCGAAGATTGGTCGTTCGAGGACGGCCGCCAGTCTTTGCTGGAGGCAGAAGCGGTTCTATAATTTTCCATTCTCCATCAGTCAAATCGGTTGGATAGCGCAGCTTATCCCGATTATACTGGCAGCGGGCGATATCATTCCAGGCCATGGCTTTCTCCATCTTCTAAGCAAAGACGGTTCAACCACAACCTGCTGATATCGCTCAACTACTTTTGAATCAGGTCCTGAGAAAGGGCGACTACAATGATGCTGACAGTTTGCGCTCTGCTTGGGACGGTGCAGCGCGACTGCTGCTTGTGTCTTCAAATGCAGCTGCATCCGGAGGCAATGCACTGGCCCAACATGAAACAGCCATAGCTGTGGCAAAGGAGTTGGGCGTGAAGCGATTGCTCTATACCAGTCAGGTCTCAAGCAACTCACAATCACACTTCCCTCCGGGCAGAGATCACGCTGCGACCGAGGCAATGCTGGCGCAATCCGGCCTTGCATGGACGGCGTTGCGTCACGGGTTTTATGCTGATAGCGCCATCAGTATGCATGCAAGAGGGCTTGAGAGCCGCTGTCTGACCGGCCCCGAGGACGGCAAGGTTGCCTGGACGACCCACCAAGACCTGGCCGAGGTGGATGCCCTGTTCCTGAGCGGTCACGAAACGCACGACGGCCCAACACCTCCTTTGGTCGGCAGTGAAGCACTCGATATGGGGGATCTTGCACGACTGGCAGGAGAAATCGTCGGCCAATCCATAGAGCGCTGCATCATTAGCGAAGACACTATGGTCAAGACTGCGCGGGATCATGGGATTCCGGAAAGCGTCATTAGAGTTATGACGGGCTATTATCGCGCTGCCCGGGAGGGAGAATTCGCGATGATTGATCCAACCTTGAAAAGACTATTGGGGCGAGAGCCCCAGCGCATCAAAGATCTTCTTGCCCGAAAATTCGGATAGCGATCGGTTTGGGCGGTTCGTGTCAAGCTCGAACTTGCTGGGGCAGTTCGCTAGCTGGCCCTCATAAATCTGGCCGCCTATCGCAACTTGAGTGGGTGTGATTTGAACATAATAAGGTCGGTGACGTAGCTGGCCGATACCGGCCATTTGCTAGTCAGCGCTTGTTTCAGCGAAGCTTTCCCATTGCTGTCATTCGAGCGAGCTGCAGCATTTTGGAGGGGGCGAGGCAGGACAATGGGCATAGCAACAGAACTTTTTATCTGGTGGCCTAGCTTATTTGAGGAGGGATTTAGGTGGATGCAGTCTCTTCTATAGCAAATTTTGTTGCCATTATGTTCCAAGATAGACATCAAGCCGGCATAATGCATGCCGGCTTGGTAGCTTATCAGTCAGCTGCTTGCAGATTGACTGCAGAGCTTTTTCCATCCCGACCGGCTTCCAACTCGTAGGAGATCTTCTGGCCTTCGGTAAGGGAGAAGATATCAGAGCGTTCGACTGCTGAGATGTGAACGAAAGCATCTTTGCCGCCGTCATCAGGAGCAATGAAACCGAAACCTTTGGTGGAATTGAAAAACTTGACTGTACCAGTAATCATATTACTGTGTTCCTTATTAAATATATCGCCCGCGATATGCGGCGAATTGGCAGCCTCAACGTCGAATGCTGGGCCGAAAGGAACAGAATTGCGAAATTAAATTGCGTGCTCTGTGTAGACTATCCATTCGGAAATAGATAGCTTTATTTTTCAAATTCGAAAAATATCATTTCTGCGGATAGTATTTTTAATAATTTTACATCACGACGATAAAGTTTATTTAGATATTAACGGAATGCTAGCCGGTTAAAGGCTGTGATGTGAGAACCAGTTAGCGAGCCTTCTGACGTCTTCGCACAGGGCTTTTTGCAGCATTCTGGGTCTGGTCTACGCTTTCTTTGGCGAGCCGCAGCGCCCTAAGACGCGAGATATTTTCGCGGTTTTTAAGGGTCCGCTCTTCCTGTTCGCTTATAACCTCCTTTTGAGACTTCTGAACAGCGGCAAGCCGTGCTTCTGCCTTGGTTCTGGCAATACTGGTCATTTAATTTTCCTTATGTGAGATGATTGTTTCTGATGCAGCCATCAATATTTTTTAGTCAACGAGTTGGAGGTTGACGGCCCGCCGCTTGCTGCAAGTGTTTCTTTGCAGGTCATAGGAAAGCTGCAAGCCGTCAATCAGGCTGGTCAGCCCTGCCAGCTTGATGTCTGAGATATGAACGAGAGCTTCTTTGGTGCCATTGTTCGGTATGATAGCGCCGAAACCCTTCGTTGCATTGTAGTATTTCACTGTACCAATTGTCATGATTGATGCCTTTTCGAACATGTCCAGACTCTGATCCACTCTGAAAAACATCCAAAACCAAATAGGATTCGGGGAACAGAGTTTCAAAAGCTAGAATTTTAAATTGAAAGATGGAAAGAATTTCTCGCGTCGCTTTTGCGGATATACTATATATAGGGATCATTATTTATTTTGCAAGCTTATAAAATATCGATCAATTCAAACCGACAAAATTACTATTAACTTTAAAAACTCAATAAATATTTAAATTCATGGAACAACAATGTTTTCTTGAGCATGGAAAATACGAAATTATTTAGCCTCAGCATGAGGAATTATTTTCTGACACTTCATCTATCCAGACAGAGAAGTCTGTCAATTCGTGCTGTCCGAAACTGTGAGCCATGGGCACATCAGCCGCATCACGACCGCGCGCAATAAGAACGCGGCCAAAACGGAGATCGTTGTTGCGCGGATCGAACACCCACCAACGTCCTCCGAGAAAAACCTCCATCCAGGCGGCAAAGTCCATTGGCGCATCCACCACTCCCTGCCCCACGTCGCTAATGTAGCCCGTGCAGTAACGTGCGGGAATATTAAGGCTGCGGCAAAAGGCTATTGCCAGGTGGGTAAAGTCGCGACATACGCCAACTCGCTCTTGATACGTTTCCAGAGCAGTCCGGGTTGGCCTCGAATGTTCATAACCGAAACGGATTTGATTATGAACATAATCGCAAACGGCCTGAACTCGCTGCCATCCCAAAGGAGTGTGGCCAAAGCTCTGCCATGCGAAATCGGAAAGCAGGTCAGATTCGCAATATCGGCTGGGCAGAAGATAGGTCAGCACCTCGCTCGGTAATTGCTCAACCGGCATCTGACGAGCGTTTTCATTGATGGAATCCGGAGTGCCAGAATCTCTGATGACGCCATCAGTGGAAACCGTAACCGAGCCTGCGGGTGCCAAAATCCGGTTGCCCCAGTTTCCGAACGGATCCCTGAATGCCTCGATCGGAATAGCAGGATCAACAACTAGAAGATCCGGACGTTCGAGATCGCTGGCTCGTGAATAGTGCACGTTGAGCAGCAAGATCATCGGAGTCGGAGCAGGAAGGGAAAAAGAAAATCGGCACCCAAAGTGCATTCGCATATCGGCGTTCCTTCAGCTTGAAATCGATGGAGGCTGAAAGAAATCGCAACCAGATCAGCCGACTGGTTGAGATATTTTTATCATAGACTGCTGATGGTTGCACGCGTTCATCTCGAAAAGCCTCATAATTGTCCGCTTTGGCCTGCGGTACCACGGATCTCGCACCTGCAGGAAATGACCGCAATCCGCCAATTCTGTTGAAAAATTAAGTGTTGCAGCGCAAAACGGAGGGCGGTTTTGGGAGGCTCGATGCTCCCTCATGCCGGAGTTGGGAGCAGCTTTGCCATCTTGCGCAGGTTTTGCGCTGTGGCTGCCAGTGTGAACTCGTCTTTTGCTCCATTTGGGCCTCGAAGACGCAGTCTATTCAGCCCCATGATCTTCTTCATATGAGCGAACAGCATCTCTACTTTTCGCCTTGCGCGTCTTGAGGCGATATAGGCATCTGTATCTGCCAGATCTCGGGCGAAGTCTCGCGCTCCTTCATGGATCGATCTGGTGATGTGGCGGGTGGCAGTGTTTGGGCAACATCTGAACTTCAATTCGCAGCTCTGACAGTCCGCTTTGGCAGCGCGATACCGGATGATTTCATCGTCCTTCGCTTTGGGGCGGATTGTCTGGAATTGACGGCGACTGGGCAGCAAATCTTTGCCATCAGGGCAAATGTATCGGTCATTCTCATAGTCGAATTTGAAGTCGGTCCTCGAGAATGTTTGGTCGAACCGCTGCGATCTGTCGAGGACTGGAACATGTGGCTCGATACCTTTTTCATGAACGAGCCAACCCAGTGTTTCGGCATTGCCATAAGCACCATCACCGACGAAGCGTTCTGGGTATATACCAAACTTCTCCTCAACACGATCAACCATATCCAGAGCGGCATTGACTTCCGCCTGCCGGATCGGCGCGGTTGTTTCAACGTCAACAATCACGGCATTATCGAGGTCCACCAGATAGTTGGTAGAATAGGCGAAGATCGAATAGGCCTTCTTTGCCCCGGTAAAGCGTGCTGCTGGATCAACGGGCGATAGCACTTTTGGCTTCACGGGCGTTGCCGCGCCGAAAGCGGCATCATCAAGGGTCTCGAAGTATTCTTCTGTTGCCCGCGTGATCCGTTCTGGCGTCCAGTCTGATGCTTCAACTTTGTTCAGCCGCTTTGCATCAGCTTGCACGATAGACGCATCAACACCCAGAGCCTCTCCGCCTACAAGCCCTTCTGCGATGCAGCGGGTCAACACCAGTTCGAAGAGGTGGCGGAAAAGATCGCTATCCCGGAAACGGCCATGTCTGTTCTTGGAAAATGTTGAATGGTCCGGCACGGGATCCGCCAGATCCAACCGACAAAACCAACGATAAGCCAAGTTCAGATGAACCTCGTCGCAAAGGCGCCGCTCGGAGCGAATGCCCATAATGTAGCCGACCAACAACATCCTGATCATCAGTTCTGGATCAATCGAAGGGCGGCCCTGGCTGCTGTAATAGGGAGCAAGGAAAGATCTGACCTCACTCAGATCGAGAAAGTGGTCGACCTTCCTGAGTAAGTGGTCAGAAGGAACGTGACTTTCAATCGAAAACTCATAAAAGAGTGCTGCCTGCGCAACTTGCCTTGGCCCCAGCATTCGCAAATCCCCCCTTTTCCTAAAAGGATTGAATCAGGACCAAGCGATTACTTCAAGAGCGACTTTTTCAACACCATTCGCCCGAAACAGACCTGCGAGAAGCAGGCACAAAATCGCTCAATGCAATTTGCGTAAATCGACCAGCGCCGAGCTACTTAGTTTGAATGCATTCATTGCAGATTGAAGCATTCAGTCAGCTCCACTCAACATGAAAGAATTGAAGAAAACCGTGGAAAGAACCATAGACCTTTGCATAGGTTTGTGTAGCAAAATGTGTAGCAAATTTGGGGGATTTCGCGGGCGATTTCGCATCAAGCGATTGAATTTACTATATAAATTTCAATTTTTCGCTTGAAAAATGGCGGAGAGAGAGGGATTCGAACCCTCGGAACGCTTGCGCGATCAACGGTTTTCGAGACCGCCCCGTTCGACCACTCCGGCACCTCTCCGCAAAACCATTTGAGCGATTTGTGGTCATTTCAGGCTCAAAAAGGTGGCCGGACCATACACATACCGGCCAGCAAGCTCAAGGCTTCAAAATAAAGAATCCCCATTCTGAAACAAAATCAGAAAGAAAATTGGACAATTATCCTTCTATCCACCTGTAAAGCAGGCACTTCTGGCGAGCACAAACACCTGGCCAAGCCCCGGTGCATCCCGTTCTACAACCAGGAAACTCCAAGCATAACAAGCAAAACAAGCTGAACAAGAACGCAAACAATGAAAAAGTAGCTTCGCAAACTGGGATTCTTTCGCGTGGCCACCAAATAGTAGGTGACCATATGAGCCAGTCTTCCCAAAACATAGATCCAGCTCAGCAACGCTAACCACCAGGCATCAAAACCCGACATCACCGCCAAAAGAACCAACCCGATCATGAAGGGAACATTCTCGATCGAGTTCATGAAAGCTCGGTTGCTGCGAAACACAAAGGATTCAGGCCCCAGTTTTTCGTCTACGATCCCGGGAACATATGATTTTTGTGCTCTATGGGCGACAGCGGCAACCAATGCCTGAACAAAAACCATAACCAGCAATGCATAAACTGCCCAAAAGCTTGCAGCATAGGGCGTAAAAAGCGAAATCGTCATTTCTTGAGCTCCAATAGACAGTCAAATGTTGTTCAATCTCATTTAGGCATCGGGATAGCCGTTTCAATCAGCGAAAATAGCGATCTTAACTTCAGCTTTTCCTTGACTCTTTTACCTTTGCAAGTATATTGCGCTGGAATTTATAGCGTGGACACGAATCCGCGCTATTGTGTTTTTTCGTCCAAAAGTCAGCTAACCAGCTGATATCCTTGCTCGAATAAACATCCCATTAACTGACTGAAAAAAGACAGACCCGCCGATTGCAAAATCCGGAGCCTGGACTGAACGGAGAAAAAAATGTTCGCAGTCATCAAAACCGGTGGTAAGCAGTACACTGTTTCCCCCGAAGACGTACTCAAGATCGAAAAGCTCGAAGGCGAAGCTGGCGAAACCGTCGTATTTGACAGCGTTCTGCTGGTTGGCGGCGAAGGCGAAGCTCAGGTTGGCGCTCCTCTCGTTGAAGGTGCATCTGTAGCTGCAGAGATCGTTGATCAGGGCCGCGGCCGCAAGATCATCATCTTCAAGAAACGTCGCCGTCAGAACTCTCGTCGTCGTAACGGTCATCGTCAGTATTTCACCACCGTCAAGATTTCTGAAATCCTGACTGGCGGCAAAGCACCTGCGAAAGCAGCCAAGAAAGCAACCCCTGCAAAAGCTGAAGCCGCACCGGCTAAAGCTGCTCCGGTTGCCGCTGCACCAGCAGGCGATAAAGACGACCTGAAGAAACTCAAGGGTCTTGGCAAGGTTATGGAAGGCAAACTGAACGAACTGGGCATCACCACATATGCTCAGATCGCAGCCTTCACTGCTGAAGACATCGAAAAAGCTGAAGACGCTATCGGCGCTAAAGGCCGCTTCGAGCGTGATAACTGGATCGAGCAGGCAGCTGCTCTGGCCGCCGAGAAATAAGATAGAGACCAGGAGACACCAAAATGGCACATAAAAAAGCAGGTGGTTCATCCCGTAACGGTCGCGATACAGCAGGCCGTCGTCTGGGCGTGAAAAAATTCGGCGGTGAAGCAGTCATCGCAGGCAACATTATTATTCGTCAGCGCGGGACCAAGTGGCATCCGGGTAACAATGTCGGCATGGGCAAAGATCACACCATTTTTGCGACCACCGAAGGCAACGTAGAGTTCAAGACCAAAGCGAATGGCCGAACATACGTGTCCGTGAACCCGATGGCGGAAGCGGCTGAATAACACTGGCATGAACATATACGATTTGCCGGTGTCCCAGACCCCGGCAAATCGATAAAGCCTCCCTCCTGAGCTGGGCAAAGAGGCAAAAGATTTAAAGGGGAGATGGGACACCATCTTCCCTTTTCTTTTGATCTCAACCCAGCGCCCACAGGAGGGACAAAATGTTGGAAATAGACGAAAGCTTACGCGAGACCGAGCCTGACTGTAGAGAGGGTTCGGAAATCAAACCATTTCTGCTGCGCCATCCAAATCGCCGCGATCTGGATACGCTCGTGTCCCTGGCCAGCGCCCCAGCACTGATCAAGAACCTTTGCAGCACCTGGCTGCCCAGTTCCGCAGAAACTGCCAATTCCTGGTTTCTCAACATGACAGAGAAATCAGATCCAACACATTTCCCTTTCATCATTACCGATATGAAGGGCGGTTTTGTTGGCGCGGTCTGTCTCATGCTTGAAGAAGACCGAAAACAGGCAGAAGTGAGCGTAATGATCAAGCAGGAACACTGGCAGTATGGCTATGCCACCCGAGCAATTCAGGCTGTGGCAGATTTTGCTTTTTCGAACCCGAACACAAATCAACCAAATCTGGAAGCTATTGTCGCGCGATGCAGGGTTACCTGTAGCAGATCCCGACGCATTGTCGAGAAATGCGGTTTTCAATATAGCGGCACCGGTATGGCTCATTCCCAGCATTACAAGGGCATGATCCCGATTGATCGCTATCGCCTTGATCGCGGTGTCTGGTTTGCCTTGCGCAACTGGTCCGGCATCGCACAGCGGGATATTTTCCAAAGGCCACCAACGGATGGATCCGAACACTTTGGCCTGAAAGGAGCGGCATAATGTGGTTTCCAAGTTTGAAAAGCGAACGGCTCGTTTTGCGGCCTTTGCAGCTAAAGGATGTTGCAGCCATTGAGGGCCATCTGTCCAACCTTGATGTAAGCTCTTATCTGGGGCGTATCCCTCACCCCTATAAGAAGGGCAACGCCATCGATTGGATCGAAGCACAGACCCGCGGGACTGTGGGAATTAACATGGCCATTACCCAGAATGATAACCTGATCGGCACCGTTGGGCTCAAACCGTCGACCGAAAAGGACATTGGCATCTTTGCACCAACGATTGGCTATTGGCTTGGAGCCCCTTTTTGGGGTAAAGGCATAATGAAAGAAGCTGTACGGTGCCTGTTGGAGTGGTATATGCCCAATGAACCAACCGAACGCATCTGTGCGAGCGTGATGAAAAAGAACGCGCGATCACTCAATGTTTTGACCAAGCTGGGCTTTGCCGAAATTGGCGACGGTACAATTTATAGCAAGATACTGGACCAGGACGTGCCAGCTATCTTTCTGGAGCTAACTGCGCAGCGCTACTATGAGACCATACGATGAAATTTCTTGACCAGGCCAAGGTCTATGTCCGCTCCGGCGATGGCGGAGCGGGCTGTATTTCCTTCCGACGCGAAAAATATATTGCCTTGGGTGGCCCAGATGGCGGTGATGGCGGCAAAGGTGGCGACGTGATTGTTGAATGCGTCAATGGCCTCAACACGCTCATTGACTATCGCTTCAAACAGCATTTCAAGGCGGAAACCGGCGTGCATGGCATGGGACGGAACCGCAATGGCCGCAATGGCAAAGACGTGGTTCTGCGTGTCCCCATCGGCACGCAAATTCTTGAAGAAGACAACGAAACCATTTTGGCGGACCTGACCGAAGAAGGCCAGACCTATACCCTCGCCAAGGGCGGCAACGGCGGCTTTGGCAATACGCACTTCAAATCCGCCACCAATCAGGCTCCCCGTTTTGCCAACCCGGGCCTTGAAGGCGAAGAGCTGACCATATGGCTGCGCCTGAAACTGATTGCAGATGCAGGGCTCGTCGGACTGCCCAATGCTGGCAAATCCACGTTCCTGTCTTCGGTTTCCTCTGCCAAGCCGAAAGTTGCCGATTATCCCTTCACCACTCTGCACCCCAATCTTGGTGTGGTTGGCATCGATACGCGCGAATTCGTTATGGCCGATATTCCCGGGCTTATCGAGGGCGCTCATCAGGGTTTGGGCATCGGCGATCGCTTCCTTGGACATGTGGAGCGCTGCCGGGTGCTGCTGCATCTGGTGGATGCGACACAGGAAGACTATCTGGACGCCTATCGCGTCATCAGAGGCGAACTGGAAGCCTATGATGAAGGACTGGGTGAAAAAGACGAAATCGTTGCATTGACGAAAATCGACTCCTTGACCGATGAGGACATTGCTGAAAAAGTGGACGCGTTCGAAGCCGCCTACGGCATTCGCCCTCATGCCATTTCAGCAGTTGCCAAAACCAATATGGACACCATACTGCGCGCCCTTCTTGAAAAGATCGACACTGAGAACAAACGTGAGAAACAGGCAAGCGAGGAGCCGGAACCGTGGCGCCCCTGATGCTTTCAGGTGCTCTCCGGTTGGAAGGCGATTCGGAATTTAGATTGATACCCTCGGCCCTGTCCCTCAGGCCATGAATTAGGCAGAACTCCAAGTGAGACTCGAAGATCAAAAAAGAATTGTCGTCAAAATCGGGTCGGCAACTCTGGTGGATGAAAAAACCGGACGTCTGCGCGCAGCATGGCTGCAAACCCTGATTGATGATATCGCCATGCTCCACGAACAGGGCAAGGAAATCATCATCGTGTCATCTGGCGCTATTGCATTAGGGCGACGCAAGATTAATTTGCCCAAAGGCAAGCTACGTTTGCATGAAAGTCAGGCTGCTGCGGCAATCGGCCAGATTGCGTTGGGTGAGGCCTATGCAGACGCCTTGCACAAAGTCGACATGACAACCGGCCAGGTGTTGCTAACCTTGAGCGATACGGAAGAACGCCGCCGCTATCTCAATGCTCGTGCCACTCTGGCCACCATGCTCAAATTCGGCGCCGTGCCGATTATCAACGAAAACGACACTGTTGCCACCACCGAAATCAAGTTTGGCGATAATGATCGTCTCGCCGCTCGCGTGGCAACCATGATCAGCGCAGACTGCCTTGTCCTGCTGTCGGACATTGATGGTCTTTACACTGCCCCACCGGCGCAAAATCCTGACGCCAAGCACATTCCGGTCATTGAACACATTACGCCTGAAATCGAGGCTATGGCAGGAAGCGCAGGGTCTGCACTCGCCAAGGGTGGCATGACGACAAAAATCGCGGCTGCAAAAATCGCCGTCAATGCAGGCACTGCAATGATCATTGCCAACGGCAGCGACTATAATCCGCTCAAAGCCATCATGAATGGCGCTAAGCACAGCTGGTTTGAGCCCACATCCAACCCTATTACCCAGCGCAAACGCTGGATCAATGGCAACCTTGAACCACATGGCACCATCACCCTTGATGAAGGGGCCGTCAACGCGCTCATGTGCGGCAAGAGCCTTCTGCCTGCTGGCGTTACCAAGCTTGAGGGTGATTTTGCCAAGGGCGACGCGCTGATCATCAAGGATGCCTCTGGTCTGGAGATTGCCCGTGGCCTCGTCGCCTATGACCGCTCGGAAGCAGATCAGATCAAGGGCTGCCGCTCGTCACAGATCGCCGAAATATTGGGCTATGACGGCAGAGCCGAGCTTATCCATCGTGATGACATGGTCCTAAGCGACTTTGACCGTTCGGATCATCAGGACCAGCAGAAACCAATCTAAGCAACCTCGTATCTCACGTAACGAACAACCGACCATTCGCATAATCAAGTCACTTCCCGAGGGGAACCGCCATGAACACTCTGACCGATACCGTTACCGATATCATGAACTCGCTGGGTCAAAAGGCCCGCCTTGCTTCTCGTCAGCTGGCCAATGCCCCGACGGAGCAAAAAGATAAGGCGCTCAGTGAAGCCGCAGCAGCCATGCGCGCCAGCGTCGGTGTGATTTTGGAAGCCAACGCCAAGGACATTGCCAAAGGCAAGGAAGATGGCCTGTCCGCCTCGTTCCTTGATCGGTTGACCCTTACCGAAGAGCGCATCGAAGCCATAGCGGCCGGCCTTGACGCCATTGTGAAACTGCCTGATCCGGTTGGTGAAATCATTTCCGGCTGGGATCGGCCCAATGGCCTGCATATCGAGCGGGTGCGAACACCACTTGGCGTTATCGGTGTGATCTATGAAAGCCGTCCCAATGTAACAGCAGACGCCGGCGCCCTTTGCCTCAAGGCAGGCAATGCATCCGTCTTGCGTGGAGGCTCTGACAGCTATCACTCATCCCGCGCCATCCATGCCTGTTTGACCAAGGGGCTGGAAAGTGCAGGACTATCGGTTGACTGCATCCAGATCGTCCCCACCACGGACCGTGCTGCAGTGGGTGAAATGCTCAAGGGCCTTAATGGCAATCTCGACGTCATCGTGCCGCGCGGCGGCAAAGGACTGGTCGGTCGCGTGCAACAGGAAGCCCGTGTCCCGGTCTTCTCCCATCTGGAAGGCATTTGCCATGTCTATATCGACCGCGCTGCCGATCCGGAAAAAGCCGAAGCCATCACACTCAACGCAAAAATGCGCCGCACGGGCATTTGTGGCGCAGCAGAAACCTTGCTCATCGACAAGTCGATCGCCGACACAATCGGCAAGAATGTTCTGGTGACCCTTGCCAAGGCGGGCTGCACAGTACGCGGAACACAAGACATCAAGAGCCTTTTGCCTGCGGCCGAGCTGGCATCCGAGGAAGACTGGTCAACGGAATATCTCGACACAATCATCTCGGCAAAACTCGTTGATGGTGTCGACGAAGCGATCGACCACATCGCCCATTACAGCTCCAACCACACCGAGAGCATCATCACGGAAGATGAAAGCGCCGCGGAAAAATTCCTCAAGGAAGTGGACAGCGCCATTGTTATGCACAATGCCTCAACCCAGTTTGCCGATGGTGGAGAGTTCGGTATGGGCGCAGAAATCGGCATAGCAACCGGACGCATGCACGCGCGCGGCCCTGTTGGTCTGGAACAATTAACCAGTTTCAAATATCGTGTGCACGGAACGGGACAAACTCGCCCCTGATTTTCAACACACAATCCACATAACCCAGACCCAGCAAGTCCAATCCTTGAGCAATAGCCGGTTGACGAGATGACACGATCCCGCATTTATCCCCTAGCTCTACCGCCGGTTACTCCAGGCATGCGCATCGGGCTTTACGGTGGCAGCTTCAACCCCGCTCACAGCGGACACCGACATGTCGCTCAAACCGCATTGAAACGGCTGCAGCTGGATAGAATCTGGTGCCTCGTCACGCCAGGCAACCCACTGAAAGATATACGGGAATTGCCACCTCTGAAGCAAAGACTGGTCAATACCGCTGCCGTCATGGACCATCCCCGCATTGACATCACCGGCATAGAGGCCAAAGCGAATACGCACTTTACCGCAGAAACCCTCGATTGGCTGACCACGAGAACCAAGGGGGCCCGGTTCGTGTGGCTGATGGGAGCGGACAATCTTAAGCAATTTCACAAATGGCAACGCTGGCAGGATATTTTACAGAAAATCCCTGTTGCTATCATTGATCGACCCGGATACAGTCTGGCACCGCTTAACGCTTTGGCAGCCCAGACTTACGCATGGGCGCGGTTTTCCTCACAAGAAGAGGCAAAACTCGCGACCGCGCAATGCCCCGCATGGACCTTTCTTTATGGCCCTCGCTCGGAGTTGTCTTCCACTGCCCTCAGGCGCAACGCAAAAATCCAAGGCGCACAGTATGTGCAAAAGCCTTGAAAATGTCACATAGCATGACTTATTCTTAAAGGGCATAGATTCGATCTAGCGATCAGTCTTTCGCCCTGTACACGTCCGTTCATCTATCCGTGACCGGCTGATGAACGGGAGAGAAACTGTCTGCAGTTTGATTCAAGAGGTATATTCCTGTCCACCGCAGCACAAATGGAGATCATGCCAGAAGGTCCATCTCCCATCCGCCTCGTTTCGGGTCGCAAGGATCCTGAACAGGCCCTCGCAGTGATTCTGTCAAGCCTTGACGAAGCCAAGGCCGAAGACGTCCTGTCTATCGACCTACGCGGCAAGTCTGCTCTTGCTGATTACATGGTCATCACGTCCGGTCGATCCCACAGACATGTCGGCGCCGTTTCTGATCGTCTCCTCAGAGACCTTAAGGACAATGGCTTTGGCAGTGCCAATGTGGAAGGTCTGCCCAATTGTGATTGGGTCCTGATCGACACCGGCGATGTAATCGTTCATATTTTCCGCCCTGAAGTTCGCGAGTTCTACAATATCGAGAAAATGTGGGCAGCAGACGCAGACGAAGAACTCTAGTCGCGTCTGTCAGACTGATTTCCTGATCTGTCCGCTTTGAAGAACGGACAGATTTTCAAGGAACATCAGCCGAAAAGTGTCGGAAAATGAACGATGAAGCTCATAATTAGCGCAATCGGGCGGCAAAAGGCTGGCCCCGAAACAGAGCTTGTTGCGCGATATCTGGATCGGGCTCAGAAGGCGGGTAGAAATCTCGGCCTCAATGGTCCAGATGTGCTTGAGTTCACAGAAAGCCGTGCGCGCAAAACCGCCGAGCGCAAAAATCAGGAAGCCGATCAGGTGCTGGAAGCATTGCCCGCTGGCACATTCATCGTTGCCCTTGATGAGCACGGCAAGAACATGTCCAGCGAAGACTTCGCCAAACTGATCGACAGAGAGCGCAATCAGGGCACCCCGGCCATGGCCTTCTGCCTTGGCGGCCCGGATGGCCATGGCCAGTCGCTACTCGGCACAGCCAACGCAAAGCTTGCCCTTGGCGCCATGACATGGCCCCATCAAATCGCCCGCATTCTTCTTTCAGAGCAGATCTATCGGGCCATAACCATTCTGTCTGGTCACCCCTACCATCGCAGTTGATCGAGCCGGTCTAAAAGTCGCCGTAAAAGGCCATTATTTGAGGCTTTTTGCGCATAAGGCGATTCCACCCACCAAGGGCATGCACTAAATTGCAGAGAAATCAGCACAACAGGTGATTCGGGTGCGAGACAAAACTGCAAGCAGGATAACACTATCCCCAAAGCCGCTGAAAAGAACCTTTTTCAGTTTGGCTCTGGCAGTCGCTGCATGCACTTTTGTATTCCCTCACACACTGGTAGCTCAAGAAGCGGCTGATGCCCAACCGCCAGCCGAACAACCCCAAGCTACCGAGCCTCCTTCTCCCAAGCCGGAACTCTCGGAAGCGGAACAACAGGCAGCCCGAGCACTCGAAGCACGCCTGCAAGCCCGCAAGGATCAGGAAGAGGCTCTGGCGCAACTGGAATCCAGCATAGCCCTCTCAAAACAGAAGCAGGAAGAGCTAAGCAAAGAAATCCGGCAACTGAAATCCGACCGCGAGACAATCCATAAAGATATGATCTCGACAGGTGAGCGCATTACAACTCTGGAAAGCTCCATTTCCAAACGCGAAGACCGATTGAAAATCCTGTTTGCGGATCAGACAGAGCTTAAGGTTTCCCTCGCAGAGCAGCGGGATTCCCTCTCGGAAATTCTGGCAGCCCTGCAGAGAATTGGCCGCAATCCGCCCCCTGCCCTCGTTATTCATCCGAACGAAGCATTGAACGCGGTTCGATCCGCCATCCTCTTATCAACACTTGTCCCCGAAATTCGCCTTGAGGCCAATGCCCTGTCGACACAATTGACCGAACTGGTTCGCTTGCAAAAAGAAATTGAGCAAGAAAAGCAGGGCCTGCAAACAAATCTTGCCAAGCTCGAAGAAGAACAGGAAAGGCTGGATCTGCTCATCGAGAAAAAGAAACAGCAAGAAGAGACAACGCAGCAAGCCGCCAACGAAGAACAGCAGAAAACAACGCAATTGGCCGCCAAGGCGCGCACTCTCGAGCAGTTGATCAACGGTATGGAGCAAGAGATAGAAGCGGCTCGTTTTGCAGTTAAAGAAGCCAAAGCTGCCGAAAAAAGAGCCCTTGAGCAAGAAATCGAAACAAAAAAGCAGAAGATAGCCGCATTAAAAGATGCCGCTCGCCTTTCTCCTGCCATACCTTTTGTTAAGATGAAAGGACTTATGCATTTACCTGCAAATGGTGCAATTTTAAAAGACTACGGAAATGATGATGGATTTGGTGGCCAAACACAGGGCCTGTCGGTTGCGACACGCATTGGAGCTCAGGTCACCAGCCCGGCAGATGGTTGGATCGTCTATGCAGGCCCCTTCCGCTCGTTCGGGAAACTCTTGATTATCAATACCGGAGACGGCTACCATATCGTTCTGTCAGGCATGGACGAAGTTTATCCCGAGGTTGGGAGTTTTGTCTTGGCCAACGAACCTGTAGGAAAGATGCAGCAGACAAAATTGGCCTCGAGTGATCTATTAGATGCAAATGCAACGCGGCCGGTATTATATATTGAATTTCGAAAAGATGGTGTTGCGATCGATCCTTCACCATGGTGGACAGCAGATTTGAAGGAAAAGGCAGGCGGATGATCCGTAAACTTTCACTATTGCTAATCGGCGCTCTCATGGGAGCTGGTATGGTCGTAGCCCTGTCTGTTGCCTCTTGGGAGGCTACAGGTATCGCAAATGCAGCAAGCTCGGACACTTATCGTCAGCTTAATCTGTTCGGTGATGTTTTCGAGCGCGTGCGCAAGGAATATGTTGAGGTTCCCGATGACGACAAGCTTATTGCTTCGGCCCTCAATGGAATGCTTACATCGCTTGACCCCCATTCAAGCTACATGTCTCCAGACAGCTTTGAAGATATGACGGTTGAGACCCAGGGCGAGTTCGGCGGCTTGGGTATTCAGGTGACAATGGACAAGGGCGTCGTAAAGGTTATCTCCCCGATGGATGATACCCCGGCCCACGCAGCGGGCATCCTTGCAGATGATTACATCACTCATCTGGATGGCAAGCCTGTGCGCGGCCTGACGCTTAGCGAAGCCGTAGACAAAATGCGCGGCAAGGTCGGCACGAAAATCAAACTGACAATTGTCCGCGAAAATGTCGAAAAGCCATTTGACGTTGATATCACTCGTGAGATCATCAAGCTCAAGTCGGTCAAGTTCAAGGCGCAAGGTGACATCGGCTACATTCGCCTCACCCAGTTCAACGGACAGGCCTTTGCTGGCTTGACTGACGCCATTGACAAGCTGGAAACGGAGATCGGTGCCGATAAGATCAAGGGCTTTATCCTCGATCTGCGCTCCAACCCGGGTGGTCAGCTGGATCAGTCCATCGCTGTTGCAGATACATTCCTTGATCAGGGCGAAATCGTATCAACCCGCGGCCGTAACAAGGAAGAGGTCAAACGCTATTACTCACGCGCAGGCGACTTGGCCAAAGGTCATCCCGTCATCGTGATGATCAACGGCGGCTCGGCTTCTGCATCGGAGATTGTGGCAGGTGCCCTGCATGATCATCACCGAGCAACATTGGTCGGCTCCAAATCGTTCGGCAAGGGATCGGTTCAAACCATTATCCCGCTGAGCAACAACGGAGCAATCCGGTTGACGACCGCTCGTTACTACACCCCTTCAGGCGTTTCTATTCAGGCCAAGGGCATCGTGCCAGACATTTTTGTCAAGCAGGAGCTACCCGACGACCTGAAAGACAAGTTCCCTAAAGAGACAACCACCGAGGCCACTCTGGAAGGACACTTGGAAGCAGAGAACAGCACGGCAATAGACGTTCCTGAAACTACGGAAGAGCCAAAAGACGAGAAAGAGGCATATTCTCCGTCTTATGTTCCAACGGAAGTGGAAAAGGACACCCAGCTTCAGTATGCTCTGAAGCTGATGCGTGGAGAAGTTTCCAACGACGCTTACCCTCCAAAAGGGGAAACTGAATAATCAAGATAAAGGGTGGGCCTTTTGGCCCACCTTCACATTCTTCCGGGGAGACGGATCGTGACGGCGAGTGATCTGAGCAAGCCTCTGGGGCAAAACCAACCAGACCCTTCCAGCATAAGTCGGCTTTTCATGCTCGGCTCCATTGCTTTGTTCGCAGTTGTCTTCCTTGGCATCATATCCGTAGCCATGCTTGCCGATTCCCCTGACGGGGGGCTACCGACAAGCGAGGTTGATCTGAATGCCACGCTCGACACCCACTCTCGCATTGATGTTGCGGGAATTCGTCCCGGCATCAAACCGGGCGTACCGGAAACAACAATTCCGGAAAACCAGAACGACCCTCAATCCCAACTCAATGCCGCAATGCCTGAGGCAAGTGATGCAGGAAGCTCAGCCGACGGAGATATCCGCGTGCTCGATCCAGCAGATCCAAGCCTGAATTCGGTGGATCAGATGAGCGGTACAGCGCCCTATCAGGCCTATGCTCGCCCGGTCAACACCGATGCAATCGCAGGGCTGCCAAAAATCGCGGTCATCGTAGATGGATTGGGCTTATCCCAAACCACCACAGAAGAAGCCCTGACCCTGCTGCCGCCAGATATAACGCTCGCTTTCGCGCCATATGGCAACAGCCTGGCCCGCTGGACCCAAAGAGCACGTAGTCAGGGCCATGAGTTACTCGTTCAAGTGCCCATGGAACCTTTTGATTACCCGAACAACGATCCCGGCCCTCATACACTCTTGACCTCGGCCAATGTGGAGGCAAACAAAGCCAATCTCAATTGGGTCCTTGGTCGCCTTGATCAATATGTCGGGGTCGTCAACTATATGGGAGCCCGATTTGCTTCTGACGAACTGGCCAGCTCGGAGTTCATGACAGAACTGAAAAAGAAGGGCCTTCTATATGTCGACAACGGCGCCTCGGGTCGCAGCCAATTGACCTTGGTCGCAGACAAAATGAACATTCCGAATTTGCGCTCAGACCTGATCATCGATTTTCGCGGTCGGGCAGCAGACATTGAAACGCGGCTGATCCAACTGGAATCCATCGCTCAGGAAGGCGGCGTGGCCCTTGGCATCGCCTCAGCCTATCCCACCTCGATCCGCTCCATTTCCGACTGGACCCAATCCTTGCGGCAAAGAGGCTTTGCGCTGGTGCCGGTTACAACTCTTTTGAAACAATAAGGCATATTGAATGTCCAAAAAGGAAAAGCGCCCTTACCGCGATTGCGTGGGCATTTGTGTATTTAACAAAGACAACAAGGTTTGGATCGGCAACAGATTCGGCGCAGCCGAGCTTGAGAATAGCCAATATACCTGGCAAATGCCTCAAGGTGGCATTGATAAGGGAGAAGAGCCTCTGGAGGCGGCAATCCGGGAGCTCTATGAGGAGACTTCGATTGAACATGTCTCCCTGATCCGTGAAACAAGCGATTGGCTCACCTATGACTTTCCTGACCATGTAGTCAAAGCCGGAAAAATTGGCAAATTTCGTGGGCAGAGACAAAAATGGTTCGCCTTCCGGTTTGAAGGAGACGAATCCGAAATAGAAGTCATCAACCCCGGCGGCGGCAAGCATCCGCAGGAGTTTGAAGGCTGGCGCTGGGAGGCTCTGAGCAAAACCCCTGAGCTGATCGTCCCCTTCAAGAAAGATGTCTATCTTCAGGTTGTCGAGGCCTTCGCAGATCTGGCATCAGACTAGTTTGGCGAACAACAGAAAACAGCAAACCAGATAGACAAAAAAAGAGGCTACATTTATGTAGCCTCAAAGAGTCGGGGGACTTTTCTTTTTGCTCACCATTCACGCATTTCGAACCTGATTCATAAATTTGTCGACTTCGATCTTGAGCAGCTCCGATTGCTTTGAAAGCTCATCAGCAGCACCCATCACTTGCTCCGAGGCTGCGGCCGCTTCCTGGGAAGCCTTGGACACCTGCTCGATATTTTCATTGACCACCTCAGTGCCTTGAGCTGCGTGGAAAATACTTCCTGAAATTTCCTTGGTTGCAGCATTCTGCTCTTCCATCGCCGATGCTATGGCCGTGGAAATCTCATCAAGACTCTGAATGACACTGGAAACCTCTTCCATTGAGGTCGAAGCCTGTTTACTGGCCGTTTGTATTTCCTCGATCTGTGACGAAATCTCTTCGGTCGCCTTGGCTGTCTGCCCGGCGAGGGCCTTGACCTCACCAGCAACAACCGCAAATCCTTTGCCAGCCTCACCAGCTCTTGCTGATTCAATCGTGGCATTAAGCGCCAATAGATTGGTCTGTTCTGCGATGCTGGAAATCATTTCGACAACCTTGCCAATCTTGGTCGACGTTTCTGCCAGCAATGCCATTTGCGTGGCAGTGGAGTGAACTTTTCCGGCAGCATCCCGCGCGCATTGGGAAGCCTGCAGAACCTGATCACTGATTTCACCAATGGTACTGGTCATTTCTTCTGTAGCAGTTGCCACAGTCTGAACATTGCCTGAAGTTTGCTGAGAAGCTGCAGACGCCTGAGTAACCTGTTTTGCGGTCCTCTCTGAAACATCTGACATCGATCTGGCACTTGCATTCAGTTCCAAAGAAGCCGACGAAACCGTCTGAACAATGCTGCCAACATGGGCATCAAAATTATCCGCCATGGTCATCATCATCTGGCGCTTCTCCTGCTCGGAGCGCAGCTTCTGTTCTTCTTGTTCGGCTTCAAGTTCGCGGGTTCTGATGGCGTTTTGCTTGAAGACTTCAACCGCAGCAGACATTTGTCCCAATTCATCACCGCGATCAATGCCCGTCACATCCACAGAGAGATCATTGTGCGCCAGCCGCCCCATGACGGTCGTAAGAGAGACAATCGGTTTCGTGATGCTTCGCACAATAATGAATGCACTGCCAAGACCGGCAACAACTGCGGCAATCCCTACGATGAGCAACATAACTCGCAGATCATCGATTTGGCGGTTAACCTGTTCCTGGGTTAGTTCTTCCTCAGCCTTTGCCGAGGCCGTAATCGCCTTGGCTGCTGCAAGAATTTCCGAAGCCCCGTCATCAAGCGTATCTACACGAATGCGATCGCTTTCTTGCAAAGCTTCAAACATCTTTTTGAAGGAAGAATGATAGAGCTGCGTATTCTTGATCGCCAACTCCTGCTTGAACTGAATTTGATCGTCCATAAGCGATCCTCGCATACCATTCAGCCGACTTTCCAGTTCCGACAGATGGTCGAGTACCTTTTCAGCAACAACCTTGTCATCGCTAGCCCAGAATTTCATGGTATTCAAACGAGCGAGCAGCATACTTTCTTGCGCATCACCAACCCTGGACAGCAATGAAAGGTTGCCACTCGCATTGGCTGCCGTATGAAGTTCGTGCAAAGTGCTGGTAATAATGTCTCCAGTTGGCGCCAAAATATCGTAGAGCAAATGATGGGTCTCTTCCTTGAGCCGGGTGATATCGGTAAATCCAACCTTGTAGTCACCCAAGCTTGTATCGATTTTCTTGAGCAATGCCACTCGCTCCGCCTGTTGCAACTCCCCCTCGGCATCAACAATCAGCCCAAGAATCACATCAAAGCGCTCTTTATAGGCTTTTTCCGCTTCCTTTGCGGCTTCCGGCGTTATAGTTCCCACATACTCGCGCGCCGCCAGCTGGATTTCTGTAACAGCTCTCTGAATATCTGACACGAGCAATGCATCACCCGCTTTGTCGCCATATACAATGACCCTGTCTTCCAAACTGGAAAGCTGAACCGTGCCATAAACCGTCAGCCCCGCCAAAAGGGCAAGCACAATTACAAAGCCCAGATAAACCCGAAATCCAATCTTTACATTGCTCAGTATTGATTTGGATCTCTTGCCTTGAGCAAAAGTCCCTTCATTCAAAATACTGGCCTGGGTTAACCCCGTAGCTATTTGCGTTGACATGCCAAGTTCCCCCGGAACAAACACTTCTGGATGAGCTGTTTTAAAAAACAACCTAAAGCCTTGTTGAGCATGGTTAACAAATAGTTAATTTTTACGTGGGTAAAAGTACATGTTATTAAGATATTGAATAGATACGTTAATTTTTATTGATAAAATGTTAAGAAAAATTTTTGCTCAAAAGCTTCCAATATAATAATTGATTAATAAAACCTATTCGTACAAAATCTTCGAGTAAATCTTGAATAAATCCGTTATACATACAAATATTTGAATTTGAGAAAATAAAATAAATAGGGCCGCATGATTTACATGCGACCCCACATGACTATTTCGTAGCTTGGTAAGCAGACTTATCCCTCACGCACATGAGAAATGAATCTCTGCACCTCCGATTTCAAAAACTCGGACTGTTTAGCCAACTCACCCGCGGCCAGCATTACATGTCCAGAGGCTTCCGCAGCTTCCTGCGAAGCCCTGGAAACTGAATTTATGGAATTGTCTACTATTTCAGTACCTTGGGCCGCCTGATGAATGCTATGCGAAATTTCACCAGTTGCCGCATTTTGTTGCTCCATGGCCGATGCGATGGAAGCGGTAAATTCATCAAGGCGCTGAATCACAAGACTGACATCATGCATGGAAAGAGAAGCTTTCTCAGTTGCACTTTGTATCTCATGGATTTGTTGAGCAATCTCGTCAGTAGCCTTTGCAGTCTGTCCGGCAAGCTCTTTGACTTCACCAGCGACAACGGCAAACCCTTTCCCAGCCTCGCCGGCTCGGGCTGACTCTATGGTCGCATTGAGCGCCAGGAGATTAGTCTGCTCTGCGATTTGCGAAATCATTTCAACAACTTCACCAATCTTGTTGGAATTTTGTGCCAGCAGTTCCATCATTTGATTGGTCGTATCAACCTTGGTAACAGCTTCTCTTGCAGAATGGGAAGCCTGCTGAACCTGCTCGCTGATTTCGCCAATTGTGCTGGTCATCTCTTCCGTCGCCGTGGCGACAGTTTGAACATTACCGGAGGTTTGAGCTGAAGCTGCAGATGCTTCGGCAACTTGCTTTTCGGTTTGATCAGACACATCCGCCATCGACTTGGCGTTGGAACTCAATTCTTCAGAAGCTGATGAAACCGTATCAATGATCCCCCCAATATGGTCATTGAAATCATTGGCAAGCTTATCCATCATCGCACGCTTTTCTTGTTCAGTGCGATGTTGATTGGCAACTTGCTCCTCTTCAAGCTCTTTGGTTCTGATGGCGTTCTCTTTAAAGACCTGAACCGCACCAGCCATTTCACCGAGTTCATCACCGCGCTCTTTACCAGGAACTTCGGCCGCGAGGTTGCCTTCTGCCAGTTCTTTCATTGCGCCTGTCAGGCTCAGAACCGGCTTTGTTATTCCGCGCGAAATGAGGAAGGCAAAACCGATACCGATCACACCGGCGACAATTGCAGCAATGAGAAGCATCTGTATCGTATTTTCGAAATTGTTTGACACAGTCAGTTGAAGAGCTTGACTATCGGTCGTCAGAGAAGAGGAGATCTTATCGGCAGTTGCCAGAATTTCATTCGCCTTGTCATCTAGAGTTTCATCGCGAACGACATTTCTATCCTCGATGGTCTTCTGCAAAGCGGAAATCTGCGTCACGTATTCTTTCACCCGGTCAGTAAGCGCTGTAAGTTCCGCGCTCAACTCGTTGGATATAAGGCTACCGCGGATTTTGTCTTCCGCTTTCTTGAGATTCTCAAGATTTTTGAAAGACGCACTAATAGTCTCTTCTTTGTTGTCATCGACAAACTTCATAAGATTGAGCCGTGCCATAAGCATGTCTTCTCGAATTTCATTCGAGTAGACAACCAGCCCACTATTTGCCGAACTTTCGATCTGATCATTAACCTTGTCGACCCGCTTATTGATATCGTTACCGATGTCAGCAAGAGTTGTATAAATCAGCTCGTTGCGGTTATTCATCAGCACAACTAGTTGATCAAATCCCTTTTTATAATCACCAAGGAGATCATCTATGCTGTCAAGCCACTTAACACGTTGCGTAGCGTGAATCTCGTCGTGCGCTTGCTCCATCAATGCCAAAAGAGTTTGATATTTCTGATTGAACTTGTCGGCATTTTGCTCGGTGGACTTCGCCATAAAATTTCGCGCAGCCAATTGCACATCGGTAAGATTGGTTTGCAGCTTTATTGCAATCGTTGTGTCACCGGCCAAATCTCCATATTGGGCAAAGTTTTCATCCAACTTGTCCAGAGAGAACCAAGAATATAGCGACACTAAAATGACCAGAGCAACGACGGCCAGAAATCCACCGAAAATTCGATGCCCAATTTTCAGTCGGTTTAACAGTCCACGTTTCTTCTGCGGTTGCCGTGCAGGCTCATAGCCCCGGTCACTTGCAACACCTTCTGTTACTTGACTTATCGACATGTACGTTTCCTCAAACAGCGCTATCAATGCAGCTCTCGCGACACCACGACCCCATTTGAGGATTAGGTTTTATAGTTAACAGAGTATTAATTCTGGACATAAACAAGCAAAACAAAAATTTGGGAAAAAACCGACAAAGGAAAATATATTAATAATTGCATATGTTTAGACCTGAGCATTGTAAAAATTATCAGGTAAATTTACTCCACAAAAATAATCTGGAACGTCTAAAATAATAAGTCTAATTATAACATCGACTTAAGCAACAGTGCCAATACAACAACTTATAAATTTGAAACCAAGTTTTACCTAAACACATAAAAAAACTGCGAGCACATGTGCCCGCAGTTAAACGATTCTGGCTCAATAATTGAAATTATTGAGTTACAGCAATCTGTATCTTCTTAAGTCGAGCAAGACGCAGAGTTGCTTCATTGCGCTGATCATCTGTCTCAGCATCCGCAACATCTTCTTCTGCGTCCTTGATGAGTTTTACCATCTTGTCATGGTCCAACTCTTCGACAGGAAGAGCCTGCTCAACGAGAATTTTAAGGCCGCTATCGTTCACGTCGGCAAAACCGCCGCGAACATAAATGTCACGTTTACTGCCATCTTCCAGTTCAGCTTCCAGGATACCCGGAGCTATCGTAGAAATGACCGGTGCATGGTTGTTAAGAACAGTGAAGTACCCATCTGACCCCGGAACCAGCACAGAAACGCAGGATTCGGACAGAACCAGTCTTTCAGGCGACACGAGTTCAAAACCAAAGGCTTCAGCCATGATATGTACCTACTTCCTTCTCCGCCGGGAAGAAGCCGCTTAAGCGGCTTCTGCTGCGAGTTTCTCGGCTTTTTCGACAGCTTCGTCGATTGAGCCGACCATGTAGAATGCCGCTTCTGGCAAATGGTCATAATCGCCGTTAACCAGACCCTTGAAGCCCTTAATGGTGTCTTCCAGAGATACCAGCTTACCAGGAGAACCGGTAAACACTTCGGCAACGTGGAACGGCTGGGAAAGGAAACGCTCAATCTTACGAGCGCGCGCAACGGCCATCTTGTCATCTTCAGAAAGTTCATCCATGCCAAGAATGGCGATGATGTCCTGAAGAGCCTTGTAGCGTTGCAGGGTTTCCTGAACCTGACGGGCCACTGCGTAATGCTCTTCACCGATAACGCGCGGATCAAGCATACGAGAGGTGGAATCGAGCGGATCCACAGCCGGATAAATACCCTTTTCAGCAATCGCACGGTTAAGAACCGTCGTTGCATCCAAGTGGGCAAAGGACGTTGCAGGAGCAGGGTCAGTCAAGTCGTCGGCTGGCACGTAAATGGCCTGAACCGAGGTAATGGACCCCTTGTTCGTCGTGGTAATACGTTCCTGAAGAGCACCCATGTCGGTTGCCAGAGTTGGCTGATAACCCACAGCAGAAGGAATACGTCCCAGAAGCGCAGACACCTCAGAGCCAGCCTGCGTGAAGCGGAAAATATTGTCCACGAAGAACAACACGTCCTGACCTTCATCACGGAAATGCTCTGCAACGGTCAAACCGGAAAGGGCAACACGGGCACGCGCTCCGGGAGGTTCGTTCATCTGACCGTAAACCAGTGCGCATTTGGAACCTTCACCACCGCCTTGCTTGTTCACGCCGGATTCGATCATTTCCCAATAGAGGTCGTTACCTTCACGCGTACGTTCACCAACACCAGCGAACACAGAATAACCACCGTGCGCTTTAGCAATGTTGTTGATCAACTCCATGATAAGAACGGTTTTGCCCACGCCGGCACCGCCGAACAGACCAATTTTACCGCCCTTTGCATAAGGAGCAAGCAGATCAACCACCTTGATGCCCGTTTCCAGGATCTCGGCTTCAGTAGACTGCTCGACGAACGACGGAGCAGGCTGGTGAATTTCGCGCGTCAGCTTGGTTTCCAGCGGCCCGGCTTCATCGACCGGCTCGCCAACCACGTTAACAATACGACCAAGCATTTCTTCGCCAACTGGCACGGAAATAGCCTTGCCGGTATTGGAAACTGCCTGTCCACGAACCAGACCCTCGGTGCTATCCATGGCAATGGTACGAACCGTGTTCTCACCAAGATGGAGAGCTACCTCGAGAATGAGGCGCTGGCCATTGTTGTCGGTTTCAAGTGCGTTCAAAATGGGTGGAAGATCACCCTCGAACTGGACGTCCACAACAGCGCCGATAACCTGCGTGATACGTCCGGAAGCTGCTTCATTTGCTGCCATTCGTCTGTCCTCATCAATCGCCGTCAGAGCGCCTCAGCACCCGAGATGATTTCAATCAATTCACCAGTGATCTGAGCCTGGCGCTGGCGGTTATATGACATTTCCAATTTATTGATCATATCGCCAGCATTGCGCGTTGCATTGTCCATAGCAGACATGCGAGCGCCCTGTTCAGAAGCACCATTTTCAAGAAGCGCATGGTAAACCTGAACCGATACGTTTCTTGGCAGAAGATCCAGAAGGATTTCTTCCTCATCCGGCTCATAGTCGTAAATCGCTCCGGATGCGTGAGCTTTTTCACTCTCGCTCTCTTCGAAAACAGCCGGAATGATCTGTTGCGCAGTTGGCACCTGTGTCACCACAGACTGGAACTGAGCATAGAAGAGTGTGCAAACATCAAACTCACCTTTTTCGAACTTGTTCAAAATCGGTCGCCCAATGCGGCTTTCAGCATCGGTGAAGCGGATGTTTTTGACATCGCGCATATCCACCACGTCAATGATGTCCTTGCCGAATTCACTCTTGAGTGCGTCGAAACCTTTGCTCCCGACGCAGATCATTTTGACTGTCTTGCCCTCTGCCTTCAAGGCACGGGCCTTATCGCGCGCAAGACGTGCGATAGAAGAGTTGAAGCCACCACACAGACCACGTTCTGCGGTACAGACCAGCAACAGGTGGGTTTGATCCGCACCAGTGCCTGCCAACAGCTTCGGCGTTGATTCGTCCATCGTACACCGGGCTGCCACATTGGCCAGCACCTCACCCATACGCTCAGCATACGGCCGGGCATTTTCCGCCGCGCTCTGAGCACGGCGGAGTTTTGCGGCCGCCACCATTTGCATGGCTTTGGTGATCTTCTGTGTCGCCTTAACCGAGGCGATACGATTCTTGAGGTCCTTAAGGCTTGGCATGATTAGCCTCCGTTCCCCGTCAGTCTTACCCGATTACGCAAAGTTCTTTGCGAAACCGTCGACCGCCGCCTTCAGTTTGGTTGTAATTTCGTCATCCAGAGCCTTCTTCTCACGGATGGTATCCAGCACGTCCTTGTGCTCGCTACGCATCACGGAAAGAAGACCTTGTTCGAACGCATGAACCCGATGAACGTCAATGTTATCAAGATAACCGTTCACACCGGCATAGATAACAGCGACCTGCTCTTCCACTTTCAGTGGCGAGAACTGAGGCTGTTTCAAAAGCTCGGTCAGGCGAGCACCACGGTTCAGCAAACGCTGGGTGGTCGCATCAAGGTCCGAGCCGAACTGGGCAAATGCCGCCATTTCGCGATACTGCGCCAATTCACCCTTAATCGGACCTGCAACCTGTTTCATTGCCTTGATCTGTGCGGAAGACCCCACACGAGACACCGACAAACCAACGTTAACGGCAGGACGAACACCCTGATAGAACAAATCGGTTTCCAGGAAGATCTGACCGTCGGTAATCGAAATCACGTTGGTCGGAATAAAGGCGGAAACGTCGTTGGCCTGGGTTTCAATAACCGGCAAAGCGGTCATGGAGCCTGCACCATTGTCTTCGTTCAGCTTGGCTGCACGTTCCAGTAGGCGGGAATGCAAATAGAACACGTCACCTGGATAAGCTTCACGTCCCGGTGGACGACGGAGCAACAGGGACATCTGACGATAAGCCACAGCCTGCTTGGTCAAATCATCATAAACCAAGAGGGAGTGCATGGCGTTATCGCGGAAATATTCACCCATCGCACAGCCAGCGAACGGGGCAAGATACTGCATTGGAGCAGGATCAGAAGCCGTTGCGGCAACGATGATGGAATATTCCAGAGCGCCCTGCTCTTCCAGTGTTTTAACGAACTGGGCAACAGTGGAGCGTTTCTGGCCAACGGCAACATAAACGCAGTAGAGCTTTTCGCTTTCAGAGCCGGTCTCGTTAATTGATTTCTGGTTCAGAATAGCATCAAGCGCAATTGCGGTTTTGCCGGTTTGGCGGTCACCAATGATCAGCTCACGCTGTCCACGACCAATCGGAATCAATGCATCGACGGCTTTAAGGCCAGTCTGCATTGGCTCATGAACGGATTTACGCGGGATGATACCCGGTGCTTTCACGTCCACACGACGGCGTTCAGTGGCCTCAATCGGACCTTTACCATCAATTGGGTTACCAAGCGGATCAACGACACGGCCCAGAAGGCCCTTGCCGACAGGTACGTCAACGATGGCGCCGGTCCTTTTGACCACATCGCCTTCCTTAACGCCGCGGTCATCGCCAAACAAAACGACACCGACGTTGTCCATTTCAAGGTTGAGTGCCATACCGCGCATTCCACCAGGGAATTCCACCATCTCACCAGCCTGGACATTATCCAGACCGTAGATGCGGGCGATACCGTCACCAACAGACAGAACCTGACCAACTTCGGAGACATGAGCGTCTGTACCGAAGTTTTTGATCTGCTCTTTAAGGATTGCGGAAATTTCCGCGGCCCGAATATCCATCAGCCGACCTCTTTCAGTGCAATCTTGAGCGAGTTGAGTTTAGTGCGCACAGATGAGTCAATCATCCGCGAGCCTACTTTTACTACAAGGCCACCCAGAATATCTGCATCGACCTTGGCATGAATTGCAATATCCTTGCCCAATGCCTCCTTGAGAGACGCCTTAAGCGCCGTCAAGTCTTCATCGCCAAGAGGTTTCGCGGAAGTGACTTCAGCCACCTGCTCACCACGTTGGATGGAAAGAATTTTGCGAAAAGCTTTGATAATACCCGGCAGAGAGAACAGCCGGCGATTATGAGCAACGACACGAACAAAATTTCCGACAATGCCGACGATCCCGGCTTTGTCCAAAATCGCCGAAACAGCAGCGAGTTGCTCTTCAGCGGTGAAAACCGGGCTTTGTACAAGCCGCATAAAGTCTTCACTTTCATTCATAATGGCTTCGATACGAGCAAGATCTGCTTCCGCCGCATCTACTGCCTTTTCTTCCAGAGCAAGATCGAACAACGCGCGAGCGTAACGTCCGGCTACTCCTGAAACATCTGAATTAGTATCTGTCACTTGGTCGCTCTCTGACATTTGGAGAATACTCCCAATTCTTTACCGAAAACATGAGCCATCAAAAGCCCTTATCTCCCTTGGAAGCCCGTCTCATCTGTCCGGGGATATAATTCCCTGAAACCGCTAGCTCGTCTAGCACATGGAATGAGCATGCGCAACATTGCGCTTAAAGCCATAAGTCGTAAAACCTATCGGGAATATTGCCTTATGGCCCTGTTCTACACAATTTCCGTTGCTCGCATAAGCACAAAAATTAGACAAAAGACACTGGGTCGATATCAATTTGTATACGTAATGATCCTGCGCTTTTAGGACATTGGGCAAGCCAGTTCCGCACCCACAGAGACAAGGAAAACGAGCGCGGCGCAGTCACCAGCAGCCGGAAACGGAACCGCCCGCGAAGCACAGAAATTGGCGCTTCAGCAGGCCCCAGCACGCGCACTCCTTCCTCATGGGGAACCGCTCTGACCATCTCCCGGCCATAGCCCAAAGCGGCCTCTCGCTGCTCGGAAGACAAAATAACGGCAGCCAACCGTCCGAAAGGAGGCATAGCTGCTTTACGACGTTGGTCCAACTCATATGTGTAAAACTCTTCCCGATCGCCCTTCGCAAGCGCAGCAATAACAGGATGTTCAGGCACATAGCTCTGTAACAAGCCCCGTCCCTGCCCCTGAATACGCCCCGCTCGTCCGGTCACTTGCGCCAGCGTTTGGAACACTTTTTCTCCGGCGCGAAGGTCCCCATGGGCAAGACCAAGATCGGCATCAATCACCCCAACCAGCGTCATTGCGGGGAAATTATGCCCCTTGGCAACCAGCTGTGTTCCAATAACAATGTCTGCTCTGCCCGAAGAAATAGTATCCAGTTCAGCGCGCAACTGCTGCACGCCATGAATAAGATCACTGGACAAGATGACGATTCTACGGTCCGGCCACCGGCTGGCAGCCTCTTCGGCGATGCGCTCCACACCAGGCCCGCAGGCCACCAGACTATGTTCATCTCCGCATTGCGGGCAAACAGGGGGCACTGGCTCGGTATGGCCACAATGGTGGCAGACGAGCTGCTTGCGAAACCTGTGCTCGACCAACCAGGTTGAGCAGTTGGGACATTGGAAACGATGTCCACATGTCCGGCAAAGGGTCAACGGCGCATAGCCGCGCCGGTTGAGAAACAAAAGGCTCTGCTGCCCGGCCTCAAGGGTTTCATTGACCGCATCAATCAATATTGGAGAAAGCCAGCTCCCCTTCTCCGGCGGATTTGCCCGCATATCAATAAGAGAAATATCCGGCATGGACTGCCCGCCATAGCGGCTTGACAACTTGATGTGACGATAGCGCCCCTGATCTGCATTGTTGCGGCTTTCAACAGAAGGTGTCGCACTGGCCAGAATCACCGGAAAGCCGGACAGGTGCCCACGCACAACGGACATGTCGCGAGCATTATAAATGACGCGGTCTTCCTGTTTGTAGGCACCGTCATGCTCTTCATCGACAACAATAAGGCCAAGATCCCGGAAGGGCAGCATCAGAGAAGAACGAGCACCAACAACGACTTGCACTTCACCCGTTGCGACGCCGCGCCAAACGAGATTCTTATAGCGCTGCGCTTGTCCAGAGTGCCATTCCCCCGGTCGCACACCAAAACGGCTTTCAAACCGGCTTAAAAAGGCATCGGTCAACGCAATTTCAGGCACCATTATAAGCACCTGCTTTCCCGAACGAATCGCTTCTGCAACCCCTTCAAAATAGACCTCTGTCTTGCCCGAGCCGGTAACACCATCAAGAAGAATCACTTCAAACTGCTGTGCTTTTACGATCTGCCGAATTTCTTCGGCAGCCTTAGTCTGCAAGTCAGAAAGAGAAGGTGGAGCAAAATCAGCCTCAGGCAACCCCATCAAGGCCGGAGGCGGCAGTTGACAAGGCGACAGCGTTCCGCTTTTCACCAACCCATCAACAACCGAAGGCGACACGCCACAGCGCTCGGCAATTGCGGCTTTGGTTTCTGCAAGCCCGCCTTCCATAGCTTCAACCACGCGCGCCCGCGCCTTGGTCATGCGCTCGGGAGCATCTCCGGTCAACCGAAAAGCCGCCACGGGCCTCGGCGGGAAAAGCGCATCCTCACCACGCAAAACCATCCGCAACACCATTCCGCGCTGCGCCAGTGTATATTGTGCAATCCAATCAACAAATTTACGGAATTCATACGACAGCCGAACGCCCTCATAGACGTGCTGCACATCCTTGATACGCGATTCGTCCATGAATTCACTTGAATCATCCCAGACGACGCCGAGCACAGACCGCGGCCCCAATGGCACTTTGACCACCTGACCGGGCTCAAGACCACCAGAAAACCCGCTATTCGCCTCATCTTCGAACAAAGATGCCGAATCGCCGGGCACTCGATAGCTGTAACAACTATCCACATAAACCGGCACAAGAACTGACACAATTTGACGCTTTGACGACAAGATGATCCCTTTTCCTTTGTGAAGGAAACAAATAAATTGATTTCGCCTTTGAGGTGGGCTGACGACCAGCGAACTTTGGTTTAATGAACATATCGTACCCCGCCTGCGATTTCCAATCTGGTAGTCGCGTATTCATGGCTAACGGAAACGGAGCACGAAAGACAATGAAATTCTTCGTCGATACTGCCGAAACCAAAGATATCCGCGAACTGGCGTCAACAGGCCTGATCGACGGTGTAACCACCAACCCTTCCCTGATCGTGAAATCCGGCCGCGACTTCAAAGAAGTCATCGCTGAGATCTGCGAAATCACGGACGGACCGGTTTCCGCGGAAGTGACTGCGCTTGAAACCGAAAAAATGCTTGCTGAAGCAAAAGAACTTTTGAAAATCGCAAACAACATTGCCATCAAAGTTCCTTTGACCATCGATGGTTTGAAAACCTGTAAAGCCCTTACCGATGAAGGCCACATGGTCAACGTAACCTTGTGCTTCTCGGCTAACCAGGCTCTTCTGGCAGCAAAAGCCGGTGCAACCTTCATTTCCCCATTCATCGGTCGCCTTGATGATCTGAACATCGACGGCATGGAACTGATCGAAGACATCCGTACGATCTACGATAATTACGGCTTCGAAACCGAAATTCTGGCTGCGTCTATCCGCAATGCCAACCACGTTAAAGAATGTGCACTGGCTGGCGCCGATGTTGCAACCATCCCACCTGCAGTGATCAAGGGCCTTGCCAACCATGCCCTGACCGATAAAGGTATCGAACAGTTCATGAAAGACTGGGCAACCACCGGCCAGTCCATTCTCTGATGAGCTTTGCATAAGGCAGGCAAAAAACGGCCTTAAAGCTTATGTAAATTTTATCCCCGATGCTGGTCCTACCTGCATCGGGGTTTTTGATTCTCCCGTTCGGTGAACCTCCTCCCATTCGCAGCGGAAAATACGGCGAGATAGCATAATGGCGAAACATCAGATAAAAGACGACGCCCCACTGATCGTCGCCACCCCAGCACTTCGAGCAAAGCAGAAAAGCTGGCTGCAAAGCCTTGACGCAGAGCGCCGCCTGTCCCCGGCTACACTTGAGGCTTATGATCGGGATATCGATCAGTTTCTATCGTTCCTCACCCAGCATATGGGCGAAGTAGCTGATTTGCCACACTTCATCCAGTTACGGCCAGCCGATGTACGTGCCTTCATGGCAGCACGAAGGCGTCTAGGTACCGGCTCTCGCTCCTTGGCACGTTCCATGGCAGGCATCAGGTCATTCGTAAAATTCCTCGAAGAACAAAATTTGGCATCAAGTGCGCCGTTCAGCGCGATACAGACGCCGAAATATTCCCGCTCACTACCCAAGCCTCTCTCTGTCGAAAAAGCGACCCAACTCGTTGATCCTGCCGAATCACTCGCCACGGATCCTTGGGTCGTTGCCCGGGACACAGCGATCATGCTGCTGCTCTATGCCGTTGGCCTTCGCATCTCGGAAGCCCTGTCCCTCACTCCCGCCACAGCACCTGCGGCGGACCAGAATGCGATAACCATCACCGGCAAGGGCGGCAAGCAGCGCCGCCTTCCTGTGCTCCCTGTCGTGCGTTCGGCTCTTCACAACTATCTGGCGCTATGCCCTTTTGAGCTGGATGCGGCAGAGCCCCTTTTCAGAGGTGTGCGTGGTGGCGCTCTCAATCCTCGTATCGTGCAAAAGACAATTGCTTCGATGCGTGGCGCTTTGGGATTGCCCGATAGCGCCACACCTCACGCACTACGGCACTCTTTTGCCACCCATCTGCTGGCTGGCGGCGGAGATTTGCGCACCATTCAGGAATTACTTGGCCACGCCAGTCTTTCCACCACACAAGCTTACACTGAAGTAGAGCTATCCGAATTATTGAATATATATCAAAATAGCCATCCACGATCCTAGAGGTAAATAGAGCTCATCAATGATTGTAAATATAGACAATCTTAAATTTAACAATAAAGAAAAACAAACTGCAGAGTAGCAATTCATTAAATTAAAGACACAACTATACAGAATCAGAGCTATTTTCTTAATGTCCGCGTAATTAAATTTAGTTATACTAAAATAGAGGCGTTTTAACTATAAGCGCAAATTTGTCAAACGAACGATATATCGGAGGAACCAAATGGTATATCGAGCCGCTTTGATTATTTTTCTATCGCTATTCCTTGCTCCTTCGGCGCAGGCAGGGCATTGCGTTGATAGCCAAACTTTGGGCACTTGGGAAAATCCATTTGCCGGCCCTCGGTCTGACCTCACCAAACTGGAAATCAAAGAAGTTTGCAACGCGCACACTGTTCCGCACATACAAGTGAAGGCCTACACTTCCTGCGCGCCCAGAGACTGCACCTGGGGTCGCTCCATAGCGCATCTGAACAGTTCCTCGAGCCTTACTGTGGGCTACAACACCTTCTTTGCCCGCCGCACAGTGACAGTCACCATTAATGGCAAGCGCATGGATGCAACGGTCTACGATGACTTTCACGACCCCAAAAAGCCAAATACGACCCGCACATTTGTTCTTTGGCGCAAATAGTCATCGATCCGCTGCTTCATTTCATCTTGAAAACATGAGTAGATACAAGTCATGACCTCCCCCAGAGGGGGAGGTTTGAAACGCTACGCTTGAACCACTGGAAGTGGTTTTGTTACGCTTTAATAGTTAGGCTTGAACAGATCTGCATAATCTGCTGCCTTATCTTGCTTTTCTTGATTGCGGATATAACGTCTGACGACCTCCTCTTGATAGCCTGTTGTCGAGACAAAATATCCACGTGCCCAAAAGTGATACCCCTTGTAGCGGCACTTTCTGGCATATTTGTTTGCCACATAAAGAGCCGTCTTACCTTTGAGAAATCCGACGATATGAGCCACTGAGTATTTGGGTGGGATCGAGATCAGCATATGCACATGATCAGGCATAAGTTGCCCTTCATCAATATGGCACCCCTTTTGGGACGCCAATTTGGTGAACTGATCTCTCAACTCAAGACGCAAGTCCCCGTATAGACGTTTGGTCCTGTATTTGGAACCAAAAACTACGTGATATTTGCAGTCCCACGTGCTGTGTGATAGGTGATTTTTGTCCATGAAAACCTCCTCATTTGATCTTAAAACCACGCCAATGGTTCAAGTGAGGAGGTCTCTTACCGAAATTGTAAAACTTGTCCAGTCCTCCACCGTAGGTGGAGGTTTATTGCAGATACAAAAAAAGGTCACTTCCAATTCTGAAAGTGACCTTTAGCATTTGAGATAGGGCAAGCCTATTACATGTGGATCGGGCGTTTATCGACTGCCAATGCCGCTTCCTTGACCGCCTCAGACAGCGTCGGATGCGCATGGATCGTGCGAGCCAGATCTTCAGCTGAGCCAGAGAATGCCATCAGCACAGATGTTTCATGGATCATCTCGCCAACGCCAGCACCAATCATGTGAACGCCAAGCACCTTGTCAGTCACCTTGTCAGCCAGGATCTTGACGAAGCCTTCTGTGTGACGCTGTGCCTTGGCACGGCCATTGGCCGTGAAGGGGAACTTGCCAACATTGTAAGCCACGCCAGTTTCTTTCAAAGCCTCTTCCGTTTTACCCAGAACAGCGATTTCCGGCATCGTATAGACAACTCCCGGGACGAGATTGTAATCCACATGGCCTGCCTGCCCTGCCAGAATCTCAGCCAGAGCAACACCATCATCTTCCGCCTTGTGCGCAAGCATTGGCCCCGCGATCACATCACCGATTGCGTAAATGCCGTCAACGCTGGTCTTGAAATGTCCGTCAGTCTCCACGCGGCCCCGCTCATCAAGCGCAACGCCAGCCTCGGCCAGCCCCAAGCCCTCGGTATAAGGACGACGGCCAATAGCCACCAGAACGATATCCGCTTCAAGCTCGGACGCTTCACCACCCTTGGCTGGTTCAAGCGTAACCTTGACACCCTTCTTGTGCTTCTCAACACCAGTAACCTTGGTTCCAAGCTTGAAGTCAAAGCCCTGCTTCTTGAAAATACGCTGAGCATTCTTGACGATCTCGCCATCCATTCCCGGAAGAATACGATCAAGGAACTCGACAACGGTTACTTCCGAGCCAAGACGGCGCCATACGGAACCAAGCTCAAGTCCGATCACGCCTGCGCCGACAACCACAAGCTTGCCCGGAACCTTGTCCAGCTCCAAAGCACCCGTGGAAGAGACCACATGCTTTTCATCGATTTCAACACCGGGAAGCGGAGCAACATCGGACCCCGTGGCAATTACGATCGCTTTGGCCTCTACGGTCTGCGCATCACCCTTCTCCGGAGTTACTTCCACTTTGCCTGCCGACAGGATCTTGCCTGCTCCGTGGAAGACATCGATCTTGTTCTTCTTGAACAGGAAATCAATACCACCAACATTGCCGTCTATCACGTCTTGCTTGTGGCCCATCATGGCCTTGAGATCGAGTGTCGGTTTACCAACCTTGATACCCATATTCTCGAAATCATGACCAGCTTCCTCGAACAGCTCCGATGCATGCAGCAGAGCTTTGGAAGGAATGCAGCCTACATTCAGGCAAGTACCACCGTGGGTGCTGCGTTTTTCTACCACGGCAACTTTCATGCCCAGCTGAGCGGCGCGAATCGCGCAAACATACCCGCCAGGGCCTGTACCAATCACGACCATGTCGTAAGTCATCTCATCCACTCCTGAAGAATGCTGTACTGATGGAACGTTTGACTAAACCAAACTCCAAAGAAAACGGGGCACAACGGCCCCGTTCCATAGATCTGAATATTAGATATCCATAACGAGACGCTGTGGATCCTCAAGGCTTTCCTTGATGCGGACCAGGAAGGTAACGGCTTCTTTGCCGTCAACAACACGGTGGTCATAAGATAGAGCCAGATACATCATCGGGCGGATAACAATCTGACCATCACGTACAACTGGACGCTCTTCAATGCGGTGCATGCCCAGAATACCGGACTGAGGCGCATTAAGGATCGGTGTGGACATCATGGAGCCATAAACACCACCGTTGGAAACGGTGAAGGTGCCACCCTGCATTTCTTCAATGGAAAGCTTGCCATCGCGAGCACGACGACCGAAGTCAGCGATTTCTTTTTCGATCTCGGAAAGAGATTTCTGATCCGCGTCACGCAGCACAGGAACCACAAGACCGCGAGGTGAGCCGACAGCAACACCGAGATGGACGAAATGCTTGTACACCAGATCAGTGCCATCGATTTCGGCGTTAACAGCAGGAATTTCTTCCAGAGCCTTACAAATCGCTTTTGCAAAGAAGCCCATGAATCCGAGACGAACACCGTGTTTTTTCTCAAACAGATCCTTATACTGCTTGCGCATACCCATAACAGCAGACATGTCCACATCGTTGAATGTGGTCAGCATGGCAGCGGTGTTCTGGGCATCTTTCAGGCGGCGAGCAATGGTCTGGCGCAGCTTGGTCATGCGAACGCGTTCTTCACGCGCGGCATCTTCCGGAGCTGAAGCCGGACGCGGCATTGCAGCTGCAGGCGCAACACCAGCCGGAGCCGTCACACCCTTGGCAATTGCATCGATAACATCGCCTTTAAGCACCTGCCCACGAACACCGGAACCAGCAACTGCGGTTGGGTCGACATTTTTCTCAGCCATCATCTTGGCTGCACTCGGTGCTGGTGGCATGGAGGTCGGAGCAGCAGGAGCAGGAGCAGCGGCGGCAGCTGGTGCCGGTGCCGGAGCAGCCTTTGGCTCCTCTTTCTTGGCAGCAGGAGCTGCGGCAGCAACTTCGCCTTCAAGCAGCATAGCCAGAAGAGCGCCAACCTCAACGGTTTCGCCTTCTGCCGCTACAATGTCACCCAAAGTGCCGGACACTGGAGCAGGAACTTCAATGGTAACCTTGTCGGTTTCAAGCTCGACAAGCGGCTCATCAGCCTGAACAGCGTCTCCAGTTGCCTTGAACCACTGACCGATTGTTGCTTCGGTAACAGATTCACCCAAAGTAGGGACTTTGATTTCCGTAGCCATTTGGTTTTCTCACATTTATTAATTTGGTTCAGCCGGTTACTCGGCAAACGCATCATCAAGAAAGGCCTTGAGCTGGGCAAGATGCCTGCTCATGAGACCGGTAGCAGTCGCAGCGGATGCCGGGCGGCCAACATAGGTAGCACGCGATACACCCGCATTAATTTGGTGCAGAACCCATTCCATATAAGGCTCAATGAAGGTCCAGGCGCCCTGGTTCTTCGGTTCTTCCTGACACCAGTAAACTTCAGCCTGTTTGAAACGACTAAGTTCCTTGATCAGCGTTTTGGCCGGGAATGGATAGAGCTGCTCAACACGCATGATGTAAACATCATTGATACCGCGTCTCTCACGCTCTTCGTAAAGGTCATAGTAAACCTTGCCGGTACAAAGGATAACGCGACGAATCTTGTCATCCGAGGTCAGCTTGATTTCCTGATTTGGCCGGATTTCCGCATCGTCCCACAGCACGCGATGGAAGGTGCTGCCTGCACCAAGCTCTGCCAGATTCGAAATGGCTCGCTTGTGGCGCAAGAGGCTCTTCGGTGTCATCAGGATCAATGGTTTACGGAAACTACGTTTTACCTGACGGCGCAGAATATGGAAATAGTTGGCCGGGGTACTACAGTTGGCAACCTGAATGTTGTCTTCTGCGCAAGACTGAAGATAACGCTCAAGACGAGCAGAACTGTGTTCTGGGCCTTGCCCTTCATAGCCATGCGGCAACAACACCACCAAACCGGAAGCACGCAGCCATTTGCGTTCTGCCGAGCTGAGGAATTGGTCAAACACCACCTGAGCCCCGTTGGCAAAGTCCCCGAACTGAGCTTCCCACATCGTGAGACCGCTTGGCTCTGCAAGGGAATAGCCATATTCAAATCCGAGAACAGCCTCTTCAGAGAGCATCGAGTTGATGACCTCATAACGGTTCTGCCCTTCGGCAATGTGGTTAAGCGGAATATAACGGCTCTCGTCCTGCTGATCATACAAAACCGTGTGACGCTGCGAGAAAGTACCACGCTCACTGTCCTGACCGGACAACCGCACCGGATAGCCGTCTTTTACAAGAGAACCGAAGGCAAGAGATTCGGCGGTTGCCCAATCAATACCTTCACCGGTTTCCATCATGGTTGCACGGTTATTGAGGAAACGCTGAACCGTACGGTGCACGTTGAAATTGTCAGGAACAGTCGTGAGCTTCTTGCCGATTTCCCTGAGTTCGTCAATCTCGACACCAGTATTACCGGAGCGTCGATCATCCTCGGCACTGGCGGTCGTAAGACCGGACCATTTGCCATCGAACCAATCGGCCTTGTTTGGCGAGAAGCTCTGACCGGCCTGGAATTCTTCATCCAGCATCTTGCGCACATCTGCGCGCATCTGCTCGAAGTCTTCTGCCGTGATAACCCCTTCAGCAATCAACTGGTCTGCATAAAGCTGCAGGCTGGTTGGATGCTTGCGGATCTTCTTATACATCAGCGGCTGGGTAAAGGCCGGTTCATCGCCTTCGTTATGACCGAAACGACGATAGCAGAACATGTCGATTACGACCGGCTTGCCAAACAGTTGACGGAATTCAGTAGCGATCTTGGCCGCGAAAACCACAGATTCGGGATCATCGCCATTACAGTGAAAGATCGGGGCTTCAATCATCTTCGCCAAATCAGATGGATAAGGAGAAGAACGCGAGAAGCGAGGATAAGTCGTAAAGCCAATCTGGTTGTTGATGATGAAATGGATAGATCCGCCGGTCCGATGTCCACGAAGACCGGAAAGACCAAAACATTCAGCCACAACACCCTGCCCGGCAAAGGCAGCATCGCCATGGATCAGCAGTGGCAGAACCGAGGTACGATCCACCTGTGTCGTTTCGATAAACTTGCCATTGGTAGCAGAATGCTGATCCTGCTTGGCGCGCGCCTTGCCCAAAACGACCGGGTTCACAATCTCAAGGTGAGACGGGTTCGCGGTAAGGGACAAATGCACATTGTTGTCATCGAATGACCGGTCCGAAGATGCACCAAGGTGATACTTCACGTCGCCAGAACCTTCCACATCATCAGGCGTAATCGAACCACCCTTGAATTCGTGGAAAATAGCCCGGTGAGGTTTGCCCATCACCTGACTGAGCACATTGAGACGGCCACGATGCGCCATGCCAAGCACGATCTGCTTGACGCCCATCGCGCCACCACGCTTGATGATCTGCTCAAGAGCAGGAATAAGCGACTCGCCGCCATCAAGGCCAAAGCGTTTCGTGCCGGTATATTTCAGATCAAGAAATTTCTCAAAGCCTTCAGCTTCAACCAGCTTGTAGAGGATCGCCTTTTTACCATTTTTGGTAAATGCAATCTGCTTGTCCGGCCCCTCAATGCGTTCCTGAATCCATGATTTCTCAGCAGGATCCGAAATATGCATAAATTCCACCCCAAGGGTAGAACAATAGGTGCGGCGCAGAATCTCGAGCATTTCCGGGATGGTAGCAAATTCAAGTCCCAGAACATGATCAATAAAAATTTTGCGGGAGTAATCTTCCTCGGTAAAGCCGTAGGAAGAAGGATGCAGCTCTTCATGATCCTTGGCATCAGCCAAATTCAGAGGATCGAGGTCTGCATGCAAATGACCGCGCATACGATATGCACGGATCATCATAAGAGCGCGAACTGAATCGCGCGTTGCCTGCTGAACGGCAGCATCAGTCAGTTCCACACCCTGACTTTGCGCCTTGCTTTTCAGCTTGTCGCCCAGCTTTTTCTCATCAACAATCGCTTCACCACCAGCCAGTGCGGATACCAACTCACCATTGGCTTCCGGAGGCCAGTCTGCTCGCCGCCAAGATGCCCCCTTCGCATTTGCAACAATATCGTTACGATCATCTTGCAAATCCTTGAAGAAGACTCGCCACTCTTCTTCTACAGACGTCGGGTTTTCTTGATATCGGGCGTAAAGATCTTCAATATAGGACGCGTTACCCCCGTAGAGGAAAGAAGATAACGCGAACGCTTCATTTGCGTCCTGACGTGCCATCGCCACCACCGCCGAACTTTCGTTCGGTCTCTTATTTCGAGTTCAGCACCATTGCCGAACCGTTTTGCCGCTACGAGGTAGGGAAATCCCCCATCTCGTAGCAATAGCTTAATGTCGCGCTTTTACTTACCCTTGAGCAAGTCGACCAAAGTGGTACCAAGACTTGCCGGAGAAGGTGAAACGCGAATTCCTGTGCTTTCCATTGCAGCAATTTTGTCTTCAGCCCCGCCTTTACCGCCAGAGATAACGGCACCTGCGTGACCCATTGTGCGACCGGGAGGAGCAGTACGGCCCGCGATGAAACCAACCATTGGCTTCTTGCGGCCCTTTGCTGCCTGTTCCTTCAACCATTCAGAAGCGTCCTCTTCAGCAGAGCCTCCGATTTCGCCGATCATGATGATGGATTCCGTTTCCGGATCATCAAGGAACAGATCCAACACATCAATAAACTCGGTGCCTTTGACCGGATCACCACCGATACCAACAGCGGTGGTCTGACCAAGACCCTCGTTTGTTGTCTGGAACACTGCTTCATACGTAAGCGTACCAGACCGAGAAACAATACCGACCGAGCCTTTCTTGAAGATGGAGCCCGGCATAATGCCGATTTTGCATTCTTCAGGGGTCAAAACCCCAGGACAGTTAGGCCCAAGCAGTCGGGAATTGGAATCTTCAAGGCGCCGTTTCACCTTCACCATGTCCACCACAGGAATACCCTCGGTAATACAGGTGATAAATTCAACGCCCGCATCAATAGCCTCGATGATCGCTGCTGCAGCCCCTGCAGGCGGCACGTAGATAACCGAAGCATTGGCGCCGGTTGCGTCCTTGGCTTCCTTTACATTTGTAAAAATTGGCAGCTCTGCGGCACATTCGACACCGGAAGACCAGGTTTCCCCACCCTTTTTGGGATGGACACCGGCCACCATCTTCGTGCCGAAATAGTTCAGAGCCTGCTCGGTATGGAACGTACCGGTTTTACCAGTAAGACCCTGCACGATGATTTTGGTATCTTTATTGACAAGAATTGACATCGATCAGGCCCCCTTCACTGCTGCCACGATTTTCTGAGCGGCATCGTTGAGATCGTCAGCCGGAATCACATTGAGATCACTCTCTGCAATGAGCTTCTTGCCTTCATCAACGCGCGTGCCCTCCAAACGCACCACAAGAGGAACTTCAAGACCGACTTCCTGAACAGCAGTCAGCACGCCCTGCGCAATCACGTCGCAACGCATGATGCCACCAAAGATATTGACAAGAATGCCCTTCACATTTGGGTCGGATGTGATGATCTTGAAAGCAGCGGTCACTTTTTCAACGCTGGCACCACCACCAACATCAAGGAAGTTGGCAGGCTCAGCGCCATAAAGCTTGATGATATCCATCGTTGCCATGGCAAGGCCCGCACCATTGACCATGCAGCCAATATTGCCATCCAGCGCCACATAGGCGAGATCATACTTGGAAGCTTCGATCTCTTTATCGTCTTCTTCGGTCTTGTCCCGCAATGCCATCACATCCGGATGACGGAACAGCGCGTTACCATCGAAGGAAACCTTTGCATCAAGCACACGCAGACGCTGATTTTCCATGACGATCAACGGGTTGATTTCGAGAAGAGACATGTCTTTCTCGACAAAGGCCTTATAAAGGATCGGGAACAGATGCATGCCGTCATCACGCGCTGAACCTTCAAGCTTCAGCGCATCACATAACGCAATGGCATTGTCGGATGTCACACCTGCACTTGGATCGATTGGCACGGTAAGAATCTTTTCCGGCGTCTCTTCCGCAACGGCTTCAATGTCCATGCCGCCCTCGGTCGACACCACAAAGGCAACACGGCCACTGGTACGGTCTACCAGAATGGAAAGGTAAAGCTCGCGGTCGATGTCCGCTCCGTCCTCGATATAGAGGCGGTTTACCTGTTTTCCGGCCAGACCGGTCTGATTGGTCACAAGAGTTGACCCCAGCATCTGCCCGGCGAACTCGACGACTTGCTCCTTGGAGAAGGCAAGCCGAACCCCCCCTTTTTCACCAGCAGATTCTTCTTTGAATTTGCCTTTACCGCGACCGCCCGCATGGATCTGAGATTTCACAACCCAGAGCGGACCGCCCAGTTTTTCGGCTACAGCGCTTGCTTCATCAGCGGAAAAGATGGGCATTCCGTCAGCGACAGGTGCACCATATTCCTTAAGCAAGGCCTTCGCCTGATACTCATGAATATTCATGGGATCTCCCCTAATCTTTGGATCGGCCTGATGAACACCGTGAGCAAGCGCCACCAGACTGGTCTTTGCTTATGGTCTTATTGCACCACTTCCTTGCCTGACTTGCCTCATCCCCATGAGCCAAACCGTAGCTGAGAAGCGATACAGCAATTTAGGCCGAGAAATCCCTGTGCCGTAAGCCAGGAGCACAGGAATTCCCGGTATCAATCCCTCTCGATTGTTCAAGCCGTCTCAAGAGGGGGGATCTCAATCGCTAATCTTACTTAAGCGAGTTCTGGAGCAAGACGCTGACAAGCCTCGATGAGACCTTTCACAGAGTCCACAGAGTGGTCGAACTGTGCTTTTTCGTCTTTGTCCATTTCGATTTCGACAATGCGTTCAATGCCGCCAGCACCGATAACAGTTGGAACACCAACATACATGCCGTCTACGCCATACTCACCAGAAAGGTAAGCTGCGCAAGGCATAACGCGTTTTTTGTCTTTGAGGTAAGATTCTGCCATTGCGATTGCAGAAGCAGCCGGAGCGTAGAAAGCCGAACCGGTTTTCAGAAGCTTGACGATTTCTGCGCCGCCATCACGGGTGCGCTGAACGATTTCGTCCAGACGGCTCTGCTCAATCCAGCCCATTTTAACCAGATCGGTAAGAGGAACACCTGCAACAGTGGAGTAACGAATGAGCGGAACCATGGTATCGCCATGACCACCCAGAACGAATGCGGTAACGTCTTGTACGGATACGTCGAATTCGTCTGCCAGGAAGTAACGAAAACGAGCGGAGTCCAAAACGCCAGCCATGCCGACAACTTTGTTGGCAGGCAGACCAGAGAATTTCTGCAAAGCCCAAACCATCGCATCAAGCGGGTTGGTGATGCAGATAACGAAAGCATCTGGTGCATATTTGCCGATGCCAGCACCAACCTGCTGCATGACTTTCAGGTTGATTTCAACCAGGTCATCACGGCTCATGCCAGGCTTACGAGGCACACCGGCAGTGACGATAACAACGTCTGCGCCAGCGATGGCTTCGTAGGACTGAGTACCAGACAATTTAGCATCAAAACCATCTACTGGAGACGATTCTGCAATATCAAGAGCTTTGCCTTCCGGAGTACCTTCGGCAATATCGAAAAGGACAACGTCGCCCATTTCGCTCAAGCTAGCCAAGTGTGCCAGAGTGCCGCCGATTTGGCCTGATCCGATGAGTGCAATTTTCTTCCGCGCCATATTCAGTTTCCCTTAACGTAAGGTTCTCCCAGAACTGGGAATGGATGGCTGTGAGTACCGCGAATCCGGTGCGCTTTCAAGTCGCAGATAGTTTTAAATGCAGAAAAAACCCGAGACTTTTGGCGAACTTAACCTTTACGTTAAGGTAATTATAACTTTGAACAGTCACCAAGGTATTCGTCTGACTGCATTTCGGTCAAACGAGAAGCAGTTCGGTCAAATTCGAAAGCCTCAGTGCCCCCCAACTCTTGACCAAGGTCAAACTGAACAGCGTCGGCCAAAGCAATAAGCCGAATGTGATTATCGTAAAAAGTATCAATTAAAATGATGAATCTTTTTGCTTCATTGCGCATGGCCCTTTCAAAGCGAGGAATACCCTCGATAAAGACCGTGTGATAGAGCTCGCAAAGACGCAAATAATCTGATGCTCCCAAAGGGCGGGCACAGAGATCCTCGAAGGAAAAGCGCGCCATTCCGTGATAAGCTTCTGGAACATGGATCGTGCGCCCCTGAACTTCCACCGCGTCGCTCGGCGCTCTTTCAGCTTCAATCACCGTCTGCCACATCGACAAAAACCGTTCCTTCGTATCCCCGTTTTGCGGATAAAGATAAACGGGCTGCCCGCCAAGTTTCTCCATGCGGAAGTCTGTTCGCGACGAGAGGCGAACCACCTCACAGCTTCGCTGCAACAATTCGATGAACGGCAAAAACAGCTGCCGGTTTAGCCCATCCTTGTAGAGCAGCTCCGGCTCAACGTTAGACGTAGCCACCATCACCACGCCATCGGCAAACAACTTTGAAAACAGGCGACCAAGCAGCATGGCATCGGCTATATCGGTCACACTGAATTCATCGAAGCACAACAGGCGCACTTCTTCGCACAAAGCCTCGGCCACTGGTTTGATGGGATCATCGCCCTTGATCTTGCCGCTGGCGATATCGGCGCGTGCCTGCTTGATTCTCGCGTGCATGTTGCGCATGAATTCATGAAAGTGAAACCGCGCTTTGCGCTTGACCGGAACGACTTCGAAAAACAGGTCCATTATCATGGTTTTACCACGACCGACCTCGCCCCAAATATAAAGGCCTTTGACCGGCTGTGTCGGCTGGCGCTTGGCAAACAGCCATCCCAAAGAAGACGTTTTACGGGAAAGGCGCTTTTCACCGACTTGCATGAGCAACTGATCAAACCTGACAGCAAGAGCCCTTTGCTCGGCATCAGCATCAATCTCGCCATGTCGCACTTTACTATCGTAATAATCAGAAACCGAAATATCGCCCAGTTCAGCTGCCAATTGCCTGCCTCATTGATTGGGGGCTTCACATTATCAATCAACGCCTTCAGCCCAAAGAACGCTGAACAAAGCAACCGCTCTGACAATTTTGCAAAAGCCAGAACGAGAATTACCATGCTTTATGAGAAATCGGGCCGCAAGAAAATGAGCCGTAAGACCAAGAATGAGCATTCGTGGCTACGCCTTCGCCCATGATTTGCGCAGAAATTTAACTCTCGTCACCAAAAGCTTGTTAGCGATTGAATGATAAAGAGCGCCCGTCCATTGTTGACTGCCCGGTAAACACGCCAGGAGAAACCGAGTAGAAACGCCCCAGAATCGTTGCGCCATCTTCTGCAAGAAAGACAACCATTTTCTTCCCATCAAGACGCCAAGCGTTGATTCTTTGCAGATCTGGCGATGTACAACCACGGGCAGATGCACGATATCCGCCGGTCCAATTGGTCAAATTGACATTCAGCTTACATTGCTCTGCACCCGATGTGAGTGTCCAGGCACCAAGCAGATCAGTCCGCTTGAGATCCCTCGAAGAAGAAGGAACCTGTTGCGCTAAAGCAGAGATATCATTCTCAACCGGCGGAGCCAGTTCAGCCTCCGCCCCCATGGCATTGTTGATCGGCTGCCCTGCTTGCGGCGCAGTAGAATAAGACTGGTTGGGATACTGGTCATTGGGAATCAGCGCATCAAGAGACTGACTCTCAACCGGTGACGTCGGAGCCGGGGCTAACGGAGCAGCACTGCCACCACCGAAACGTTCAAACCCCGCGGACGAACAAGCTGTAAGTAATAGACCAGCACATAGAAGTGCGGAATAGCGAATCATGCCACTCTCCTTACGTCACACTGAAATGAGTGTTGATTCATATCGCAAAAGTTTCAAGGGTGTTTTAAAATATCCGGTAATTTTGGACCAAATTGGACTAAGTTTTCTTGAGAACGAGCATATTGCCTTCTTTATTCACACCAACCCAAACATTGCGCCCATTGGAGCGCAACTGCACGATGTCATCCCCCATATGATCGCGCAAAACCAGTTGGTCATCAAAGGCAACCCAACTATCGAGCATAAACAGGCTTGTCGGGCAAGCCGTGTTTCCCGAAGCCTTGTAGCCGTAACCGCCCCGAACATCTTCCAGAACCAACTCGCAACTGTCTGACAAACCCAAATAGGAGCCGATACGCTTGACTTTATCGCGCGTATTCTTTGCTTCCATACGCCACCTGCCAACAAAAGGCTTCAGGCTGGTGCGCTGTGTGGTAATTGTTTCCAGATCACCAGCAGAAGCACCATAGGCTTGTTGAAACTTGGTTTCAGTGGCACCAAAAGGCCCTCCGGCGTCATTCACCGCCAAAGACAACTCATCGGATTGGGAAAATTTATCGGGCACAGCCGAACCGGACGCCATCGCGATCCCGCCGGAAGCAGGCTGCCTTGACAAGTCTGAGGAGATAACCTGTGGGGTTGAATTTGTTTGCCCGGAAGAGAATGCCCCACCAGATACGGCGCAGCCACCAAGAGCCGCCAAACACGTCGACATGATTATGACAGTCTTCAAGTTTTTCATAATCAGCCTTAACCACGCCTTGGAATCACAAATGGAAGAAGCACCCCTGAAGTGAGCCGGCACAGCTTCTCAAAATCAATAGAAACAAAGCCATTATCCAAATCAGTTTGGAACCCTTTTTACGGATATCAGGGAAAAATGGCAAAAACAAATCATTTTAATAAATTAGTATTCGTACATAGATTAAATCGCCTAGGCTTCACAAACCATCCTCAACTAAAGCATAAAAGGCTTCCCGGAACATGTCCCGGAAAGCCCAATTTCGCAGACAAGTCGTACCAAACAAGTTTATTTGGAAACAACTGTACGACCAGCAGAACCCAAGTCTGCCATAGCTTCTTCAAGGCGAGCAATCATGCCCAACTCGCCAGCACGCAGCCATTTGCGTGGGTCATAGAACTTCTTGTAAGGTGTTCCGTCTTTTGGATCGACCTGATGTTTGAAAGCAACAGGGTTCAGATCCATATTCGCAGCGACAGCTTCAGCAAAAGCAAACTGAATGTCTGTGTCGATGTTCATTTTGAACACGCCATAGGAAACAGCTTCCGCGATCTGCTCTTTCGGAGACCCTGAACCACCGTGGAACACAAGGCTCAGAGGCTTGTCAGCCAAGTTGCGTTCTTTGGCGACCAGCGCCTGAGAATTCTTCAGGATTTCAGGACGCAGTTTGACGTTACCCGGAGCATAAACACCATGCACGTTACCGAAGGATGCAGCCACGGTGAAATGACCGATTTTGGAAAGGATGTCATAAGCATAAAGCACGTCTTCAGGCTGGGTGTAGAGACGCGGATCAGCTGCATCCCCTTCTTCCAGCTCCTTGCCGATACCGTCTTCTTCACCACCGGTAACGCCAAGCTCGATTTCAAGGCTCATGCCCATCGGAGCCATGCGCTCAAGATATTTCGCGCTGATGGCAACGTTGTCTTCAAGGCTTTCTTCGGACAGGTCGATCATGTGAGAAGTATAAAGCGGACGACCATTTGCCTTGTAATATTTCTCGCCTTCATCAAGCAGGCCATCAACCCAAGGAAGTAGCTTCTTGTTGCAATGGTCCGTATGAAGAACCGCGCAAATGCCATATTCTTCAGCCAACAACTGAACATGCTGGGCAATAGAAACAGAACCGAGAACACGGGCGCGCATTGCATCAGGAGCACCCTGTCCAGAAAAGAACTGAGCACCACCGTTAGACATTTGAATGATGATATCGGATTTGGCTTTCGCTGCCGCTTCCATCACTGCGTTGAGACTATTTGTGCCAGTAACGTTGACCGCTGGCAGCGCATAGCCACCTTCTTTGCAGGCTTCCAGAAGTTGCAAATATTCTTCACCGGTGACGACGCCGGGGCGCAATTTGATTCCGCTCACGCTAATCTCCCTTATAGTTTCGAGACTAAATTAATTCTCGATAGTCAAATAAAACATTCCTTGTCGAACGTCCAGAAAATAGCAAGAAAAGGAGCATTATAAGTACTATCTGTTAGTGTCATTCCTCTATTAGCACAAATCATTGATTGCCTTCAATGATCACAGTCATACGATACAAAAGCTGCCTTTCTGAATAGCAATTCATTGCCTTGAAAGATAAATCGTATGGCAGGCATGCATATCAAACGGATCGGCCGAATGGCTTTGCTGATCCGCTTCGTCGTAGTTCCAAGTTATGCGGCCATAGATCCGGGCAATAGCCCCGTAGCAACGGCTCTATCTATCGCCATTTTCAAATCTGCAAAAGTCTCACGGACGGCTCTTTTATAGTGACTGACCATGTCCTCCCTGTCGCGAGCCCCCAACACCCTCAATGAAATTGCCGCCGGGTTGTCCGGAAAAATGGGCCGCTTGAATGTGCCCTCCACAGGTTCGAACCCAACGATGAGATCAATCCTGGGCGAATAGGCCTGCAAAAAAATATCGACGGGCTTGGGGCAATAGTCATCTGGAGCGATCCCGTTTTCCCTCAGCACCTCGTAAACGCGCCGATCCAAACGATCATCAGGCTTGTAACCGGCACTAAATGCCCGCACGGGCTTACTCAACCCCCGATTGAAATATGCCTCTGCCATGATGCTTCGATCATTGTTCGTTTCATCGAGAAACAGAATATTCGTTTGCAGCATGAAAGCCTCCCTTCTGCCAACAGTCAGGCTGCCAACTAAACAATCTTTCCGACAACTCCGTGACAATTTGAGAAATTTTGTCAGTGCGCCGCCTTTTGGGGTCAAAAATCACCAAATTTGTTTGGTTTACGGTGCCTACACATCAGATGGCTTCATCCAAAGCACATTTCAAGAAGGAGAAATTCCCTATATTTTTCAGAATATTATACGAAGGAGCTCAAAATTCTGCCACATTCAAATCAATCACATCGGCTTCAGCATAATCTGAATTCCCCATTAAAAAACCGCTCTACAGGCATCCCTGAAGAGCGGTTCAATTTGTTATGAAGGCCTATCGAAAGGCCAAGCACACGCACTGTTGGTTAGACAGCGCGTTCAAGCAACATGCGTTTGATTTCTGCAATTGCCTTGGCAGGGTTCAGACCTTTCGGGCAAACCTTGGTGCAGTTCATGATCGTGTGGCAACGATAGGCACCAAACGCATGATCAAGCTGGGAAAGACGTTCGCCGGTATATTCGTCGCGGCTGTCGATGATCCAGCGATAAGCCTGCAGCAGAGCCGATGGGCCGATGTAACGATCGCCATTCCACCAGTAGGATGGGCAGGAGGTCGAGCAGCAGGCACAAAGGATACATTCATAAAGGCCGTCAAGTTTCTTGCGATCTTCATGAGACTGCAGCCATTCGGTATCTGGGGCCGGAGTATCTGTTTTCAGATAAGGCTCGATCGAGGCATGCTGAGCATAGAAATTGTTGAGGTCAGGAATGAGGTCCTTGACCACTTTCATATGCGGCAACGGATAAACCTTGACAGTCTTTGACTTGCACTGATCCATACCGAAGGTACAAGCCAGTGTGTTGGCGCCGTCAATGTTCATTGCACAGGAACCGCAGATGCCTTCACGGCAAGAGCGGCGCAACGTCAAAGTTGCATCGATATTGTCTTTAATATAGAGCAGCCCATCCAGAACCATTGGGCCACAATTGTCACGATCAACATAATATGTGTCGATCTGAGGATTTTTGCCGTCATCAGGATTCCAGCGATAAACGCGGAATTCGGTCAAGTTGGTCGCACCTTCAGGTTTTGGCCAGGTCTTGCCTTCTTTAATCCGTGAATTTTTCGGCAGCGCAAGTTCAACCATCTTTTCGCTCCGTATTCGGGTCGCGCCCTACTCGCTATGGCGAGCTCGGGCATTAAGTTCGAAAAGGCCGGGCAACGCCATGTTGCCCGACTTGAAAGGCATTAATAGACGCGAGCTTTCGGCGCGATCTTAGCCAGATCGATACCACCTTCTTCCTTGGAAGTTAGCGGTTCGAGAATGACCGGGCGATAGTCGAGTTTGACATCGCCATTTTCCGCGACCCAAGCCAGCGTATGCTTGCGCCAGTTCTCGTCGTCACGACCACCCAAAGGACCATCCTTATAGTCTTCACGAGCGTGAGCACCACGGCTTTCCTTACGGGCTTCAGCACCAACAACCGTTGGAAGGGCATTGATCATAAGGTTCTGAAGTTCAAGAGATTCCATCAGATCGGAGTTCCATACCAGTGACCGGTCGGTCACTTTCATGTCACCCAATTCACCCCAGATACCAGCCATTTCCTTGCAGCCCTGTTCCAGCGTTTCCTGAGTACGGAAGACGGCAGCATTGTTCTGCATGCTCTTCTGCATCTTCAGGCGCAGCTCGGACGTTGGCTGAGGACCATTCGCATGGCGAACCATATCGAAGTTAGCCATGATCTTGTCAAAGCAAGCCAGATTCGGAGTAGGCATCGGAGCTTCGCGGTCAATAACCTTGCCAGCCTTGATAGCAGCGGCGCGGCCAAAGACCACAAGGTCGATCAGGGAGTTGGAACCAAGACGGTTCGCGCCGTGAACGGAAGCACAAGCAGCTTCACCAACAGCCATAAGGCCCGGAGCAACAGCATTCGGATCGTCTTTGGTCGGATTAAGAACTTCACCCCAATAGTTGGTTGGAATACCACCCATATTGTAGTGAACCGTCGGCAGAACCGGAATAGGTTCCTTGGTCAGATCAACGCCGGCAAAAATCTCGGCAGATTCGGAGATGCCCGGCAGACGCTCTGCCAGAATATCTGGATCAAGGTGATCAAGATGCAGGAAGATATGATCTTTCTGCGGACCGCAACCACGGCCTTCGCGAATTTCGATGGTCATGCAACGGGAAACCACGTCGCGAGAAGCAAGGTCTTTCGCGCTCGGAGCATAGCGCTCCATGAAGCGTTCGCCTTCGGAGTTGACCAGATATCCGCCTTCACCACGAGCACCTTCGGTGATCAGACAGCCAGAACCATAGATGCCGGTCGGATGGAACTGCACGAATTCCATATCCTGCAGAGGCAAACCAGCGCGGGCAATCATTGCGTTACCGTCACCGGTAATCGTATGAGCAGACGTTGCAGAGAAATAGGCACGACCATAACCACCGGTCGCAAGAACAACCATTTTGGCGTTGAAGCGATGGATCGTTCCGTCGTCAAGGTTCCAGGCAACGAGACCTTCACAGGTGCCGTCTTCGCTCATCAAGAGGTCAAGACCGAAATACTCGATGTAGAACTCAGCTTTGTTGCGAATGGACTGACCATAAAGGGTGTGAAGGATGGCGTGGCCGGTACGGTCAGCAGCGGCACAGGTACGCTGCACAGCCGGGCCTTCACCAAAGTTCTGCATATGGCCACCGAATGGGCGCTGATAGATCTTGCCTTCTTCGGTACGAGAGAAAGGAACGCCATAATGTTCCAACTCATAAACCGCAGCAGGCGCTTCGCGCACCATATATTCCATGGCGTCGGTATCACCAAGCCAGTCAGACCCCTTGACGGTGTCATACATATGCCACTGCCAGTTATCTGGGCCCATATTCTGCAAGGAAGCAGCGATACCACCCTGAGCGGCAACAGTATGCGAACGGGTTGGGAAAACCTTGGTCACGCAAGCTGTGCGCAGACCCTGCTCGGCCATGCCGAGGGTTGCGCGCAAACCGGCGCCACCGGCACCCAGAACGACGACATCATGATAGTGGTCGTGGATTTCGTAGGCACGACCATTGATATTATATGTATTGGCCATCTGTAATTACCCTCCAAATGCCACTTTAAGCACCGCAAAGAAAAGGGCGGCACAGACGACGATCGCCGCAAAGCTGTTTACGATCTTGCTCAACGTCCGATAAAGCTGATTCTGGAAATAGTCTTCCGGGATGGTGGTTGCACCAAGATAGGTGTGATACCCGGAAACACCGACAACCAGGAGCAGGAAGACGGCAACGAGTGGATGACCCACGAGCGCCTTGGCTTCTTCATAGTTGGAGCCTGCGGCTGCAATTACGAAGGCAACAAAGCAAAGCCCGAGGATAACCAGGAACGCTGCAGTCAGGCGCATCATCCAGTGATGTTCGGTTCCGTGGTGAACTTCACCAAGACCGCGCGTAATTTTGATAGGTGTTTTCATTGTCCTCTCTCCCCGCACTTACATCACGGCATAGCCGATGACCCAGATAATGACAGTGGTCAAAAAACCACCAATCAGGGTCGCGCGATAAAGAAATTCGATTTGTGGCTTTTCCATCATGGCCGGGATATCCCAGATGAAGTGACGGATACCACCAATCATGTGATGCATGAGCGCCCAGGTAAAGACGAACAGCACAAGCCGCCCCAAAATGGAGCCCCAAAGGGTCTGGGCGGTTTCGAAAGCTTCCGGTCCGATTGCCAGCGCAATCAACCAGTAGGCCAGGAAGAACATGCCAACATAAAGAGCCACACCAGACATACGATGGCTGATGGAGGTTGCCATCGACAGGGTAACTTTATAGGCACCGTGTTGAACATGGGGAGATATAGGGCGTTTGCCCTTCAGGTCGACGTCTGTCATATTTTCGGTCCTCGACAGCTGACACTTACGGAATACGTAAATTTAACCAAGACTTTGGTCTGCATGTCTGATGTCATAGCGATAATTCAGGATCTGGTCAAAGCGACCAGTCCGCTAAATCGATAAATTTTGTCCAAACTGCGCCTAACGGACAGCATCACATTTGAACAACAACGCAAATATCTCAATCTGATTAAGATCGAGTAAGCAATATTTTAGCGGACGTGACGAAACTTAATTGCATTAATGGGGGTGATATATGATATTTCGCAAATCCTCCCAAATTTTGGCTACTAGCCACAAGACATTTAACAAAAAGCATCGCCAATTCCTCCGAAAACTCCTTCCGGTTGCAATTTTCGACGCCTTTCCTCCAAGAGCCTTTAATTGCGAAAAATCGCACAAAGACAATCCGAACTGGCCGGATTATCTTGTTGTACCATGATCAGCGCGGAAGCACCAACCACAGATCAATATCCAGGATAACAGCCGGTTCATAACCGGTTTCTGTTTTCCCAGGAAACGCACCACAAGGCATATCCTTGGTCGCAACCAGACGCACCCGAAGCGCACCGACGTCATTGCGCGCCGGCAATTCCGCTTTTTCCAGAACCTCCGACCAGGCAAACACGGTTTCCCCGGCAAACAATGGCGCGACGTGACGTCCACCATTGATGGCGGCAATGTGGAAAGCATTGGAAAAACCGTTAAATGACAAAGCGCGCGCCAGCGAAATGACGTGACCACCATAAATGAGGCGTCGCCCGAATCGCCCTTGCCCTTCGGAGAACTGGTTGAAATGCACCTTCGCTGTATTCTGATAGAGGCGCGTCGCCATTTGATGTTCCGCTTCCTCAACGGTCATGCCATCAACATGGTCGATTTTCTCACCCACCTCATAATCACCCCATTTGTAGGGCGAGCCGGAAAGGTCACAATCCCAGCCATCCACGTCCAGTATCGGAACGGCATCACCAAGAGCATCCGGAGCCAGAACTGCAGGCAACGAAGGCACACTGTCATGACCGGTTGGTGTGGCAGGGTCTTTCTTGCGCACCATCACCCAACGGACATAATCGAGCACAGTGTCACCATGCTGATTGACGCCACGGGATCGAACATAGACAACGCCGGTTTTGCCACTAGAATTCTCTTTCAGACCGATTACTTCAGATGTTGCCGCAAGGCTGTCTCCGGGGAAAACCGGCACAAGGAAGCGGCACCCGGCATATCCTAGATTTGCCACGGCATTAAGAGAAATGTCCGGCACGGTTTTGCCAAATACAATATGAAAGACCAGCAGATCATCAAGCGGTGCTTTCTCGTAGCCGATATCCTGCGCAAACCTGTCAGAACTCTGCACCGCAAAACGAGACCCGTAAAGCGCCGTATAAAGCGAAGCATCGCCCACAGAAACCGTGCGCGGTGTTGCATGCCGGATCACCTGACCGACTGAAAAGTCTTCAAAAAAATTCCCAGAATTGGTTTTGCTCATAGTCCCCTCCCCTGTCACCACCACTCGAGCAGAGCAGCAAATTGCTCGTCAATATATTGCACCGCAGCAAAGCTGTCATTTGGAGGAAAGACGGATAAAGAAAGAGGGTGCCAATCACTCGACACCCCATAAGACGTACCACCTTAATGTGCTTCACGATCAGGCCGGTTTGGCGCGATCTTCGCCGATCGACTTCTCAGAGCTGTCCGCCTGACCCCAAACCCAATAGCCAGAGGCCTTTATCCAACTGATCGGATGCTTTCTTTCTTCGAGAAAGAATGTGCGCACCGCTTTGGCAACCCTCGCCTCAGCCGCGATCCAGACATAGGTTCCCTCTCCGCATTGCGCATCCTTCATGGCATTTAGGATGGTCTCGGGATTGTTCGCATCTTCTGCCGGGCGATAGAGCCAGTGCATGGATAGCGTTGCATCGGTTTCGAAAGCCTGATTGTCCCGAGGACCGGGCACCGTCACAAACGCTTCTATTTCGACGTCTGCACCAGCTTCCTCTATGCGACGGCCAATCGCAGGCAAGGCGGTTTCATCACCAATCAGCAGATAGCGTTTGATCTCACCCTTAAGCACAGCCGAGCCACGCGGACCGCCCACCTCTAGATGATCACCCTGTTTGACGCCAAGCGCCCAGGCAGTTGCCGGACCGGCATCATGCACAGCGAAGTCGACGACAAGCGTCTTGGCCTCATTGTCATAACATCGCGGAGTATAGTCTCGCATCACCATCATGCCGCTTTCATCCGGAACAAACAGCTTTATATGGTCATCGGGAGCCAGACTGGTAAAGTCGGCGAGATCTTCACCGCCAAGGGTAACCCGAACCATGGATGGCGTGAGCCGCTCCACTGTCAGCACTTCCAGATCACGCTTTTTCAAATCAAAGCGAACCCGCTCGACCGTAGGAGCATTTTTTGTTTCTGATGTCATTCAATTCCACTCAATTATTCTAAGATATATCTTGATATATATCTAAAAAATCGAAAATTCAAGAGTTCTCTATTCAACTTTTAAAGTAGCACGCAAAAGCCTCGGCACAAAGAGGCATGAAAAAGGCGGCACTCTGCCGCCCTTTCCTCATCCATGTCGCGAGACGACCGGCCTGAAATCTTTACATTTCGCCCAGAACGACACTCCGGCTATATTCGAACGGTTCGACCAGCTTGGTCACTGCCTGCCCACATTTCATCACGCCTTCCTTGGCATCAAAGGCATAACTGGGGGAGCCATGCAGCTCCCACCCCTTGGAAAGAGCCTCTGTGACGCGGTGACAGAAGTTGGCATCATCCACCCCTGTGAGAAACCGATATACTCTTTGTTTTTCCTTCATGACTATTCCTCATCTCGGGCAGCAATGGCCTCGGCAATATCGACCAGTCTGCGCGCCATTTCCGCATGCAATCTCTCGACCATTTTGCCATCGATCGTCATGACATTCTTTGACAGATTCTCCGGCGCATCGAAAGCCTCGATCACCTTACGCCCCCACGCCACGGCGGCGGCATCAGGGGAAAAGATTTTGTTGCAGTCGGGGATCTGTTTAGGGTGGATGAGTGTCTTGCCATCCATGCCCATTTCCTGTCCCTGCTCGCACTCGGCAATGAAACCTTCCATGTCGTTGAAGTTATTGAAAACGCCGTCAATGACATCCAGATCATAACTGCGGGCAGCCGCAAGACAGTTCATCAACCAACCATAAACCGGAGCGCGCCCAGGCACCATAGCGGCACGGGTTTCCTTGGCTAAGTCATTGGTTCCCAGAATAAAACAGCTTAAGCGGCGACCGTGGTATTCCTGCGTAGCTTCGGCAATCTCGAGCGCACGCAGCATCCCTTGAGGGGTCTCCATCATGGCCCAGATCTTGATCGACTGATCAGCCCCGGCATCATTCATCTTGCGCCCGACCGTGTAAACATCTTCGGCGCAATTGACCTTGGGAACAAGGATCGCATCAGGCTTGGCTTCGATGGCTGCAGCAAGGTCATCAGGCCCCCATTGGGTCTCCAGACCATTGATGCGAATCACCACTTCCCGGTGCCCATATCCCCCAGCCTTCACCGCTTCACAGACCTGAGTTCGGGCAACCTCCTTCATGTCCATGGCGACAGCATCCTCCAGGTCCAGCAACAGCACGTCCACATCGAGACTACGTGCTTTTTCAAGCGCCCGGGCATTCGATCCGGGCATGTAAAGAGCTGTTCGGCGTGGTCTGAAAGACATTGAAATTTCTCCGATCTTTGAGGCAATATGCAAGCGCGCGACAACTTAAAACACAAACGCGCGCCTAGCCATCCCCTTCCTTAGGCCAACCTCCCCCTGAAGGAAGACAAGAAGAAAAGCGGAACAGCGAATGAAACAGGCAGATCTCGTCATTATTGGTGGCGCAATCATGGGTGCTTCTGTGGCCTATTTCCTGAAAAAGGATCTCGGCTTTGAAGGCTCTGTCGTTGTGGTCGAAAAAGACCCCACTTATGCCAATAGCTCAACCACACTTTCGGCGGCCTCGATTCGCCAGCAATTCTCCACACCGGAAAATATCGCACTGTCCCAATATGGACTGCAGTTCTTTGGAGAACTCAAGGATCGATTCGGCCCCGATGCGGACATCGCCTATCATGAAGGCGGTTATCTCATCCTCGCATCCGAAGCAGGGTTGCCAATCCTCCAGAACAACTACAAAACCCAGATTGAATCTGGTGCAGACATCGAATTCATGTCACCTGATGACATGAAGAAAACCTTCCCGTGGCTCAATGTCGAAGATCTGGCCGCCGGTGCCTATGGTCGCTCCGGCGAAGGCTGGTTCGATGCGCACATGTTCCTTGATCTGGTCCGCAAGGGCGCAATCGCTGCCGGTGCAGAGTTCGTCAAGGGCACTGTGGTCGCCATGGAAAAGCAGGGCAACAAGGTTACATCCGTCAAGCTGGACAATGGCGACACCATCGCCTGTGGCGCCGTGGTCAACTGCGCCGGTGCCAATGCAGGCAAGGTCGCAGCCATGCTCGACATTCCTCTACCCATCGAGCCACGCAAGCGCACCATCTTTGTCATCGACAACAAGAAGCCCCACCCCAACATGCCACTGATCACCGACACAAGCGGCGTTTACATTCGGCCTGAAGGTGAATTCTTCATTTCCGGTTGCCCTCCCCTCGAAGATCCGGCAGCAGACTATGAAGATCATGATCCCCATTATGATCTGTTCGATGAGGTTATCTGGCCAGCCCTCTATAACCGCATGCCGGGCTTTGACGCCATAAAGATGACCAACGCCTGGGCTGGTCACTACGAATATTGCACTCTGGACCAGAACGCCTTCATTGGTCGCCATCCTGAAATCACCAACTTCTATATCAACGCCGGTTATTCAGGCCACGGTTTGCAGCATGGCCCCGGAGCGGGCCGCGGCATTGGAGAACTGTTCCTTTTTGGCGAATATCGCTCGCTTGACCTCTCCATTTTCGGTTATGAAAGGATTGCGAACAACAAACCCGTCAGAGAATTCAACATCATCTGACGCACAAGACGAAGAGATGATCGCATGACTGACATAACGCCCCAATTGGGCAATCCGAATATGCGCGAAACCCCTTTTGTGGCGAAACCGATCATCGTCATCTCATCTCACGTCATGGCTGGCGCGGTAGGCAACCGCGCCGCCGCTTTCTCGCTGGAGCGACTGGGTTTTCCTGTATGGGAAGTCCCGACCATTATTCTCCCATGGCATCCGGGCCATGGCCCCGGAACCGTGCAAAGGATCGATCCCGAGCTGTTTGCCAAGAGCCTTCAGGATCTCTCCCGTCATCCGGATTTTGAAACGGTCTCAGCCATTTATTCTGGCTATTTGGGCTCCCTCGAGCAGGTCGAGGCCATTGCCACGCTTGTCGATAGCTATAAGCAGAAAAATCCCGAAGGAATCTTTTTCTGTGATCCGGTGATCGGCGACAAGGAAGGGCTTTACATGGCCGAGGACATTGCCGTGGCCATCCGCGACCATCTGATCCCGCGCGCCGACATCATCTCGCCCAACAGGTTCGAGTTGAACTGGCTCACGAATTCTGCCGAGGAAAACAACATCGGCCTCATTGAACAGGCCAAAAAGCTGGGCCGGAAAACAACCATGATCACCAGTGCATTCGCCCTGATGCGCAACGCGATCGCCAATCTTCTCATTCATGCAGAAGAAGGCGGCAAAGCTCCGCTTCCCATCATGTGTGAGCACCCGGCAATCCCGAATCCGCAAAATGGCACCGGCGACATGATGGCCTCGTTGTTCCTTGGCCACAAACTGGCTGGAGCATCTGACGAGCAGGCGCTCAAAAAAGCGTCCAGTGGCGTGCTGGAAGTCGTCACCCGCTCAGCCAAAATGGGCTATCGGGATCTGGAAGTGGCTCGCTTCGCTGATCGCTTCCAATCCCCCATGGCAATGGTCAATATGCGCCAGATCGGAACCGGCCCTAAGCTGTCGACAGTCAGACGAACCAAAATCAAACCTCAGCCGCTGGACTAACGTAGGGCAGCCTTGCTCTGCATTTTCGGTATAGTGGCCTTGAAAAGCTGAAAAAATACTCGTTAAACATGCATCAGCCCTTGATTTTTTGCGCGCCCGGCGCGAGATGTCATACGTAAAAACATGTACATGACGAAAGAGGATAGAATGGCCCAGTTACCTGATCGCTTGCTCCAAGGCTATGCCGAATTCAAAAAAGGACGCTTCCCCACAGAGCAAGGGCGCTATGAGAAACTGGCCGAAAAAGGCCAGAGCCCGAATATCATGCTCGTCGGTTGCTGCGACAGTCGTGCAGCGCCGGAAATCATCTTTGATTCCGGACCGGGTGAAATCTTCGTCATGCGCAACGTGGCCAACATCGTTCCGCACAAATCGTCTCAGGATGATGGTATCCACGGCACGACCGCGGCTCTGGAATTTGCGGTCAATGGCCTAGAAGTCGAGCATATCGTTATCATGGGGCACGGACGCTGCGGCGGCGTGAAGAGCTACATATCCGCCGATGAATCAGAGCCCTTGTCCGAAAGCAACTATATCGGCAAATGGTCCGGCCAGCTGCAGGCAGCTGACAACCCGATCCGCTACAAGGCGCTCAATCGCCCAGAGCTTGATCATGGCGGCCTGCTGGAACGGTCATCCATCATTCATTCACTCGAAAATCTCTATTCTTATGACTTCGTCAGAGACCGCGTGAGAGAAGGCAAACTGGCCCTGCATGGCGCATGGTTCGATATCTCGACCGGCGAGTTGGAATATTATGAAGAAGAACAGGGCACTTTCCTTAAGGTTCCTGCGTGACTTCAACCATCAGAATCGACAAAGAAAAACCGGCCTGACCAAGTCAGACCGGTTTTTTGATATCAAGCCTTCATGAGAAGCTTAGGCATCCTTGCGAGGTTTAACCAGACCACGATTGATCAGGGCTTCGGCAATCTGAACCGTGTTCAGCGCTGCACCTTTACGCAGGTTGTCGGAAACAACCCAGATATTGAGACCATTCTCAACGGTCGAATCCTCACGGATACGGGAGATATAGGTCGCATCTTCGCCAGCAGCTTCAACCGGCGTGATGTAACCACCATCTTCGCGCTTATCGACAACCAGACAGCCCGGAGCTTCGCGCAGAATATCGCGTGCTTCATCGGCAGAAATCGGGTTTTCGAACTCAATGTTCACAGCTTCACCGTGAGAAACGAACACCGGAACGCGAACGGCGGTGCAAGTTACCTTGATTTTTGGATCAAGCATCTTCTTGGTTTCGGCAACAACCTTCCATTCTTCCTTGGTGGAGCCGTCATCCAGGAATTTGTCGATATGCGGGATCACGTTATAAGCAATGCGCTTGGTGAATTTCTTCACTTCAATCGGATCCGAAACAAATACTGCGCGCGTCTGGGTGAACAGCTCGTCCATCGCTTCCTTGCCAGCGCCGGAAACAGACTGATAAGTAGCGACGACGACGCGCTTGATGGTTGCCTTGTCATGCAATGGCTTCAAAGCAACCAGCAACTGCGCCGTCGAACAGTTCGGGTTGGCAATGATGTTGATGCGGTCTTTTTCCTTGATCCAGCTTTCCAGCACATGAGCGTTAACTTCAGGAACGATCAGCGGGATACGCTCGTCATAACGCCACTGGGAGCTGTTATCGACCACGATGCAGCCCTGAGCCGCAATCTTGGGAGCCCATTCAGCAGAGGTAGACCCGCCAGCGGACATCAGACAGAAGTCCGTGTCGGAGAAGTCATAGTTGTCCAACACCTGACATTTCAGATTCTTGTCGCCGAAAGAAACATCCTTGCCTTTTGAGCGGCTGGATGCCAACGCGATAACTTCATCTGCGGGAAACCCACGTTCAGCAAGAATGTCGAGCATTTCACGACCAACATTGCCCGTAGCCCCGACGACTGCAACTTTATAACCCATTTTAATGATCTCCTGATCCGCAAGCTCCCCCTGAGGTTTCCGCTCTGCCTTTGCTTTCGCTCTGGCAGGCGGTCTAGCTCCCCTCACATCCCTGGGGGAAGCCTAAGCAGGGAGCGAGAGGGGCCTAAACCTTGGTGGTAGTAGTGGTTGTTGTGACTGTCATCAGGCCAGCAACAGAAGCACCGGCAACAACACCAGTGGTCTTCATCATTATCGCTGTTTTCATTTCGAATGCCATATTACAGTCTCACGCGTAGCAGATGTACGCCCAACCCTCTCGGTTCACTGCAAGCCTTTTGCTTGATGGGTGCGATCAAGTCAAGACAAAATACACATATATTGCTTGGCCTCGTACGGAATCACACCGAAAGCGCGTCTGCAAGGATGTTCAGGCAGCCTCTTTGCTTGAACAACAGGGGAAAAGCAGGTTAAAGAGTCATCTATGGCAGATCATGATCCAAAAACGAGGCTAGACCGCCAGAATGACAAGGCAGAGGAAGCACAACGCATCCTCGACCGCGTCGACATGGAAGGCGAAGCCCTTGGCACTTCAACGCTGGCGCGCACGGCTAACCGCGCCAAGGCGCATTTGGGTGCTCAGGATGTGGACCCCAATGACCCCATAGAAGTTTGGGGCACGCGCATTGGCCGCATTGGCGGGGCCATTTTTGCAATCTTCTTGGTTCTTTGGCTTGTCAGTCATTTCTCACGATGACAAAAGACGCGCATTGCTGTAATCAGGGTCCATTATCGGATCGGAGCAGCGAAATCCTCCCACAAAGGCAATAACGCAAGCCCACTATCAATCAGGCATAAGACAATGACGACTAAATTATTCATCGACGGCGAAGCAGGTACAACCGGATTGCAGATTCGGACCCGCCTTGAAAACCGCGACGATATCAAATTCCTGCGCTTGCCTGAAAACCTCCGAAAAGACGCAGAAGCAAGGGCTCAGATGCTCAATGAAGCTGACATTGCCATTCTCTGCCTGCCAGATGCAGCTGCAATTGAAGCGGTAAGTCTCATCGAGAGCAAGGAAACGCGCGTCATAGACGCATCGACGGCTCACCGGACCGCGGATGGCTGGACCTATGGTTTTGCCGAGCTTGATGCAGACCAGCGTGAAAAGATCGCCAATTCCAAACGGGTCGCCAATCCGGGCTGCTATCCGCAGGGCTATATAGCCATCATGCGGCCTCTGGTCGATGCAGGTATCATTCCAGCAGATTTCCCGGCAACGCTCAACGCCATTTCCGGCTATTCAGGCGGCGGCAAGGGCATGATCGCCGATTATGAGCGTGAGGAAGAACCCGTAACCGTCCCTTACTGGCCCTATGGCCTGACACTGGCGCACAAACATGTTCCGGAAATGACCTTCTATGCTGGCCTTGACCATCCTCCAGTATTTCAGCCTGCCGTTGGCCGCTATGCGCAGGGCATGATTGATGCGGTGCCGCTCAATCTCTGGGCTCTGGAATCAAAACCGACACTGGCAGACCTGCATGCTTGTCTCGAGCGCCGCTACAAGGGCGAAACCTTCCTCAAGGTGGCACCATTGGAAGCTGCCGGACGTCTGGAAGCGATCACGCCGGAAAAACTGAACGGCACCAACTCGCTTCATCTTCACGTACATGGCAATGACGAAACCGGTCAGGCCGTCTTGCTTGCAGTTTACGACAATCTGGGCAAAGGTGCCTCGGGCGCTGCCATCCAGAATATGAACATCATGATGGGCATTGAAGAGACCACTGGCCTCACCATCGCCGATCTCTAATCAGAAGGACCGCCAGAGAATGGAAAAATTCACAACTTTGACCGCTGTAGCGGCACCGATGCCACTGATCAATATCGACACGGATATGATCATCCCGAAGCAGTTCCTGAAGACCATCAAACGCTCGGGCCTTGGCGTCGATCTGTTTTATGAAATGCGCTACAACGAAGATGGCTCCGAAAACGAAGACTTCATCCTGAACAAGGAAGCCTATCGCAAAGCCGAGATCATCGTCGCTGGCGATAACTTTGGCTGCGGCTCTTCCCGTGAGCATGCGCCTTGGGCGCTGAAGGACTTCGGCATCAAATGCGTCATCTCGACCAGCTTTGCCGACATCTTCTACAACAACAGCTTCAAAAACGGCATCCTGCCGATTGTAGTCAGCGAAGAAGATCAGGCAAAACTCATGGACGACGCATCCCGCGGTGCCAACGCCACATTGACCATCGACCTTGAAAACCAGCTCATCAAAGGGCCGGACGGCGGCGAAATCAGCTTCGAGCTTGACCCCTTCAAGAAGAAGTGCCTGCTGGAAGGCCTCGACGATATCGGCCTGACCATGGAAAAGATCGCCAATGTCGACAAATTCGAAGGTGAAATGCTCAAAGAGCGCCCTTGGGTATAGAGCATTTAGCTCCGCAAAATGCGTAAGGAGTTTCCTGCTTACTCGGCAATCCCTGCGACAGGTGATTTTCAACGGAAATCACCGATAGCCTGATGGTCTGGGCCTCAGCGGCTGAACTGACGCTTAGAAGCACAATCAACAAGCCAGACCAACGGTCTGGCTTTTTTGTGCCCTCGATAAAGGGATTACACCCAAATTGCCGCTTCACCCTTGCATTCGAGGGCTGGCGGTATTAATCGAATGCAAAAGCCATTTTTTCTTTTCGATCCTTGCGCAATCAGCAGGGTTGCGAAAGCCAATCTCAACTGGAATTGACCCATGTCCCACAAACTCTTTCTTCTGCCCGGCGACGGCATCGGCCCCGAAATCATGAACGAAGTGAAGGCGATCATCGACTGGATGAACGCCAATCTTGATGTGAGCTTCGAAACCGACAGCGGCCTTGTCGGCGGCTCTGCTTATGACGCTTACGGCGTTGCCATTTCGGAAGAAGACATGACCAAGGCAATGAAAGCCGATGCCGTTATCTTCGGCGCTGTTGGTGGTCCCAAATGGGCAAATGTTCCTTATGAAGCCCGTCCGGAAGCTGCTCTCTTGCGTCTTCGCAAGGATCTGGGCCTCTTTGCCAACCTGCGCCCGGCTCTGGTCTATCCGGCTTTGGCTGACAGCTCCTCACTCAAGAAAGAGCTGGTTGAAGGCCTTGATATCCTGATCGTGCGTGAGCTGACCGGTGGTGTTTATTTCGGCGAGCCGAAAGAAATCGTCACCTTGGAAGATGGCCAGAAACGCGCCGTTGACACTCAGCTCTACACCACGTCCGAAATCGAACGCATTACCCGCGTCGCCTTCGATCTGGCAAAGACCCGCTCCAACCGCGTTTCATCCGCTGAAAAGCACAATGTGATGAAGTCCGGCCTGCTCTGGAAGGAAGTTGTCACCAGAATCGGCTCCAAGGAATATCCTGAAACGCCTCTGGACCATATTCTGGCCGACAACTGCGCCATGCAGCTGGTACGCCGCCCGAAACAGTTCGATGTTATCCTCTGCGACAACCTGTTCGGTGACATTCTCTCCGACGTGGCTGCCATGTTGACCGGTTCACTGGGCATGCTGCCATCTGCATCGCTCGGCGCTCCGGATGAAAAAACCGGCAAACGCAAAGCCATGTACGAACCGGTGCACGGTTCCGCCCCTGACATTGCAGGAAAAGGCATTGCCAACCCGATCGCCATGATCGCCTCCTTCTCCATGGCTCTGCGCTACAGCTTCGAAATGGGCAAGGAAGCAGACATGATCGACAAGGCTATCGCAACGGTTCTGGAAAAAGGCCTGCGTACCGGAGACATCGCCAAGGAAGGCGATACCGTCGTCACCACCTCTGAAATGGGCGCTGCAGTGCTGGAAGAGCTCAAAGCACTGGCCTAAGCCTGAGCCGATCGCTTACAAACACAAAAAGCCGGATGGAACCCATCCGGCTTTTTATTTGGAAATTCGGCTTCGCTCAGTCGTGCCGAACCGGTATCACGCGCATAGAGACAACGATCGCCATGATAGCCAACAGGCAAGTCAACCCGGCAAGACCCGGCCAATGCCCCAAATGCCAGAACCATCCGCCGACATAGCCAACAAGGCTGGCTCCCATATAGTAGAACAGCAGATAGAGCGAGGAAGCATGCCCCTTGTTGCCTTTGGCAGACAGCCCGACCAGCCCGCTCGCCACCGAGTGGCCAACGAAAAAGCCGACCGTAATAAAGGCTATGCCCACACAAATGGTAAACAGCGATCCGGGCAAAGTGATCAACACGCCAACAAGGGTCAGGGAAAAAGAGCCCAGCAACAACCGCTTGGCACCATAGCGCAAGGTCAACGCTCCGGTATAGGAAGAGGCCACGGTCCCGAACAGGAACAACAAGAACATCAGACTAACCGTAAAGGGGCTCATGTTATAAGGCGGCTCGAACAGTCGGAACGAGAGATAGTTATAGACCGTTGAGAAAACACCCGTCAGGCAAAAGCCGAGCATATAGACCTTTTGCAAGGCGGGATTTTTCAAATGCCCCAGCCAGGTCTGCGCATGAAAACTGAGCCCGACATGGCGTGTCTTGGTAAAATTCTTTGATGGAGGCAGCAACAGCGCAAAACCGCCAGCCGCCATCAGGCAGAGCACACCAAGCACTTCCATAGCCTGTTGCCATGAGATGAATTCGCTCAGTGACCCCATCCCGACGCGCCCAAGCATCGCCCCAACCGATGTTCCGGCGATATAGATCCCCATCGCTTTGGGCAAATGTTTGGGGTCGATTTCCTCAGCCAGATAGGCCATCGCCACCGCAGGCAACCCGCCAAGCGCAACCCCTTCCAGGGCACGGGCAATCAGCAAGGTATTCCAGTCCGGCGCAATGGAAGCTACAAGATTCAGCGCCGCAGCTGACACCATCGAGGTAAGCATCAAGCCCTTGCGGCCCAGCTGTTGGGAAAGCGCGCCCATCACCATGATGGAGACCGCGACGCAACCAAGCGTCAACGACAAGGGCAGGGAACTGGTGGCGGGAAGAACGTGAAAATGCTCTGCAAAGAGCGGCAGCAAAGGCTGAACGCAGTAAAGCAGAGCAAATGTTGCAAAACCGGCAAGGAAAAAAGCAATAGATATCCGCCGAAATGCGCTGGTTCCGGACTGGACGTGAGACACGGGGTTTTGTTCTAATCCCAAAGCAATCTCTCCGGGATTGGAGAAGGTCGTAGACATGGACTCTTCCTGAGACTCTCTTATCAAGGTGGGAAAAACAATATAGCGAAAAAATGTCAAGTTATCTAATATATGGAACAGTCAATCATCATATGAAATTTATATACCATGGAACTTCGTCACATTCGTTATTTTCTGGCTGTTGCAGAAGAAGGCAACTTTACGCGCGCGGCCCAGAAGGTCGGCATAGCGCAGCCACCTTTAAGCCAACAGATTCGCGACCTTGAGCAAGAAATCGGTGTACAGTTGTTCCACCGTGTCCCCCATGGAGCAGAACTGACAACCGCCGGACAGGCCTTTATGGAAAAGGTCGTTGCTCTTCCCAATCTGGCCAAAGAGGCAAGTGAAGCGGCTAAACGCGCCGCACGGGGCGAAATCGGGACCCTCAATCTGGGCTTTACCGGAGCCTCTTTGCTAAACCCCACGGTCTCACGCCTGATCAGAACCTTTCGTCGCGACCACCCGGACGTCAGCTTCAAGCTGGAAGAAGGCAACTCGGTGGAACTGCGCGACGACCTTCTCAACGGCACACTCGATATCGCGATCCTGCGCCCCAACCACGATGATCCCCAAACCATTCTCACCTACCCACTATCTTCAGAGACCCTGATCGCCGCCATCCCGACCTCACGCGATCCCGTGCCGGAAAGTAACGAAATTGACCTGTTTCTGCTCAGGAACGAGCCGTTGGTCCTAACGCCCCGCCACATCGGCCTGAGCCTGCATGACTCAGCCATCTCCGCTTGCAGGCGAGCAGGCTTTGAACCGCTATTGGGACAACCGGCCCCTCAGATTACATCCATCATGAGCATGGTGTCTGCCGAACAGGGCATCTCGCTTGTGCCAGAATGCATGCGCCAGCTCGCTTTGGAAAATGTCAGCTACAAGCATCTGAAAGATCTGCCGATGAAAGCGACCATCGCAACGGCCATTTTGCGAGGAACCCGCTCCCCCACAGCGGCTGCCTTCATTACTCTGGCTAGGATGATCCACAGAGAGGGCCTGTAGATCCAACCTCCGGCATGCCCATGCTTCACGGCAGAAAAGCCATCACGATTAGACCAAAGTTGTAAAAAGTTGTTTGACTTTGCCTTAAGCAAATCAGCGTATCTTCTTGACTAGGTATTTGTCGCAAAGGGTGGATTGAGCGGCAGATTGTCAAAATGCATTCAAAAAAATCAGGCAGGTCTTGGAAGAACGGGATCGCCGGAGGACAAAAATGGCAATGGATCTAAAAACCGCACATGCAGAACTCATGGCTAAAGCCAAAGCTCTGGCTGAAAAGCACAGTGCTCTAGAAGCAGAATTTCTGGAAAGATTCTTCATACAAGGCGACATGGAAGATCTCTCCAGTTACAGCGCAGAGGAACTGGCCTTCATTGCCCACCGGTCGTTCGAGAAATTTCACAATCCCTTCGAAGGCCGGCATCGTATCGAGATATTCGATCCTTCCTTCAAGGAAGACAAGGAAGCGACCACCAACCAGATAACAATTATTGAACTGCACAATATCAACAAGCCGTTTCTGGTCGATTCCATTATGGGCGAGCTGCAGCAGGCAGGTCTCGGTATTCGCCTTGTGTTGCATCCGATCATGAATGCGGAGCGAGACGCCAAAGACAAGGTGATCGCCCTCAAGGAAAGAAAGGATGTGCAGACCAATCCCCATCTCAAACGAGAGAGCCTCATTCACGTCCATATTACCCGCCTGGCCAGCAGCGAAAAAAAGAAGGAGCTGCAAAAGACCCTCGACAGCATCCTCAATGATGTCGATTCCGTGGTTGACGACTGGAAACCGATGCTGTTGCAGCTTGAGGAAACCATTGCAATCCTGAAGATCACGCCGCCGCCCCTGCCCGAAGGCGATGTGACGGAAACCGTCGAATTCCTGCGCTGGCTTGTCGACAACAATTTCACGCTTCTGGGCATGCGCGAATATACCTTCGATGGCACCACCAAGGAAGGCGATCTGAAACGCACCAAACGGGCAGGTCTTGGCCTGCTACGCAATCCCGAGGTCCGGGTCTTGCGCCGGGGTGAGGAACTGGTGACCATGACACCGGAAATCCGCGACTTTCTGATGCGCCCCGAACCCCTCTTCATCACCAAGGCCAATGTCAAGACCAAGGTACATCGACGCGCCTATATGGATTATATCGGCATCAAGCGCTATGACGATGATGGCAAGCTCACCGGCGAGCTGCGCATCGTCGGCCTGTTCACCAACACCGCCTACAACCGCTCGGTGTTAAATATTCCTTTCCTCAGACGCAAAGTGGAAAGCATCATAGATATGGCCGCCGTTGATCCATCTGGTCATTCAGGCAAGGCCATGCTCAATGTGCTGGAAAATTATCCCCGTGATGAGCTGTTCCAGACCGAAAGCGAAACACTACTTTATCATTCGCAGGAAATTCTGCGCCTGCATCAGCGCCCGAAGGTGCGTGTTTTATCGCGGGTCGACAAGTTCGACCGCTTTGTTTCAAGCCTCGTTTTCGTTCCCCGTGACCGCTACAATACCGCAGCACGCATCGAAATCGGCGAATTTCTCAAAAATATCTATGAGGGCAGGCTCTCGGCGGTCTATCCCGAATTCCCTGACGGCCCTCTGGCCCGAATCCATTTCATCATTGGCCGCTCTGGCGGAAATACGCCAATCCCATCGCGCACAGTGCTGGAAGATGCCATCAATGGCATCATCCGCACCTGGGTTGATGGCCTCTGCCAGGTCGTTAGGGACAGCAATCCCGTCAAGACAGCAAGCAGACTGATCGAGCGCTATTGCGTGGCCTTTTCCGATGCCTACCGTGACACTTTCGAGCCAGAAACGGCCATGGATGACATTGCGATAATGGAAGGCATGGATGGGAGCAACGAGACCGCAATCAGCTTCTATCGCAAAGAACATCATGAAGATCACCGCATCACCCTGAAGATATTCCATCAGGGCATGCCGATCCCGCTTTCCGAACGCGTTCCGATTCTGGAGAATATGGGTTTCCGGGTGATCGACGAACGCTCCTACGAAATCGCACCGCTCGGTTCCAATCGCAAATACTGGCTCCATGACATGGATCTGGAGCGCGCCAGCGGCAAGCCGATCCCATTCAAGGATGTGCGCGACGATCTGGAAGCCTGTTTCCTTGCGGTGTGGAATGGCCAAGCCGAAAATGACGGCTACAACAAACTCTCCATGGCTGCCGATCTTCCGTGGCGAGACATCACTGTCCTAAGAACCATTTCGCGTTACTTGCGTCAGATCCGTATTCCTTATGATCAGGACTATATGTGGGAAACACTCAACACATATCCTGATCTTTCAGCCTTGCTGGTTCACCTCTTCCACGCCAGATTCAACCCCGAGCAGAAAAACCGTGACGAAGAATGCAATCGGCTGTCTAACGGTATCCTGACCGCACTGGAGCGGGTATCCAACCTCGACGATGACCGCATCCTGCGCAAGTTCCATGGAGTGATTCAGGCCACCCTGCGCACCAACTTCTATCAGCGCACCCCAGAGGGCGACGACAAACCAACCCTATCCCTGAAGCTCGACCCGCGCGCCATGGACGACATGCCCGAACCCAAGCCGTTCCGCGAGATCTTCGTTTACAGTCCGCGCGTCGAAGGCCTGCATTTGCGCTTTGGCAAGGTTGCACGCGGGGGCCTGAGATGGTCCGACCGGCCGCAGGATTTCCGCACCGAAGTGCTCGGCCTTGTAAAAGCCCAGCAGGTCAAGAATGCAGTTATCGTACCGGTTGGCTCGAAGGGAGGCTTTGTTCCCAAACACCTGCCGACAGAAGGGGGCCGGGAGGCCTTCATGGCGGAGGGGATCGCGTCCTACAAGCTGTTCATTTCTGCATTGCTGGATGTGACCGACAATCTGGAAGGACAAGCCATTCTGCCACCGGAAAAAGTGGTCAGACATGACGATGACGACCCCTATCTGGTTGTCGCAGCCGACAAGGGCACCGCGTCATTCTCCGATATCGCCAATGGCATTTCCGAAGACCATAATTTCTGGCTTGGTGACGCTTTTGCCTCGGGCGGCTCGGCTGGCTATGACCACAAGAAAATGGGCATCACGGCTCGCGGTGCATGGGAAGCTGTCAAACGACATTTCCGCGAGATGGATCGAGACATTCAGACCCAGGCCTTCAGCGCTGTCGGTGTGGGAGACATGTCCGGCGATGTGTTTGGCAATGGCATGCTATTGTCCAAGGAAACGCGCCTTATCGCAGCCTTTGACCACCGGGATATCTTCATTGATCCCGATCCCGACGCAGCAAGAAGCTGGAAAGAGCGCAAACGGGTCTTCGACCTCGGTCGGTCATCCTGGCAGGACTATGATGAAAGCATAATATCCAAAGGGGGGGGAATCTTCTCCCGCTCGGAGAAATCCATTTCCCTGTCCAAGGAAGCCAGAGCAGCACTGGGCATCACCAAAACCAAACTGACGCCGCAAGAGCTGATGAAAGCCATTCTGATGGCACCGGTTGACCTCATGTGGTTTGGCGGTATTGGCACCTATATCCGTGCCAGCTCGGAAACGGATGCCGACGCCGACGACCGCGCAAATGATGCAATCCGCATCACGCCAAAGGATCTGCGCGTCAAGGTCATCGGCGAAGGGGCAAACCTCGGCGTCACTCAGCGAGCCCGTATCGAGTTCCACCACCTTGGTGGCCGGTGCAACTCTGATGCCATCGACAACTCGGCAGGCGTCAACAGCTCCGACATGGAAGTCAACATCAAGATCGCTCTCGGCGCTGCCATTCGCGCAAACAAAATGGATCTTGAAGAACGCAACGCGTTGCTCGTAGACATGACGGAAGAGGTCAGTCGGCATATTCTTCGCAACAACTACCTGCAGACCCTTTCCATCTCGCTTACAGAATTGCGCGGCATGGAAGATCTTGGCTATCAGGTCCGCCTGATGGAACGTCTGGAAGAAGCCGGAGAACTCGACCGCGTTGTCGAGTTCCTGCCAGACAATGAAGAACTGAAGGAGTTCCGCAAAAAGGGTCAGGCCCTGAGCCGCGCCGAAGTCGGCCTGCTGTTGGCTTATGCGAAAAACTCTCTTTATGAAGAGCTGCTGCACAGCAAACTCCCCGACGATCCATATCTGGAGCATGAACTCTTGCACTACTTCCCGCAGAAAATGCGGGACACCTACGCCGAGGAAATCAAGTCGCATCGCCTGCGTCGCGAGATCATCTCCACGGTCATAGCCAACCTGATGATCAACAGGGGCGGGGCAACCCTCATCCCGCGCATCGCAGACAAGACCGGGGCTAGCTCTCAGGAAATTGCAAGAGCCTATATCATCGTGCGCGATTCCTTCAATCTGCCGGTTTTGAACCTCGCAATTGATGCCTTGGACAACAAGGCCTCGGGAGCCATTCAGCTCGCCCTTTATGAAGAGGTACAAAAGCTACTGCTAGGCAAGATCCAGTGGTTCATGCGCAACATTCCGCCATCTGCCCCGATCGCAGAAACGGTGGCACTTTATCGCAAGGGGATGGACGAGCTGGCACCAACGATCGATCAGTATCTGCCCGCCTATCTGAGTGATCTGGTGCAGGAAGAAACCCGGAAATATGAGCAGAACGGCATTCCCGCAGAGTTGGCGGCCCAAATCGCTCGACTGTTCCTCATCGCCGATATTCCGGACATGGTGCTGATCGCAGAAAAATCGAACCATTCGCTGAGCGAGGTCGCCGAGGCCTACTTTGCTGTGGCCGGTCAGTTCAATATCGGTCGCATTGATGCACTCGCAGAGACACTCGATGTTTCTGACTATTATGAAAGCCTGGCGTTGGATCGCGTGCGTGATTCGATTTCGAATGCACATGATCAAATGACAGCTTACGTGCTTGGCCTTGCCAAAGAAGGCAGCTCCGGCATGGAAATCTGGTTAGAGCAGGAAGCGCCAGCCATCAAGCGTACGGTCAAGGCCGTGGACGCCATCACTCAAAGTGATGACCTGACCGTCTCCAAATTTGCCGTAGCAGCAGGGCTGCTGTCCGATCTGGCTCGACAGGCCTGATAATCAGGCAAAACGAATAAAAGCAGCGTGGTGGCAATGCCCCATCACGCTGCTTTTCTTTTCGGCGATGATGCTCTAGAAACGCCGCCATAACGCAAAGTCATGATCATCGTATTTTTCCTCAAAGGCTTAAGCCTTGCCTGATGCATGCATTTGGATCATGGTTTTAGCGAGCTCATGGCGACAGCTTTACACCTCTTCCCGAGGCCTGCCCCATGGCAATTCTATTGAAAAATAACATGCCTCAACCCTGCGATAGATCGGTCAGGCTTTGATCGACAAGCAAAGCCCAAAATAATCAAGCGACAAATGAATGCTGTTTGCATTCTTTACCCTTTGTAAAAGTTAAAGCTGCCTTAACCAAAAGCCAGCTAAAATCTTTGCTGATTTATCGCAACACCAAAGGCTTTTTGAAAGGCCCTGATTCCCGATGCAAGACGAACGATCCCCTTTCCAGAAACTCGCAGATCTGCTGGATGGTGTTGTACCCAACAATGAAAAAGCCGCTCAGCCAATCAACATGACGATTGGTGAACCGCGCCACGCTTTCCCGGACTTCATCCCTGAAGTCATCATGAAAAACGCCCATAATTTCCGCCCCTATCCCCAAATGCGCGGCACTGACGAGTTCCGCAAAGCCGTAGAGGATTGGCTGAACTGGCGTTATGATCTGGGCGGTCTTCCTTTGGGCGAAAAGAACATCCTTCCGCTTAACGGCACCCGCGAAGGTCTGTTCCATGCCTGTGTTGGCGCGCGCGACTGGGCCCGCAGCCAATATGGCAAAGACACGAGCAACGCTGCGGTTTTGCTGCCGAACCCCTTCTATCACACCTATAAGGGTGCTGCGGCTGCGATTGATTCTGAGCAGGTTTTCCTCAACGGCACAGCAGAAACCGGCTTCCTGCCAGATCTTGACGAACTCGCCAAGGAAACCGAGCTGCTCGACCGCACCATCGCCTTCTATTATGCTTCGCCAGCAAACCCTCAAGGCAACGTGGCAGACATCGCAACCTGGAAAAAACTGATTGCGCTTGCCCGCAAACACCAGTTCTTCATCTTTGCCGACGAATGCTATTCCGAGCTGTATCGGGAAACACCTCCAGCAGGCATTCTTCAAGCCTGCGAGGGTGACTTTAGCAATGTCGTGACTTTCCACTCGCTCTCCAAACGCTCCAACCTTGCCGGCATGCGCTGTGGCTTTGCCGCTGGTGACGCGGCCTTCATGACCCAGTGGACAAAATACCGCAACCTCGTTGCTCCTCAGGTATCGATGGCGCTACAAGCAGCAGCCGCGGCAGCTTACCGCGACGAAGAGCATGTGAAAGAAAACCGCCGTCTCTACAATGAAAAATTCGATGCAGCACGCCGTATTTTGGGCAATGAATTGCCATACGATACACCACCTGCAGGATTTTTCCTCTGGCTCGACGTCAGCGCTTTTGGCGATGATGTGTCGGTCACCCAGAAGCTTTGGAAGGAAGTAGGCGTAAAGGTCATTCCGGGGTCCTATCTGGCACGCGAAGACCGGTCCGGCATCAACCCGGGCGACGGATTCTTGCGCATCGCTCTGGTAGGAGACCTCGCAGAAACAGAAGAAGCCCTTACCCGGCTGCGTCAGTGTCTGATCGGTTAACCCCCACCAGGCTTTAAAATAAACAGACGCGTGCCTTCAAGGGTGATTGGAAACGAACAAGGGTTGAAATGGTGCAATTGAAACTGGAATCAAACAGCTCATGACCACATTCGACGACTATCGAACCGCACCCTATGAAGGCGGAGCAATGGACAGACGAGATCGCGACGGAGCCTTGAAGCATGCCCTGCGGCGCAATGCCTATGCTGGCCTTGGGCTGCTGGGGCTATTGCTATGTGGCATCGTGGTAACCAGTCTGGTTACATGGCATGTGGCAGACCCAAGCCTTTCCAATGCCACCGAAGGCACGCCGCGCAACGCATTCGGACTAGCCGGGGCCATTATCTCTGACTTGAGTTTTCAGGGATTGGGCCTCGCCTCGGCTTTCCTGATCATCACGCCGGCAGTGTGGTTCTGGCGGCTGGTCCTGATGCAACCGGCACGCATAAGCCGTAACAAATTCATGGCCTGGTTTGCTGGTCTTTGCATCCTGGCGGTTGGATTCTCAAGCATTCCCGCCCCGACCAGTTGGCCCCTGCCGCTCAGTCTGGGTGGCATGGTCGGCGATGCCTTTCTGACATCTATTGCTCGCTTTGACAGTCAATTGATGCAAGGTCCATGGGCAATCCTTGTTGGCGCAGTAGCAATGCTGCTGGGCGTGATGATCCTGATCGCTTCTGTTGATCTGGGCTTTAGAGATCTCCTCTTGCGCCGCAAACCAGCCCGCCAGATCGAGCAGAACGCTGCAGATCTGGACGAGGAAGACTATGACGAATCCGAATATCAAGGCGATTGGGAAGAGGAAGAAGACGAGGGCTTTGACTATAACAAGGAGCCGAACGGAACGCTGGATCGCAAGAAGGCAGGCCGGTCGCGCAAATCATCTCTATTCTCCATTCCTCTTGGCGCTTTCACCCACTGGCAACTTTCACGTAAAGCCAGCAAGAACCGGAAAATGCATGAGAAGGCCGCTCAACAGCAGCGCAAACCCCAAAAGCCATCCTGGTTTGCAAATCTGTTTGCCGGAGATGATGACGGCCTTGAAGCATTGACCAACCGCATGGAACCGCGCCTTGAGCCCGCGTCCCAGTCTGGTTATCAGCGACAAGCCCCCGGTGCTGCAGCACATATGGGCTATTCCGGGCCTGAGGACTTTGCCCCACAACATGCTCAGCATGGCGAGCCTGAAGACTATTATGAAGACGAGGACGATTGGGACGACAATGCTGCACAACAATCTGCACCTGTCGGCATAGCCCCACCCGAACTCAATCGGCCATCCAGCAACCCGAACAACAGAGCCCAAACAAACGAGGGCGCAGCGACAAAACCGGCTGCGAATTCGGCCAGAGGTGGCAAGGGCAAACGCATGGTCAAATCCGGACAGGGAAATCTGTTCACCCGCAAGGATGAATATCAGTTTCCCTCTCTTGATATTTTGTCCGAACCCGAAAGCCTTGGTCCCAACGCAGGCCTTACTGCCGATCAGCTCGAACATAACGCCCGCCTTCTGGAAGGCGTCCTGTCGGACTTCGGCATCCGTGGTGAAATCATCAAGGTTCGCCCCGGTCCCGTCGTAACGCTCTATGAATTGGAACCGGCACCAGGAATCAAGTCCTCGCGCGTCATTGGTCTGGCCGACGACATCGCCCGCTCCATGAGCGCCATTTCCGCACGCGTGGCCGTTGTTCCGGGCAGAAATGCCATCGGCATCGAGTTGCCAAATGCTCGCCGCGAAACTGTCTATCTGAGAGAAATGCTGGCCTCCAAGGATTTCGAAAAATCCAAGGCCAAGCTGCCGATTTGCCTTGGCAAAAACATCTCTGGCGATCCGGTGGTCGTCGATCTGGCTCGCATGCCGCACGTTCTCGTTGCTGGCACCACGGGCTCTGGTAAGTCTGTTTCGATCAACACAACGATCATGTCCCTGCTCTACAGGCACACGCCCGAAGACTGCCGACTGATCATGATCGACCCGAAAATGCTGGAGCTCTCCGTCTATGATGGCATTCCGCATCTGCTAACCCCGGTTGTGACCGATCCGTCCAAGGCCGTGGTCGCGCTCAAATGGGCCGTGCGCGAGATGGAACAACGCTACAAGAACATGTCCAAGATGGGCGTGCGCAATATTGACGGCTTCAACAAGCGCGTACGGGATTCAATGGCCAAAGGCGCGGATGTCACCCGCACGATCCAGACCGGCTTTGACCCTGAAACCGGCGATCCGATTTATGAGCAGGAAACTCTCGATCTTGAGCCAATGCCATATATCGTCATCGTGGTGGACGAAATGGCCGACCTGATGATGGTTGCAGGCAAAGACATCGAGGGCGCCATCCAGCGTCTGGCCCAGATGGCTCGTGCCGCAGGCATCCATTTGATCATGGCCACACAGCGCCCGTCTGTTGATGTTATTACCGGCACCATCAAGGCCAACTTCCCGACCAGAATGTCCTTCCAGGTCACGTCCAAGATTGACAGCCGCACCATCCTTGGTGAAATGGGCGCCGAGCAGCTTCTTGGCATGGGCGACATGCTTTACATGGCCGGTGGCGGCCGCATCCAGCGCGTTCATGGTGCCTTTGTCGATGACGAAGAGGTCGAAGAAGTCGTCGCTCACTTGAAGCGTCAGGGCACGCCTGAATATCTGGAGGCCGTGACCGAAGAAACCGACTCAGATCAGGCTGACGGGCCTATCGGGGGAGGCGGTTCAAGCGACGCCGAGACACTCTATGACAAGGCTGTCGATATCGTCCTTAGGGATCGCAAAGCCTCCACAAGCTATATTCAGCGCCGCCTGTCCATTGGTTATAACAGGGCAGCAACGCTCATCGAGCAGATGGAAAAGGAAGGTGTCATCAGCCCGGCCAATCACGCTGGCAAACGCGAAATTCTGGTCCCGGAAGAGGGAGCGCCAATGTAAGCTGCTAACAAAGGGCCTCCTGTACAGCCATGCAGGCCTTTTGCTGAAAACAAAAGAACAAGGTCAGACAATCAAGAAATTACCGGATTATTTTCGTGTTTTTGCCGCATTGGATTGATATTTAGCGATTAAGGCATAATTCATAAACAACACCACGGGTTTCAGGGAGTGAAAAGAACAAAGGCATGCTCATGAAAAACAATCACTCTAAAAGATCGACCACTCCAAATGGAGCGAAAGTGTCTGCTAAAGCCATGCATCTTTTCAACCCGTTGAAACTTGTTTTTGCCAGCATGCTGCTTTGCATTGCCTTTAGCCTGCCTCAGGCGGCTCAAGCGCAAATGAATCCTGAATCCGTTGCCGCGCTGGACACGATCTCCAAAGCGTTCAATGCCACACGCACCATGAATGGCGAGTTCATCCAGACCGCGCCAAACGGCGACACACTACAAGGCTATTTCTTCATTCAGCGTCCGGGCAAGATTCGCTTCTACTATTCCAAGCCATCCTACACAGACATCATTTCCGATGGCCAAACCCTGTCGATCGAAGATCGCAAGCTCAAGACCCAGGATATCTACCCGCTCAGCAAGACGCCATTGCGGGTTCTGCTGTCTGAAAAACTGGATCTCGCCCGTGATGCCCGCGTCCGCCAAGCCAGCATCGCTGACGATATCGTATCCGTGGTGGTAGAACAGGAAAGCCTCTTTGGCGATGGAATCCTGACCCTGATTTTCGACAGGGAAAGCTCTCTCCTGAGGCAGTGGACCATCCGCGATACAAATGGCAATGACACGACCGTTACGGTTTTCAATGTTGAAACGGGAAAACCGATCAAACCGTCAATTTTTGAAATCAAATACAATCTGATGCCAAAATAGCAACCATTTAGCGCCTTGTTGTCGGCGCTGGTGAGCAAAGAGAACAAAAGCACCTTGATTTGTTTCCTGGTGCTTTTTTTGTTTCTGCCGCCTGCTATAAATGGAATAGGATCGATTCTCATATTCAATAGAAACGATAGATTACTCAATACTCATTCAAGCAAGGCAGCGCCCGTGACCATCACTCTTGCCACCTGGAACATCAATTCCATCCGCCCACGTCTTCATCATATCGAACAGTTCGATTCAGATCGCGCTCCAGACATCCTTTGCCTTCAGGAAACCAAGGTCATCAACGACCAGTTCCCGACGGCAACCCTGAAGAAGCTGGGCTATGAGCATTTCGCTATCAACGGGCAAAAAAGTTATCACGGTGTGGCAATCCTCTCACGCATTCCCTTCGCCAAAGTCGACAAGCACGGTTTTTGCGACAAAGGCGATGCCCGTCATGTGGAAGTGACCATCAACACCGATCAGGGGCCTTTGCGCATTCACAATTTCTACGTTCCAGCCGGTGGTGATATTCCTGATGCTTCTGTGAACGAGAAGTTCCAGCATAAACTCGATTTCCTTGCTGAAATGAAAGAATGGCTAACCGGTAACGAGACCAACAATGCATCCATTCTGGTAGGAGACCTCAATATCGCGCCCCATGAGAATGATGTTTGGAGCCACAAACAGTTGCTGAAGATCGTCAGCCACACGCCAATCGAAGTGGAAGCGCTCACAGCCGTGCAGGCTGCAGGTCCCTGGCAGGATGTCATTCGCAACCATATTCCGGTTGACCATCGTCTCTATAGCTGGTGGAGCTATCGCTCTCGTGATTGGGCCAAGGCCGACAAGGGGCGCCGCCTCGATCACATATGGGCTACAGATGGCGCGGCAGACAAGGTCAGCGCCGTGGAGATCTATCGTGATGCACGCGGCTGGGAGAAACCTTCCGATCACGCGCCAGTGCTTGCCAAGCTCGATTTGGTACACCAAGCAAGCTAGAAGACTGGCCTAGATCGGGAAACCGCCCCAAAGCCCAATCTTTTCCTTGCATCTGCTATATCGATATGATGTATAGCCATCCACCAAACAGTGTCTGCGCAGAACCAGCCGGTCCTGAGCAAGCGCATGCTGTGTGCGTTCGCCTTCATGCTATGTTCAACTGGCCTGATATGCCTTCCGCAATCACAGCAACTAGACCCATCCTTACCTATCAGGATGCCTGACTCGATGCTTCGTAAGGCCTAAAACTATGGAAAAATCTCACTCTTCGGGAAAAAGCGGAATGGACGCGCGCGCCGGAGCCTTACGTCTTATCCACGCTGTTCTGAGCGAAAAAGCCCTGCTTGACGAAGCTTATGCGCACGAACTGGCCGAAGGGCCTTTGCGCAAGCTGAACGGCAGCGACCGGGCTTTTGCCAAGCGCATTGCCACGACGGTCTTGCAGCATCTGGGTGAAATTGACATGGTGCTGAGCCGTTTCATGGACCGGGGTATTCCGAAGAAATCCGGTCCTTTGCGCAACATCTTGCGCATCGGCACCGCCGAGCTTCTGTTTTTAAAAACCCCGCCGCATGCCGTTGTTGATTGTGCCGTATCGCAATATCGCACCTGGCGCAAATATGCCGGCTTCAAGGGCCTGACAAACGCGGTTCTGCGTCGGATCAGCAAGGAAGGCGAAAACGAGCTGCAATCCATCGACCCGGCAAAAACCACTTTGCCCGGCTGGATGTATGATTCTCTCTGCTCAGCTTATGGTCAGGAAGCCACCAGCGCCATGATGGAGCAGTTTCAAAAAGCACAGATTCCGCTCGATCTGAGCTTGAAAGATCCCGCAACTGCGGATGAATGGGCGGAACGACTTGGTGCCGAAAAAATGCCAACTGGCAGCCTGCGCCTTGCCAGCCACGAAAAAGTCGACACGCTGGAAGGCTTTGCCGAAGGGGCATGGTGGGTGCAGGATGCAGCCGCAACATTGCCCGTTCAGATGCTGGGAAATGTGAAAGGGCAAAAGGTCCTTGATCTGTGCGCCGCGCCGGGAGGCAAGACCCTGCAGTTGGCCGCTCTGGGTGCGGAGGTAACCGCGCTTGATATCTCGGCAAAACGCCTCAAACGCATTGAGGAAAATCTGGAGCGCGTCGCTCTTTCTGCAAAGCTCATCAAAGGCGATTTGCTCAAAACCAAGTTTGATGAAAAATGGCCGTTCATTCTGCTCGACGCCCCCTGTTCGGCAACGGGCACCATGCGCCGCCATCCAGAACTCATTCATCAACGCGCTCCTGAGGACATAGCCCACTTTTCAAAACTGCAAGCAAAAATGCTCGATCATGTGGCAAGCCTGCTGGCACCCGATGGCCAGATGGTTTTCTGCACCTGCTCTCTTCAACCGGAAGAAGGGCCAGCCCTTATCGCCGATTTCCTGATGCAAAATCCGGAATTTGGCATTGAGCCTCTGAACCCCGAAAAAACCCCTCACCTTGCCCCCTTCATTCAACCTGATGGCAGCCTTCGCACACGGCCCGATTTTTGGCCTGAAGCAGGTGGAATGGATGGCTTCTTTGCAATCAAGCTACGTAATTTCGCCAAGGCCTGACCTTCTTATGAAATATTAAGCAAGATAGACCTTGTTAACCATAGCTTGATAAAATTGTAACCAATCGATTACCGGAAAGCGCTTATGTACATTGATTCGTCAATTTGCATCTGAGTGCGCTCGATTGTTTCACGAACAGGACGAAGCCAAACCACTCGCCTAGCGTATGGTCGACAGCCAATCCAACCCATTAGCCAGCCAACCCGGTTTTCGTGTTGGCAGCTGATATAAGACGGACGACAATTGCGTGTCTCAAAACTGGCAAAAACTTCGAATTTCCATGGCAGCTTTGGCTCGCCGCTGCAAGAGCATCCCCATAAGGCGGCCCACTTGCAGCATGCGCTATGTTCCACGCTGCCCGGATCGCCTGTTGATTGCACCGCAAGATCTACGCACATCCGACCCGACTATCGCAGAAGATATATATTCCGGCCTCTTCATATTTGCCGGTCAGGTTGAAAACTGTATCGATCATTCACCGTTTCTCCACCCGGCCCCCTGTCGCCAATGGGCTCAGGAACTGCATGGCTTTCGCTGGCTCAGACACTTGCGCGCGTCCAATTCGGCCTTGCCTCGCGCCAATGCCAGAAACCTCGTTGAGGACTGGATCAAGAACTCGGGAAAGCTAAATGCCGACGCATGGGCTTTGCCAGTGGTTGCCAATCGTGTTCTGGCATGGCTCAACAATTCACCGCTGATCCTCCAGGACGCCGACCACGACTTTTATCGAGCCTTTTTGCGCGCTCTATATTTACAAGTGCGTTATCTACGCGCCTCCTATTCTTCCACGCCGAACAATCTGGATCGGCTGCAAATGCTGATCGCGGAACTTGCAGCCTGGCTTTGTTTTGCAGGCAAGGAGCGACTGGCAAAGTCTGTATCCAAACGCCTGGTTCATGTGTTGAATGACCAGATCCTGCCTGACGGCGGCCATGTTTCGCGCAATCCATCAGCAATTGTTTCCGTTTTGCTAGAGCTGCTGCCGCTGAGGCAAACCTTTTTATCGCGCGATATGGTGCCTCCTGAAGGCATGAATCTGGCCATTGAACGCATGATGCCCATGTTGCGCTTCTTTCGCCATCCAAATGGCAGCTTTGCTCATTTCAATGGCACTGGCGCTACTCCGGTTGATTCACTGGCAACCATCCTGGCTTATGACGACACCCATGGCGCTCCGGTTTCAGACGCGTCCTTTTCCGGCTATCAGCGCCTTGAAGCAGGTCAGTCCGTGTTGATCATGGACAGCGGCAATCCACCACCTCTGGAACAATCAACCTTGGCCCATGCCGGCACGCTCTCTTTTGAAATGAGCTCGGGCAGGTCTCCAATTGTTGTCAATTGCGGCACGCCAGCCCCACAACATGAAGGCTGGCGCGAGCTGGCAAGAAGCACAGCCGCCCACTCGACGCTCACTGTGCAGGACCACTCGACCTGCCGAATCTCTCCATCAAGTTTTGACCTTAGTGGCAAGCCACTCCTGAGCGGAGATTGCCAGGTGAAGTATGAGCGCTTTCTGGAACGCGGACAGGAAACCATCCATGCGGGCCATGATTGCTATGGACCGGAATTTGGCATCCATCACAGTCGTCAGATTTGGCTTGCCATTGATGGCCGGCGCCTTGATGGCCGCGATGAAATGGAATCAATCGGCAAGGGCATCACCAGAGGGCAAGACAGTTTTGCCATCCGGTTCCACCTGCATCCTTCAATTGAAATTGAATTTTCCGAAGACAAGGACTTTGTCTATCTTGGCCTGTCCAATGGCGAAATCTGGCGGTTCAGTTCCAAGGAAATTGATCCGGATATCGAGGAAAGCGTCTATCTTTCCGATATTCACGGCATTCGCAAAACCTCTCAGCTTGTCATCTATGGCCATGCCAGCCATATACCCACCGTCAACTGGTATTTCGAGCGTGTCGCTGTCGCGCCTCAATGAGCACGACTATATTGATGCCAAAATGTCAACACATTGATGCCTTTTTGTGCTAAATGGGTTGTTTCCCTCACACGCAATTCGTGCTATCGCAAGGGCGAAATTTCCCACATCAAACGTAGCAGGATGACCGATGTCCGTAGCTCCTCTTTCCGTAACCGCGCCGGAAGTAGTTTCCGTCAAGCGTGCCCTCATCTCCGTTTCCGATAAAACAGGCATTGTCGACTTTGCCAAGGCATTGGCCGACAAGGGTGTCGAGCTGGTTTCTACCGGCGGAACCTGCAAAACCATTGCAGATGCAGGTATTCCGGTCAAAGACATTTCCGAAATTACCGAGTTTCCGGAAATCATGGATGGGCGCGTCAAAACCTTGCACCCTCGTGTTCACGGCGGCCTTCTGGGGGCTCGCTCTGTTAAAGCTCACACCGCAGCAATGAAAGAGCATGGCATTCCGGAAATCGACCTGCTGGTGGTCAATCTCTATCCATTTGAGGAAACCATCCTTAAAGGTGCAGATTATGCCACCACCGTTGAGAATATCGACATCGGCGGCCCGGCCATGATCCGCGCGGCTGCCAAAAACCATGCCTTCGTCACCACTCTGGTTGACCCGGCTGACTATGCTGAAATCCTTGCCCAGATCGAGGAAAAGGGCGGCATTACCTATGAAGTGCGCAAGAAGTTCGCAGCCAAAGCCTACGCTCGCACAGCCGCCTATGATGCGGCCATTTCAGGCTGGTTCGCGAAAGAGCTGGAAATCGAATCGCCAACCTTCCGCGCCTTTGGTGGCGAATTGGCCGAAGTGATGCGTTATGGTGAAAACCCGCACCAGAAGGCAGGTTTCTACAAAACTGCCTCTTCCCGCCCCGGCGTTGCTACCGCAACACAGGTGCAGGGCAAACAGCTCTCCTATAACAACATCAACGACACCGATGCAGCTTTCGAGCTGGTTTGCGAGTTCGACCCGGCAATTTCTCCAGCAGTCGCCATTATCAAGCACGCCAACCCATGCGGCGCAGCACTTGGCTCCACCCTCAAGGAAGCTTACGAAAAGGCTCTCGCTTGCGACCCTGTTTCAGCCTTCGGCGGTATTGTTGCTTTGAACGGCACTCTTGACGAAGAAGCCGCAACCGAAATCACTAAAATCTTCACCGAAGTGATCATCGCGCCCGACGCTACCGAAGGTGCCAAAGCACTGGTTGCCAAAAAGAAAAACCTGCGTCTGTTGCTGACCGGCGGTCTGGCTGATCCACGGGAGGAAGGTGTAACCGTCAAATCTGTTTCCGGTGGCCTGCTGGTGCAGAACCGCGACAACGGCAATATTGCCGATCTCGATCTCAAGGTTGCCACCGAACGTCAGCCATCGGATCAGGAAATGACAGACCTCAAGTTCGCTTTCCAGGTTTGCAAGCATGTCAAATCCAACGCCATCATTTATGTAAAAGACGGAGCAACGGTTGGCATTGGCGCGGGCCAGATGAGCCGTGTTGATTCGGCTCGCATTGCAGCCATGAAGGCAGAGGACGCTGCCAGGGAAGAAGGTCTTGCCGAACCGCGCACCAAAGGCTGCGTGGTTGCTTCCGATGCATTCTTCCCGTTTGCCGACGGCCTGTTGGCTGCCGCAGAAGCGGGTGCCACCGCAGTTATTCAGCCGGGCGGCTCCATGCGCGATCAGGAAGTGATCGACGCTGCCAACGAAGCGGGCCTTTCCATGGTCATGACCGGAATGAGACATTTCCGGCACTAACAGCGTTTGGCAAAACCAAACTTCACGGCGCTGATAGCCAGACACAAAAAAGCCCGAAGCCAATCGCTTCGGGCTTTTTGTTGGAACGGCGACCAGGCACGGGTCAGAATGCTCTTGTTGTGCCGTTTCATAAATAGGTTGGTTGGTTCTTCAGAGGTTAGGCAGTCAGAGCCAATGCGCCACCGCCAAGCAAAACCTGAACAAACAAGGCTACAGTCCAGAAGGCAGGATATTCCCAGCCGCCATTTTCATTCGTGAACCAAAAACCGTTTTTACCATGAGCGAGAATGGAAGCGCCCAGCAAGGTAGGGATCAGGAACAAAGCGACAAGACTGGTCTGGAAACCCACGATCAAGGCAACACCGCCAAGGGTTTCCGCTGCAATGGTCAGATAAGCAAACCAGCCTGGGACACCAAGGGATGCGAAGTAACCAGCGGCACCTTTAGGCGTGAAGATAAAATATTTAAGATAGGCGTGAGCCAGGAAAAGGCCACCGAGTACGACTCGAAGCAACAGGGCAGCAAGAGCAATTGCGCTAACAGAACCGGCGCCTGCAACGCCAAGGATATTGGAAGAAAGGTCGATCATTTTTTTGTCCTCATAAGAGCCGCAAGCCTGCGGCGTTTGTTTGTTGAGGCAAAGATAGATCTGTATTATTAAGATTGAAATGTTGAAGATATTGAATTACTTTCAACAAATCATTCCTTATTGCATTTGTAAGCTCTTGAACAGTTTCTCTACCCTTTCAGTCGCACCAGCCCATTGGTGGATTTGGTCTGGGAGCAAAGTAAACCTGTAATATTTCTGCTTCTCGTAGACATGGACAGAGCAGACATCATCAGCCGCATATCCATTGCGGCAATCGATAACAATATCCCTCTCCTTTTGCTCGTCTTTGCCCTTGTACTGTTCGCCTTCATTTTCAGGCAGTGTTCCAGATTTCAGGGCCTCAAGGCTTGGCATGTCAGAAAGCGTCTTGTCGATGTAGGATGAATGGGGTCTTCGAAGACCGTAATTCAATTCGAGACTGCCACGCTTGACCAGCAAGTCACTTAGCAGTTCCAATCGATCCGTGTAGGCACGAGGATGATAGGATTGCGGAACGGAATAGACCTTTTGCCCAACCGCATAAGCGTCGCGATTGATGGTTCCGCTTTTGAGCACAGTTTCAAAATCGATGACAGGATGACAACTGGCCACTCCCGGTCGGCCCCAGCTTGCATTCTCGAAATTTTGGTTCCTGACCGACCAGTGAGCAACCAGCAAGGGTTTTGAGCTGTCCCGAATCAGCAAATTGAGATGAGATACGCTATCGGCCTTGGGCAAAGAAAAGAAACCCAGCTCCTCAATGCTCGTGATCCTGCCGATGCTATCGGAGGCAGACAAACACCACGGCTTCCCTTTTGCGAAAGCCTCCGCCGAACGAAAAATACGGTCGGCTTGTAGAGACCCCGCAAATGCAATAACTGCCAGGGTTAAAAACGCCGTCGAAACAACGGCAGAGTATTTTCGTTTTAATATGAGCAGAAAAAGGGCCGCCACGACAACCGCAGCGATAGCAATGCCGATATCGAGCCTCACGCCAAGATCCATACCGGAAAGAGTGTTGGCCAGATAGAAGGTCTGATACAGACCCAAAGTCACGCCCAACACCACCAACATAGCTAGATCGACCCAATTCATGAAGCTATTTCGTGGACCTGCAAAGGTCTTCAGCTCCAGATCACTGCGAACCGCAGCAATCCCAAATCGGATGAGTAGCAAGAGACCATAGCCGACAAAAAACAACAGAATGAACCAGATTCCCATCTCACCGACGGGATCATCGCGATACGAAACACTGGGATTGTCAAAAATGAGAGCCGAAACAAACAGGCAGACAGAAATGCCGGCAGCCCGCCACACAAGAAAGATCGGCAAAAAGATGCTGATCAAAGCCAGACCAATCGAAGCTTCGAAACAGAAATAGGAGAAATCTTCTATCATTGCACGTCTCTCTCAAAATCACTTTTCAAGGAATTGCTGAAACCAATACCAGCCCCGAATGCCAAATCTGTAAAATCATAAGCAAGGAATATACGAAAATCTCGCTCATGCCACGCGCCGCTTGCCTTTCCCATCCCCTCTCCCCATATCAATAGGGCGTATCGATGCGGGAAAGACAAGGCATGGTTGACAAGCATTATAGTGAAGATGAAATCGAACTGCTCCCACCAGAGAAAGCAGCCGAGGATGAAGATGGCAAGCGCGATTCATCAATGGCCAGGAAAGCGGCCAATGTACGCAAGAAATTCTGGTCTGTCGTCAGGAAAGCTGCCAAGCAGGTTCCCATTATAGAAGACGTTGTCGCCGCCTATTATTGCGCCTTTGACCCCGAGACACCGGTCAAGGTCAGGCTCTCGCTGATCGGCGCTCTGGCCTATTTCGTTTTGCCGCTTGATGCCATCCCTGACATGATCTTCGGCCTCGGCTTTGCCGATGACATTGCCCTGCTGACCTATGTCATCAAGACTGTGCATAGCAACATCACCGACAAGCATCGCTTACGCGCCAAACAGGCTCTGGCCGAGCATGACGTCTATGTCGAGCGGTAAATCCGGGGGTGAGCATCCGCTACATCAGAAATAAAGAACCACTTTGCCCCTTGCTTCACGGTTGGCAATGACCCGAATCGCTTCAGCAGTTTGCTCAAGTGGGTACCGTCGTTCCACATATGGCTTGAGATCTCCGCTTGCCACCCATTCCATGATCTGCTTCATATTCGCAGCATGGTTGGCAGGGTCTTTTCGGATTCCTTCGCCCCAGAAGACACCGAGTAGGTCCACACTTTTGAGCATAACCAGATTAAGTGGCATTTTCGGAATAGTCCCCGAGGCAAAGCCGATCACGAGGAAGCGGCCATACCAACCGGTTGCCCGCAAGGCTGCTTCGGACAGATCACCCCCAACAGGATCATAAACCACATCAACCCCGCGTCCATTCGTCAGATCCTTCAGCGTCTGCTTGAGGTCGGAGGTCTTGTAATTGACAAGCTCATCGGCGCCATGCTCCGCACATAACTGCAATTTTTCCTCGGAAGACGCACAGGCAATGACGCGAGCCCCCATCAGCTTACCGATTTCAACGGCCGCCAGCCCCACACCGCCAGCAGCCCCCAACACAGCAAGCACTTCACCCTGCTGCAATTTTGCACGACTTTTAAGACCATATATGGTCGTGCCGTAGGTGATCATCAGCCCGGCGGCCTGTTCGAAATATAACTGTTGCGGCACCGTAATCGCCTCTTCATCAGGCACCACAACATAATCCCTTGCACCACCCCAACGAATATAGGCCAAAGCCTTTTGGCCAACACGCTTGCGATCCACACCTTCACCCACGGCCTCAATAAGGCCAGCAACCTCTCCTGCAGGCGAAAAGGGCAAGTCAGGCGTATACTGATATTTGTTGCGAATAATAAGCGTATCAAAAAAGTTGAGAGCGGCAGCCTTCACCCGAATCAAGACTTCTCCCGGTCCCGCAGTTGGTTTCTCCAGCTCGACCAGTTTCAGATTCTCGATCCCCTCAAACGCATCACAAATGATCGCTCTCATTGCTTACCCCCCTTATTCCAACCTTCCTCAAGACCTATCACGAGCCATATGTATGATGAAGTCGCAAAAAGATGGATACCACTTTGGATCAGCCAAACGCGCCAAGAGAACCCATCTGGCTTTTCTCAAACAGAGATTCGCAAGGTTTTCTTTTCGGAAAATCTGTTTTAAGAAAGGCGCAACTTCGGCAATCCTGCCGGATCACGAGACCGCTCAAGCGGCAAGAACAAACAAACCGGAAGAAACACAGCATATGCGCGGATATTTTGCAGTCGGAGTGCAGGGACTATCCAAAGAAGGCAATTTCGGCAATCTGGTCCGAACTGCTCACGCTTTTGGAGCCAGCTTCTTTTTCACAATTGCTGCGGAAAGAACGTTTGCCAAGCCGGGAACTGACACATCAAACAGTGGCGATCACTTGCCATATTACCCTTGGGCCAACGAAGAAGAACTGATCTTGCCGAAAGATTGCAGACTGGTTGGCGTGGAACTGACCGACGACGCAGTAGACCTGCCCAGTTTCAGGCATCCGACCAAAGCGGCCTATATTCTGGGTCCCGAGCGCGGCAATCTCTCCCAAGCCATGCAAGACAAATGCGACTTCATCGTAAAGATCCCGACACGCTTCTGCCTAAACGTGGCAACGGCCGGCGCAATCATCATGTATGATCGCGTCCAGTCCATGGGAGGGTTCACCGACAGACCTGTGCGCGCCGGAGGCCCCAGAGAAGCAAAGGTTCACCAGCATGGCCAACCGAAATTCCGCTCAGGAATTCCAGACGGTCTCAAGGGCTAATCGCCCATTGTTCTCCCTCTGGCACGAATAAAAGCAAGATCGCAAAGCGAAGATAACGCCGGTGCCCATCTCTTGCCGCATTTGCGTTGAATCTTTGCGTCGATATCACTAATTTCAACCCAAATCAGGCAAATAGCGAAAGTCGGCCAGAAAAATATCAAAATTTGTGTCAACTTCACGGTTTGGTAACCCTGACTTTGGTAAATGTTAAATGAATGAATTGGAGCTGTTGGCTCCTGTTGGCATCCAGTCGAAAGCGACAGGTAGAGATGAAAAGCGTAAATATCCTCGGAGCAGCCACCCTTCTCGCACTTTCCGCCACTGCAGCGTTCGCTCAGGGCGCGGCCACTCGCGTCGAGCAATTTAAAGATTGGGGTGCTTATCAGTTTAATGACCCACAACGCGGCAAAATGTGTTTCGCGGTTAGCCAGCCGAAAGACATGGAGCCCAAGAATGTAAACCGCGATCCGGTTTATTTCTTCATAACGACACGCCCTCGTGAAGGTGTGCGCGAAGAAGTGAATGTCATCACTGGTTACCCATATAAAGAAGGATCCAAGACGACCATTCAGGTTGGCTCTGATACCTTCTCTCTTTACACGTCTGGTGATGGTGCCTGGCTCGAAAACGCCGCTGAAGAAGCACGCCTCGTAAATGCGATGCGTCGTGGCTCTAGCATGGTCGTCAGAGGTACATCCTCACGTGGCACAGTAACTGTTGACACCTACTCCCTCTCTGGAGTGACGGCAGCAACCCAAAAAGCTCTGGCAGTCTGCCAGTAAGGCAAGCCAAGTGCTTTGCTGTTAAACAAAGTGAGATTTAAAGTGACAAAAGCGGCTGACAAGGCCGCTTTTTTGCTTTATACACCCGCAAATTCGCAAAGAAACCAAATCAGACTGCCCCCTGATGGACAGCATGTGCTGAAAAAAGGGCAAGGTTCAGGCCTCAGACCGCCAATGGGTGGGGTCGTTCCGGAATGGCAGCCTTAAAGGATCGCGCAATGACATGCACGCACATGCAACAACATGGGCGCGCCACTTCGTGATCGGCCTTGAAAAGAGGAACCGCACCAAACTGCGGTGAAAAATTTATGACGCACGCATCTAGTCTTGAAACGACACCCCAGGCTCCCGCCTTGGAAACCGCTGCCATAGACACAACACATGGCTACAGCTGGCCTGCCCTTGACCCGGACAAGCTCAACCTCGTTGGCATGGATCGCAATGATCTGTCCGAGGCCATGCGCCGTATCGGCGTTGCGGACAAGCAGGTCCGTATGCGCGTCGCCCAGCTCTGGCACTGGATCTATGTTCGCGGCGCGACCTCCTTCGACCAGATGACCAACGTGTCAAAAGACCTGCGCGCCAAGATGGATATGGTCTACACCATCACCCACCCGGAACTGGTCGCTGAGCAGATATCAGTCGATGGCACCCGTAAATGGCTGCTACGTTTCCCTCCGCGCGGCGCAGGGCGACCGGTGGAAGTGGAAACCGTCTATATTCCCGATGAGAATAGAGGCACCCTCTGCGTCTCCAGTCAGGTAGGCTGCACCCTGAACTGCACCTTCTGCCACACAGGCACCCAGAAACTTGTCCGCAACCTGACCGCCGAAGAGATCGTTGCCCAATTGCGCGTCGCCCGCGAAATGCTCAATGATTTCCCCGAAAGGGAGCCGGAAACAGGCGCAATTGTTCCCAAGATGGGACGCTTCATTTCAAATGTCGTCATGATGGGCATGGGCGAACCGCTCTTCAACTATGACAATGTGAAAACCGCAATGCAGATCATGGCCGACGGAGAAGGTCTCTCCATCTCCAAACGTCGCCTCACCTTGTCCACTTCTGGTCATGTGCCAAACATCAAGCGCACTGGCGAGGAAATCGGCTGCATGCTGGCCATCTCGCTGCACGCCACAAATGACGAACTGCGCGACGAAATCGTGCCGATCAACAAGAAATGGCCACTGAAGGAACTGCTCGAAGCCTGCCGCACCTATCCCGGCGTTTCAAACGCCAAGCGCATCACCTTCGAATATGTCATGCTGAAGGGCATCAATGATTCCATCTTGGATGCCCGCAATCTGGTCAAGTTGCTCCGAGGCATTCCTGCAAAAATCAACCTCATTCCATTCAACCCATGGCCAGGCAGCAACTATGAATGCTCTGACTGGGACCAGATCGAGGAATTTGCCGACTTCATCAACCGCGCAGGCTATGCCTCTCCGGTCCGCACTCCACGCGGGCGAGACATCTATGCCGCCTGTGGCCAGTTGAAGTCTGAATCCGAACGCCTGCGCAAAGTCGAGAGAGAAAAGCTGGAAGCCGAATTGGCAGCATTGGAAAGAATGCGCCTGTCAAACCTTGTAGGCGACGGCAGCAACGACGATATGGAAGAAGAAGAATAGGGCTCATAAACATCAGCCCGTTCACCCAAGACACTCAAAATCCAAGGAGCCAGCCATGAGCCTTTCTCGCCTGATTGCCCGTATATTCATGGTGCCAATCGGCTTGTTTCTGGCCATTATGGCAGCAAGCATCTTTCTGGGTTTTGCACTCAACTCAATGTATCACGACCCCGCAATGCTCCATGACCAGACGGCAAAGAATATGTTTGCCGTCTTCTCCGGCTTTATGCTGGCCTTCCCGCTGGGACATTTCGCCTTCTATCCGACCATATTGGCTTGATCGTCGCGGAAATCTTTTCCTGGCGCAGCATATGGATCTATCTTGGCTACGGGCTGGCGCTGTCCTTCTTCATCACCCATTCTCCCAATGAGCCGGTTGATGCCATCGCCATCGCAATAGACATTCGCGCAATGGCTGCGGGCCTCATTGGCGGATTTGTCTATTGGCTGATCGCAGGTCGAGGCGCAGGCATCGTCAAGCGGTCTCTCGACAACAAGCCCAAATCACTCTGAAGTCACGAAAACTCTTGGGATATCTCTACTCGTCTCGTAAAAAAGGCGCGCTCCAGCAGGAACGCACCTCTCCAGACTTGGCTTGTCAGAATAGAAGCCGGTCAGGCCGCAGCCTTGCGCACGGCTGCCTTGAAAGCAATCAGTGCCAGCAGCAATCCTGCCACGGCAAGAATTCCCGCAGCCGGCATACTGCCCACCTTGGCAACAAGCCAATTGACCAGATCGGCGATAGCACGACCACGTCGACCACTCACCCCCAGAGTTTCGCCGCTATAGGCGACATAGGCGAGATATTCACAGACAGCAAAAACCAGCGCTCCGATAACAAACGGTTTTACGGACATTTTCTTCTTCTCTTCCTTATAAAACTGAACACCCGGCAAACCAAAAAATGGCAACTTTGCCGGGTCGGCATCTCTTTTCGAGAGCTTCTAATAATAGACACGAATGTCGAAAAACAGCGGTATGGAGGAATAGTGGCGAAGATGCGGCACCATAGAAGCTGCAAACAAGCGGTGAAGCCGACTCAAGCACCGCCCCTGCCTGCAAACAACTCGGCATGGCTGCTCAACAAAGCCGCCACCCGGTCCATCATCAATCGCACCTCGGACCTGCGCCGGTCATCATCATTGACCACAATATAAAGGCGCGTCGTAAGATCTTCGATCGGGTCCCCATCCCTCATCAAAGACGGTTCGCGATCACCAATAAAGCAAGGCAAGACGCCGCGCCCCTGCCCGCTGACGATAAGGTGCAACACCATGTGGGCCTTATTCGTCCAGCTGTAGATCTCCCGATCATAATGCTCGAAAACCCAGCGATCCGATGGGTAGCGCGATGTTTCCTTGCCAATGGAGACCCAGGGCAAGTCCTGCACATCGGCAAGATCGGTGCCTTTGTAGACGGCAAAACGCATGACGACTGACTGCAAGATGGCATAGTTGCCAGAGGTCGGCGGCGTAATCGTCAAAAAGACAAGCCTGTCACGGTTAATATGCTGACCGCTCTCATGAAAATCAGTGAAGCCGACGCGAATATCACCCGGCCCTTTGGAAAGCGCATTGCCATGACGCGCAAAAAACATCGCCAGCCATGTGTCTCCAGCCACTTCGACCACAGGATCCCGAAAGGCACCGCCATGCCAATCCGTAATCCCGGATGATATTTTCTGCATTTCCCTCACTTGTGCCAACAGGATTTCGCCATCCTTGGCCAGCACATAGCCGCGCCTGCTACGCTCGAAAAGCAGGCGATTCATCGTCCGCTCCAGCGACAATATACGGCGCCCGATTGTCGGTGCACTGATGCCCGTCCGTGCAGCTGCACCGGAAAGACCTCCGCATTCAGCGACAATCATAAAAAGTCTCAAATCGTCCCAACTCGCTTCCATAGTGCTTCTTTCCTACGAACCGTCGCTTGTTGCAACGCACGAGAATGAAAAACAACTTTCATACTCTAATCTACATTCGACAATTCGGCAGTGCTATATTCCAATAAGCCCACAACAGGTGCCACCATTGTAAATGGCGGCCACTTGAAACCGGCTCATCAAACAAGTTAGCGCATAAATATCAAGCACTTATTCTTCTCGAAAGATTGGTGAAAGGATATCTTTGCGCCAATTTCAGGAGTTTAGAAAATGACGCATATGCAAACGCTACTCATGTGGAATTCCGCAACAAAAACCGATCAACACAAACATGATGCATTCCAGGACCCGTTCGAACGTCCCGAATGGAAGCCATTCATGCCCTGGATCCATATGCTTGAGGCCATTTCTCGCAAACACTAAGGCTGGCTCCTCAAGAGCCAGCCACCCGCCGGGCGTCAAAACGGGAATAACAGCCTTACTTCAGTTTTGTCGCAGGTTTGGAATTTTTGGTAATGCTTGCTTTTTTCTTGGTCGAAATCTTCTTGATCGTCGTCTTGGATTTAGTTCCACCAAGCAAACGGTTTACCAGAGAGCTCTTCTTCAAATTCTTGTTGCGACAATGGGCACGAACATCAACACCAGACTTGGTGGTGTAACGATCCAACCAGACGCAGGCCTTGGCCGACTCGCAGGCACTTTTCGCCAGCCCCGTGCAGCTGGATGCATTGGCAGGTGCCACGCCATTACCCATCACGAGAAGTGCAACAAAAAGAAAAGAAAACGCCAAGCGTGAAATTTTATAAGAAACGGTTTTCATCAAACCAAACCCTTTCCTGATAAACGAGTTATCAAACCAGAAGAATCAGCCCCACGCCCCCTAATAACAACAGTCCTGCATAAAACCCCAAGCCAACGCAACCTTTTTGGCATCCTTTCCTTCTTGCCCAAAATCGGTTACGAGCAAATAGCGAGCAGAAAACGGGGCTGACTGGAATGCTGGAAACCTTCAAGAAAGACATCGCCGCTTATCCCCTGTTCTGGATGAGCATAGCTATCTTGCTGATATCAGCCACATTCCTGATCGTTCCGGAATTGGACCTCTGGGTCAGTGGTTTGTTTTATGACCACAAGCAGGGCTTTTGGCTAAAAGCGCTGTATTTCCCTGCCCGCTTGCGCAAACTGGGCTTGTTCTTGCCGCGCATGGCCATTCTGCTTTTGCTGGCTTTCATTGTGGCTCGCCTTTTTTGGCCACCCCTCAAAAGGCTTGCCTCCCTTTCAACAGTGCTTTTTCTTTTCGTCAGCACCCTGATAGGGCCGGGACTAATCATCAATGGCATTCTGAAATCATTTTGGGGACGCGCGCGCCCGATCCAGACAGAGCAATTCGGCGGTGATTGGCCATTTTCTCCGATTTGGGTCATCAAAGATCATTGCCAAGGCAATTGCTCCTTCGTCTCCGGAGAAGCCTCCATGGCCTTCTGGCTGCTGGGACTGGTGCTTTTGCTGCCGTTGGGCTGGCGCATGGGCGGAGGCTGGCTGATCGCCACGCTTGGTCTCTTCATCTCAATGAACCGGATTGCATTTGGCGGACATTATCTTTCCGATATCCTGCTCGCCTGGGCACTGACAGGTTGGACAATGCTTGCTCTTTTGCTTTTGTGGCAGAGACTGGATTGGTTTGGCACCAGAGCAATCCAACTTGAAAAGAGCTGGGATACCGCTGGTAAGCACCTCAAAAACCGGTCGCAAGCACTTTGGCAAATTCTGCGGCAATAGAATGCCCAAGCCAACAGCAGTCAATTAAACTAAGCTGCATGCAAGACAAAGTCCAAAAACTCGGCGGATAACTGTTGCCTTTCGGGAGGAAATTCTCCCCTCTCCCTCTTGCGCAGAATTATATAGCGCCTATAGTGCCGCCAGATAGATAATAGAGCGCAGTCTCTTCCCAATGACTATGGCGCGCGCAATGTACACGTGCCTCCAGACAATCAGGTGAAATCGCATGGCGAAAAAAGGCGATATCAAAAAAGTCGTATTGGCCTATTCAGGCGGCCTCGACACGTCGATCATTCTTAAATGGCTGCAGACCGAATATGGCTGCGAAGTGGTGACCTTCACTGCCGATCTCGGACAGGGCGAAGAACTGGAACCAGCCCGCAAAAAGGCCGAAATGCTGGGCATCAAACAGATTTATATCGAAGATGTGCGTGAAGAATTCGTTCGTGACTTCGTTTTCCCGATGTTCCGCGCCAACGCCCTCTATGAAGGCGTCTACCTGCTCGGCACCTCCATTGCACGCCCGCTGATTTCCAAACGCCTTGTCGAAATCGCCAAGGAAGTTGGTGCTGACGCCGTTGCTCATGGCGCCACCGGCAAGGGCAACGATCAGGTCCGCTTCGAACTGGCCGCCCGCGCGCTTAACCCGGACATCAAGGTTATTGCTCCATGGCGCGAATGGGACCTGACCTCGCGCACCAAACTGCTCGAGTTCGCCGAACAGAACCAGATCCCCATCACCAAGGACAAGCGCGGCGAAGCTCCTTTCTCGGTTGACGCCAACCTGCTGCACACATCCTCTGAAGGCCGCGTGCTGGAAGATCCATCCATCCCGGCTGAAGAATATGTCTACTCACGCACCATCAGCCCCGAGGCAGCGCCTGACAAAGCCACCATCATCGAGATCGGCTTTGAAAAAGGTGACGCAGTTTCCATCGATGGCGTGAAAATGAGCCCGGCGGAAATCCTCACCAAGCTGAACGAGCTTGGCCATGACAATGGCATCGGACGCCTTGATCTGGTGGAAAACCGCTTTGTTGGCATGAAGTCCCGCGGCATCTACGAAACGCCCGGCGGCACCATTCTCATCGCAGCTCACCGCGGCATCGAATCCATTACCCTTGACGGCGGCTCTGCCCACCTCAAGGATTCTATCATGCCGCGCTATGCCGAACTGATCTATAACGGCTTCTGGTACAGCCCTGAGCGTGAAATGCTGCAGGCCCTGATCGACAAGTCTCAGGAATATGTCACCGGCACGGTCAAACTCAAGCTCTATAAAGGCAATGTCAGCGTTATCGCTCGTGACAGCGCATATAGCCTCTACAGCGAAGATCTGGTGACCTTCGAAGAAGGTGCAATCGACTATGACCATCATGATGCAGCCGGCTTCATCGAGCTGCAGGGCCTGCGTCTGCGCACCATCGGTTACCGTAACCGCAAGGCAAAAGGCTAAGTTGATCCATTTCAGATGGAGTGAGAAAATGGCGAGGTTCTACCTCGCCATTTTTATGAGTGAAGCAATCAACGCCCCTTTCGATTCGCATCCGCAATCCCAATGCGCGCCCCTTCGCTCATTGACACTCTATGGAAATGGAAATCACCAATGCTAAGAAACATCAATCCACTTCTCTCTCCGGATCTACTCCACATTCTCGCGGCCATGGGCCATGGCGACAATCTGGTCATTGCAGATGCGAACTTTCCAGGCGAACAGATAGCCCGCGCAAACGGCTGCCGCTATGTTCGCCTCGACGGCATTCTGGCAACCGACGTTCTGAAAGCCGTGCTGGAGTTGTTGCCTCTGGATGATTTTGTCGATGACCCGGCCTATGTGATGGAAGTCGTTGGCAACCCTAGCGAAGTTCCGCCTGTTGTCTCAGAATTCCAAACGATCGTAAACGAAGTTGCTGATAATCCTGCAAAAATTGCATCCGTCGAACGCTTCGCCTTTTATGACATGTCACAAAAATCCTATGCCATCCTGCAAACAGGCGAACGACGCCTCTATGGCAACATCATCGTGAAAAAGGGAGTTGTCCGCCTCTAGGCGCTTCAGGCAGCCTTTGCCTCAAAACCACAGATGACGTGAATGAGCCTGTGTGAGCGGTTGAAGAACAAGTGCGACTCACACAAGCTCAAACTGGCAAGCGCAAACAGAAAAAATCAGTCACGGCAAGGTCGGGAATGACGAGTGCATCCATCCAACGGCAACATATCGACGCCGAGAAACACCTGAGTTCATTAGCCCATTACTCCCCATGCGAAACCTATCGCTATTCCCTGACGCGCATTTGGGAACCGCAAGCCCCCAAATTGCTCTTCATCATGCTCAATCCTTCCACGGCAACCGAACTGAAAAACGACCCCACCATTGAACGCTGCGAACAACGCGCCCGAGCATTGAGCTATGGCAGTTTTCGTGCTTGCAATCTGTTTGCCTTCAGAGCCACCGAGCCCCGAGATCTCAAGCGTACGAAAGAGCCGATCGGGCCGGAAAACCTTACATTTCTTCTCCAATCAGCCCGCTGGGCAGACTCAATCCTTTGTGCCTGGGGCACACACGGAGCCTATATGGGAATGGGAGACGCGGTTAAGAATTTGCTGTTGGCTGAAGGACATAGCCTCTTTCATCTCGGCCTCTCAAAGAACGGGTTTCCCAAACATCCGCTTTATGTAGCCTACAAAACGACACCCACCCTCTGGCTTTAAAACCCAAGTGGCAATCGTATCTCAAACTGACACATACATTATTCAGCTTGACTGCGCCTGAACGAATACTATTCTGTTTTTTGTGAGCAATATTGTACTGTTTCGATGTGAAATTTCACATCGAGCACACAGGGCAAGCGCAAAACCCCTCACCAGCAAATTTGGGGGTGCTGGCGAGGGAAGTGAGAGTCCCAATTCCTTGTGTGGGGGACGGAATCAGGCTCTCAGGCAAACCATGAATGGTTTCATGGATATTGCCTCGTTGTTTTGATTGCTTCCAGAGTGGGGGACTCTAGATACAAGAGGCCTTCTACTCCGTTAGTTTAAGAAAGTCTGTCCATCAAATAGGGGGACACGGTAGATAGACATGGAAGAGAAGCGTCATCTTCAACTGGTCGAGCAATGTCTGTCTTCTTTGGGACAACCTGCGTTTATCGACAATTATCTAAAGTTGGTTAAGAAAATCGGCGCAGTTCAATCAACCATTTTCTCGTGCCATCTGGACCGTCCCCAGTGCCTTCTTTCGCGCAATCTGGAAGTCTCTCTGGTCGGCGAAATGGTCACCGCTATTTACCTGTCTGGCTGGTATAAGCAGGACCCGCTCTATCATCGAATCAAGGAGATCCCTCCCGGCACTCAGGAAATCCTCTATCTTGATGATATCAAGGGTGGCTATTCACAAGACTATGCCCAAGCCTTTTATTCCCTCTTTAAAGAGAAGAATCCCAAGATAGGTCTGGCTGACCGCATCTCCATATTGGCTGGAGGCAATCACCTGCACCTGATCATGCAATTCTATTTCACTCACAACAATTTACCTGATCCTAAAGATCCGACACTGCAAATTCTCGGTCACCTTGCGGTACAACATTTTGAAATAACAACAGAAAAGTCAGATGAAGGAACACCTCCGGTCCTCTCGAGCCTATCGGATCGAGAAAAGGAAGTGTGTCGCGGCATTCTTCTTGGAAAGAAAGCGGAAAGCATCGCTGCCGAAATGGAAGTTGCCCCTTCGACGGTTGTGACCTACAGACGCCGCGCATACGAAAAACTAGGTATAACATCCAGAACGGCCCTGTTTGAACTCTGCAATGGCTGACCCTGCAAATTTTGGCCCCCATTTCTGACGACTTTTTCATAGGCCCAAATGCGTTCAATCTGGCTGCCCAGACAGACAAGAAATTGGCGCATCAAGCAGAAGCCCCATACTGGAAATTTCCTTTTCACGTTACACAGAGCTTAGTCATTCTCCTGTCACAGGCAGCGGTTAGGGAGCTATGCAATAGTGCAACGCAGCCAATATGCCGCATTTCCGAGCCAACAAGGCTTTTCAACTGGGGAAATTTCGTATAGAGCTTGCGCCAACTTCCTAAATAAGTCGGGCCGCTTGAGGTGCGTCGGCAATTGCCGGACCTGCTTGCTATGCTCGAATAACATGAGAAACAGACATGAATCTGCGCAACATTGCGATTATCGCGCACGTTGACCACGGCAAGACCACTCTGATCGACGAGCTGCTCAAGTCTTCCGGTATGTTCCGGGCCAACCAGCAGACTGAAGAACGGATGATGGATTCCAACGATATCGAACGTGAGCGCGGTATCACCATCCTGGCTAAAGTGACCTCGCTTGAGCACAACGGCACCCGCATCAACATTGTAGACACCCCGGGCCACGCCGACTTTGGCGGCGAAGTGGAACGTATCCTCAACATGGTGGATGGTGTGATTGTTTTGGTCGATGCGGCTGAAGGCCCGATGCCACAAACCAAGTTTGTGGTTTCCAAGGCCCTCAATCTTGGCCTGCGCCCGATCGTGGCCATCAACAAGATCGACAAACCGGAACAACGCGCCCACGAAGTGCTGGACGAAGTGTTTGACCTGTTCGCCAACCTTGATGCCGATGAACATCAGCTGGACTTCCCTGTTCTTTACGGTTCTGCCAAGAATGGCTGGATGGCGAAAGATCCAGACGGTCCCAAGGATAGCCTTGAGCCGCTGTTTGATATGGTCATCGAGCATGTTCCGGCACCAAAGGTTGAAGAAGGTGAATTCCGTCTGCTGGCAACCACCATTCAGTCAGACAACTTCCTTGGCCGCATTCTGACCGGGCGCATCCTTGCAGGTGAAGTCACCCCGAACATGGCCGTCAAGGCTCTGTCCCGTGATGGCTCCATCGTCGAGCAGGGTCGCATTTCCAAGGTTCTGGCTTTCCGTGGTCTGGAACGCGCATCCATCGAGAAGGGCGAAGCAGGCGACATCGTCTCCATCGCAGGCCTTCAGAAAGCAACCGTTGCAGACACCATCTGCGCACCGTCAGTTACCCAAGCCATTCAGGCACAACCGATTGACCCGCCAACCCTGTCCATGACCTTCCGCGTCAACGACAGCCCGCTGGCCGGCCAAGAAGGCGACAAGGTGCAAAGCCGCGTCATCCGCGCGCGCCTCTTCGCTGAAGCCGAAGGCAACGTTGCCCTCAAGGTTGAAGAAGCCCATGGTACAGACGCTTTCATCGTATCAGGTCGTGGAGAGCTGATGCTCTCGATTCTCATTGAGAATATGCGCCGTGAAGGCTTCGAGCTTGGCGTAGGCCGCCCGCAGGTCGTGATGCAAAAAGACGAAAACGGCAAGCGCCTTGAGCCTGTTGAAGAAGTCACCATCGACGTGGATGACGAATATTCAGGTATCGTCGTACAGAAGATGCAGGAACGTAAGGCCGACATGGCCGAGATGCGCCCGTCTGGCGGTGGTCGTACACGCCTTGTTTTCCATGCACCGACCCGAGGTCTCATCGGTTATCAGTCCGAGTTGCTCAGCGATACGCGTGGCACGGCAATCATGAACCGTATCTTCCACGAATATCAGCCTTACAAGGGCGAAATCGCATCCCGTAACACCGGTGTTCTTCTTTCCAACGGCAATGGCGAAGCGGTTGCCTATGCGCTTTGGCAGCTGGAAGACCGTGGCCCGATGATGATTTCTCCTGGCACCAAGGTCTATGAAGGCATGATCGTGGGCGAGCATACCCGCGGCAATGATCTCGACATCAACGTGCTGAAGGGCAAACAGCTGACCAACATCCGCTCGGCCGGTAAAGACGACGCCATCAAGCTGACCACGCCGCTGAAACTCAGCCTTGAAGCAGCCCTTTCCTACATCGCCGACGACGAACTGGTTGAAGTAACGCCAAAGTCTATCCGCCTGCGCAAAATCCTGCTCGATCCGAATGATCGCAAACGAGCAGTACGCGCCTCGAAAAAGGCCAGCTAACAAGTTTCGATTCGGAAGCAAAACAAAAATGCCGTCTCGGTCATCCAAGGCGGCTTTTTCATTGAATAGACTTGAAGAAGGTCTACCAGGTGCCTCCCATAAAGCAGTCATTGGCATCGACCGCCAAATGGAACAACGCCCCAAGACCGAACGCCCGCGCTCGCCAATCAGGCACCAACACAAGACCAACATAAACAAGGCCTGCCCAAACCGTATGCAAGGGATGAAACCCGATGCTGCAACGGTTTGGATCAAAAATCGGATCAGCCAGCAAATGGTCAAGATCGATCACGATAGTCGACACCATGACCAGTGCCGCCTTGAGCCAGATCTCTTTGGGAAAGACAAGACGCGCCAAGAGGAATGGCGCCAGAAAATGCCCCGAATAGTGCACAACCGTGCGGACAATGTCATAATCCATCTGTAAACCATCCCCTCAGGGTTTAAGCTCTTCTGATCCCTCGTCCATCACACCATGAGTGTCCCAATCAAGCATCTCGCAGTCCGCCCGGTCACGCCCGACAGGCTTTGTGATTGCACTCGGAGCAAAAGCCATGCAGCGCATTACGATTATCGGCTCCTCCGGTTCCGGCAAATCCACTCTTGCCCGCGTACTCGGCGAAAGGCTGGATCTCCCGGTTATTCCCATCGACCAGATATTCTGGAAGCCGGGCTGGACGGAACCAGACAAGGCAGCCTTTCTCGTAAAGATGAACAACATCATTGCCAACGAGAAATGGATCATCGAAGGAAACTACACCGATTCGGCCAATTTAAAAGGCCGACTGGCAAGAAGCGATCTCCTGATTTTCCTCGATCCGCCTCGCCTGGCCTGCATGTGGGGCATTCTAACCCGCATATTGAAAACATACGATCAGGTCCGTATCGATATGGCCCCCGGTTGCCCGGAACGCTTCGACTGGCATTTCATCAAATATGTCTGGAACTTTCCCAAGCACCAAAGACCGAAATTATGCCGCGCTTATGACAGCTATCAAGGCAACAAAATACAGCTCCATTCCCGCCGCCAGACAAGAGCCTTTATGCAGTCGCTGTTTGCAGCAATACAAAAAAACCCGGAATGAATCCGGGTTTCAAATTGCCAAGTCAAAATTCGCCTAGCCAACAGACATTGAAAAAATGCTGATGCCGATGGTCACGATTGTGATAACAACAAGAAGGTAGAACCAGAAGCGAACAGGGACGAAGAACAGACTGTCTCCTCGCTTCAGGAGAATTTCCTCTCCACTTTCCTTGTCAATCACCAGCTTTCCCTTATCGGTGCGGCTAAGCAATGTCACAACGCCATAGGCCCCAATTGTCGCAAACAGCGAAATTAAGATAGGACCAAAACCCGATTGTGGGCTGATAAGGCTACCTGACACGAGAAAACCAATAAAGGCACCGGCGAAAACACCAACCGGAAGCAAAATGCCCCAGCCTCTCCAGATCAAAAACATCAAATTTTCCTTTTTCTTATGCTTTGAAGTTCCTTTTAGAACAAGCCAAAAAAGGCGAAAAAGAGGACGGAGAAGACCAAATTGCGTGTCTTGTGAGTTAAAAAACCATAATAATATCAATAGGGGAAAAACTTATATCAAATAACAAGCAGTGCGAGCACCAGCAAGAAAACGCCACCCTGAAAGCCACAAAACCCGGCAAAGCCGGGTTCTGACAACTGAAGGTTTCAAGCTTACTGCAATCTCAAGATTTCAAGCAAATCCATCAACCCCAAGGGCCGGGCTGATCGGTGTCTTTGTCTTTTGCCCCCCGGCTCCCGCTCCATGGGCCGTCTGTTCCGGCATCGGGCTTCATCTGGCTGCGGCGCTGGTTTGCGCCGAGCGTACCGCCTCCGCTTACCTTGAGAGCCCCCTGCCCACCGTACCATTCGGCCTGAAGGGCCTGAAGCGCGTCAATCCGGTTCTGGGTATCCGGGTGGGTGGAGAAGAGACTATCCATCTTCTGGCCGGAGAGCGGATTGATGATGAACATATGGGCCGTTTCCGGATGCTGCTCGGCGGTCACATTCGCAGTGCGTCCTGCAGCGTTGGCAATCTTGGCCAGAGCCGTAGCAAGCCACATCGGTTGCCCGCAGATTTCAGCCCCCGTCTTGTCCGCTTCATATTCACGCGTCCGGCTGATTGCCATCTGGACGACAGACGCGGCCAACGGTGCCAGGATCATGATGGCAATTGTACCAATAATACCGCCCCGCTCCCGGCTACCACCAAAAAACATCGCAAAGTTGGCGAGCATGGAAATCGCACCGGCAAAAGTTGCTGTCACCGTCATGGTCAGAATGTCGTAATTCTTGATGTGTGCCAGCTCATGGGCCATCACGCCGGCAACCTCTTCATAGGTCAACCGGTTCAAAAGCCCTGTTGAGGCAGCCACCGCAGCATTTTGAGGATTACGCCCCGTCGCAAAGGCATTGGGCTGATCGGACTCGATCACATACACCTTGGGCATGGGCAGACCGGCAGACTGGGCCAGCTTTTCCACGATCTCGTAGTATTCCGGAGCCGAGCGCGCATCCACCTCAATGGCGTTATGCATGCGCAGCACCATCTTGTCCGAATTCCAGTAGCTGAACACATTCATGCCCAGAGCAACAATGAAGGCAATCATCATGCCCCCCGAGCCACCGAGCAAATAGCCGATGGCCATGAACAGGCCTGTCATGGCGGCCAGCAACAATGTGGTACGGAAGAAATTCATGCCAATTTTACCCTTCTTTATGGCTCAGAATGATTGGAACCCTTTATAATATCCTATATGGTGGCGCACGAGACCAAATTTCAAGATAGGAAAGCAAGGGAGCAACTTTATGACTGACGAAGCCCCAAAAAGACAGATGGTTGACGTCGACTCCCCTCAATTCAAGAGCACGGAACAACGCGTCGCAGAAACTGCAAAACCTGAAGAAGAAAAGCAACCACGGCGCAAGTTCGAGGATCTTCCCCCCGCAGCCCAACGCGCGCTGATGGAAGCAGAAGCCCGACGCAAGGAACGCGATGCCTTGAAGGTGAGTGCGTCCATGCCAAAAGAATATAATGGACGAGGTGGCCTCGATCCGTCTCGTTATGACGACTACGAGATTGATGGTCGCGCCATAGACTTCTAATCGAATCGCATTCAAACAAAGGGCGAGCGGCTAAACACCACTCGCCCTTTTCTTATTGGATGGGGAAAGCACAGCCGATCAAAGATCGGAAGACTTCTTCCAGATATTGATATTCTCGTCCTGCGCATAGAGATCAATCTCGGCCAGTTCTTCCGCCGTGAAATCAAGATTTTTCACAGCTCCGGCACAATCGACAATCTGTTCAGGGCGGGACGCTCCGATCAAGGCCGTGGTAATGCCCTCATCGCGCAGCACCCAGGAAATGGCCATTTGAGCCAAAGTCTGCCCGCGCCCGGCGGCAATCTCGTTGAGCTTCTTGAGATGCTCGACCGCCTGCTCGGTGATCATTTCCTTCTTCAAAAAACGCCCTTTGGCAGCGCGGGAGTCAGCCGGAATACCCTTGAGATATTTGTTCGAAAGCATGCCCTGCGCCAGCGGCGTAAAAGCAATCGAGCCAACGCCCAACTCTTTCAGAGTATCCTTCAATCCATCCCGCTCAACCCATCGATTGAGCATATTATAGCTCGGCTGGTGGATGAGGCACGGCGTACCAAGCTCATTAAGGATCTTGACCGCTTCCCGCGTGCGTTTCGAATTATAGGATGAAATGCCCACATAAAGCGCCTTGCCTTGCCGAACCAGCGTATCGAGAGCACCCATGGTTTCTTCCAAAGGCGTATTCGGGTCGAAGCGATGGGAATAGAAGATATCGACATAGTCGAGCCCCATACGCTTGAGCGACTGGTCACAGGATGCAATCAGATATTTGCGGCTGCCCCATTCGCCATAAGGCCCGGGCCACATGTCATAGCCAGCCTTGGAAGAGATGATCATCTCATCGCGATAAGGCTTGAAGTCGGTCTTCAGAATTTCTCCGAAGGCCTCTTCGGCAGACCCAGGAGGCGGGCCATAATTGTTGGCCAGATCGAAATGGGTAATGCCCAGATCAAAGGCCGTCCGACACATGGCCTGCTTGGTAAAATGCGGTGTTTCATAGCCGAAATTGTTCCATAGCCCCAGCGAAACCGCTGGCAGCTTCAGCCCGGACTTGCCACAACGCCGATAGGGCATGGTGTCATAGCGCGTATCTGCTGCTATATATGTCATATGGTTACCTCCAAAGTTCAAATTTCTTGCAACTCAATTCAATCAGACTAAAACTGCTCCAAGCCTCACCCGCAAGAGGATAGTATGCGATCACTTATCGCCAGTTGGCAATTCTGGGCGATTCTTTCAGCCCTGTTTGCCGCCCTGACAGCCATTTTTGCAAAAGTTGGCGTATCCGGCATCGGCTCGGACTTTGCCACCTTCATCCGCACAATCATCATACTCCTTGCCCTCGCCGCCATTCTTGGCATTACAGGCGGCTGGCAAAGCCTGTCCTCTCTTTCCGCAAAATCTCTCCTGTTTCTCGTTCTTTCAGGTTTGGCCACGGGCGCGTCATGGATCTGCTATTTTCGTGCCCTCAAGATCGGACAGGCATCCCAGGTGGCACCCATCGACAAGATGAGCGTCGTGCTGGTAGCCATTTTCGGTGCACTATTCCTTGGTGAACAGCTCTCCTTGGGCGGCTGGCTCGGCGTCGGCTTCATCGCCATAGGGGCGACACTCGTTGCCCTCTTCTGACGCGCGATTTAACAGCCATGACTGCAATCATAGGCGTTGACCGCAGGACTTTGCCAGCCCTCAAGGCTGCCTGCCACCGGTTTATAAACTTCCATTTTGAGCGGATGGCATTGCGCCGCGTCGCTGGAATGCTCACTTGAACAATCCCCGCCCGGGCAGGCACTCTGCACAGCCAATAGATCGATCTCGGCAAAGAGGCCCAGATAATCCCCCGGACGAACAGGGCTTGCCTTCATGAAATATTGCCCCGTATCGCGGGTAAAGCCCGTGCACATGAACACATTGAGCACGTCGTGAATATATTTCTCGGCCTCCGGTAGGCTAAGGCTGCGCGCACGGGCCAGCGCTCGGGTAAGGTTTGAATGGCAGCAATAGTGATAATCAACCCCGTTGAGCACACGGCCGGTATAAGGATCACATCGTGTCCCGATCACATCATGCACCGAGCCGCCATATTGGTCGATACCATACCATGAAAGCGTATCCTCGATGACCGTCGCCATCGGTCTCATGTAGGGAAAGCTTGACCAGAGCTGATCGCCGATACTGACATGGGTTCCATGCAGGGCACGGGTCTTGCCCGAATAGAAGCGTTCATCAAGATTGGCACTGTTGAACAGGTCAAGGTCTCCCACCTGCGGCCCTTCTGAACAAATGATGCGCAGCAAATGACCCGCTGGCACCTCGATACTGGCAGCATCCCGCGGCGGAATGACAACCTCATCGATCTTCTCAGCCCCCTCAAAGGCTGCCTGATAAAGATCGACATTGGGCCGTGGCAGGGTTTCCGTCGGATAACAAATCACGGGCTTGATCGCACGACGCGCATCCGCATCGGCAGGAGGAGTAATAGGGGACATCGGGAATCTCGTCTTGGAAGGTTGTGTTTTTGCCAGTCTGGCAGAAAATCCGGTGCCTTAGCAAGCAAAAACCCGGCGCATGAAACGCCGGGCTCGTCTGCTTACTGGTTGGGCTCGTAGCTAAGCTGTAGCAGCGAGAACCCCGAATGAGGATCAAGCACTTGCCTGTCACCAGTAAACCCATAGGAAGCGTAAAATCGCCGCCCGATTGGATTGTCGACGAAAACCTCGACAACCAACGCCCCCTTCTCAGCCACAGCCTTGTCAACAAGCGCCCTGCCGACGCCTTCCCCATGGTAAGCGGGATCGACAAACAGCCCTCCGATATAGTCATCAATCAGGCCGATAAAGCCCAGTATCGTGCCATCTCGCTCATAGACCCAGGTCTGCGCTTGCGGCAGATATACGTCTCTGGTGAGTTTTTCAGCCTCAACCATAAAGGTGTCTGAAAGAAAGGAATGCGCCAGTTTGCTGGCTGCTCGCCAGATCGCAATCACAGCGTCTGTGTCTTCTGATTTGAATTTACGGATCATTGTTTTGATGTCCAGTTTTCCGGAGTGGCAAAAACCCTCCGGCTGCAATTGGTCAGAAATTGGATGCACAAACCAATGCTGCAGGCGAACGTCACCGCAGATAGATAGCTTGACTGTGCAACTGGAAGCTCTTCGGCTTCCCTACTTACCGGGACATCAAAACTCCTGTTTTCATCAAACACTCAACGAGTACGCCGCTCCATCGCACCTGTCAACATTATGTAAAAACCCGACGCTCGTGTGAACGCCGGGTTTTGTTTACTTGTCGCTTTCACCAGAGGTGAGCGAACCACCTAGAAATGCACGGAGCGAGACGTGCCCGGAATCTCCATCGGAGGAGCGAACTTGGTCAGATCAATGCCTTCAACTGCGGTCTTGTATTCTTCCAGAGTTGGCGTGCGACCAAGAATGGCAGAGAGAACCACAACCGGCGTGGAAGCCAGCAGGGATTCGCCCTTTTTCTCGGAGCTGTCTTCCACCACACGACCCTGGAACAGACGGGTCGATGTAGCCAGAACCGTATCGCCCTTTTCAGCCTTTTCCTGGTTACCCATGCAGAGGTTGCAGCCCGGACGTTCCAGATAGAGAATATTCTCATATTCGGTACGAGCAGCATTCTTAGGCGCAGCATCGTCAAACTCGAAGCCGGAATATTTCTGCAGAACGTCCCAGTCGCCTTCTGCTTTCAGTTCATCAATGATGTTGTAGGTCGGAGCAGCAACCACCAGAGGCGCCTTGAACTCAACCTTGCCCTTGGCGGCTTCCAGATTGCGCAACATCTTGGCCACGATCTTGATGTCGCCCTTATGCACCATGCAGGAACCGACAAAGCCCAGATCGACTTTCTTCTCTGCATGATAATATGAGATCGGGCGAATCGTATCGTGGGTGTAACGTTTGGAAATATCGGCGTTGTTCACGTCCGGATCAGCAATCATCGGCTCGACGATTTCATCAAGATCAACCACGACTTCAGCGAAATATTTTGCATTTTCATCTGGCGTCAGAGCTGGGCGCTCTCCGGATTTAATCTCTGCAATACGCTTGTCCGCCTTGTCGATCAGACCCTGCAGCACCTTCTTCTCGTTGTCCATGCCCTTGTCGATCATCACCTGAATACGGCTCTTAGCCAGTTCAAGCGACCCGATCAGGGTTTCATCGTTGGAAATACAAATGGAAGCCTTGGCTTTCATTTCTGCGGTCCAGTCGGTGAAGGTAAAGGCCTGGTCAGCCAGCAGGGTTCCGATATGCACTTCGATCACGCGACCCTGGAAGACGTTGTCTCCATGCTGCTTGAGCATCTGGGCCTGAGTGGCGTGCACCACATCACGGAAATCCATATAATCGGCCATGGTGCCCTTGAAGGTAACCTTGACGGAATCAGGGATCGGCATGGTTGCCTCACCGGTCGCCAGAGCCAGAGCAACAGTGCCAGAGTCGGCACCGAAGGCCACGCCCTTGGACATGCGCGTATGGCTGTCGCCACCGATGATGATATCCCAGTCATCAACGGTAAGATCATTGAGCATCTTATGAATGACGTCCGTCAGCGGCGGATAGACATTCTTCGGATCACGACCGGTGATCAGACCGAAGTCATTCATGAATTTCATCAGTTTCGGAATGTTGGCCTGCGCCTTGAGATCCCAAACGGAAGCGGTGTGACAGCCTGACTGATAAGCGCCATCCAGCGTCGGCGAAATCACCGTCGCGGCCATAGCTTCCAGTTCCTGAGCGGTCATCAGACCAGTGGTATCCTGTGAGCCAACGATATTCACTTTCACGCGAACGTCAGAGCCAGCCAGAAGCGGCAGCTTGGAGCTTACGCCAACAGCATTCTTGTTGAAGATCTTTTCAACAGCTGTGAGGCCCTGCCCTTCCTTGGTAATTTCCTTGGCCGGAGCAAATACGAGAGGCGCTTCAATGCCAAGCGTTTCAGCAGCAAATGTCTGCAACTTCTTGCCGAACACGATCGCATAGGAGCTGCCAGCCTTCATGAACTCCACCTTACGTGGTGTGAAGGAAGAAGAGACGTCCGTCAGTTCTTCGGAGCCATCTTCATTCAGCAGCTTTTTCTTCTTGGTGTTGATCTTCAGGACAGTACCGGTTTCAACGGAATATTTCTGCTCAAGAACAGGGTTGCCATCGTTGTTGAGGATCGGCTTTCCATCCGGATCAACCTTCTTGACCCAGTTTTTAAGATCAAGGCCAATACCGCCGGTCACGTCAACCGTAGTCAGGAAGATCGGCGAAATGCCGTTGGTGCCAGCCACAATTGGCGCATAGTTGACGAAAGGAACATAAGGGCTCGCAGGCTTGCCGGTCCACAAAGCCACGTTGTTGACGCCAGACATGCGCGAAGAGCCAACACCCATGGTGCCTTTTTCTGCAATCAGCATCACCTGTTTACCCGGATGCTGGAGCTTGAGCGCCTGAATTTCTTTCTGCGCTTTTTCCGAGATCATGCATTTGCCGTGCAATTCGCGGTCTGCGCGAGAGTGAGCCTGATTGCCCGGAGAGAGCAGGTCAGTGGATATATCACCCTCAGCAGCAATATAGGTAACCACTTCCACTTCTTCGGCTACATCAGGAAGCTTGGTGAAGAATTCCGCCTTGGCATAGCTTTCCAGCACATCCTTGGCAATCGCGTTCCCAGCCTCATAAGCAGCTTCAAGCCGACCCATGTCAGCTTCATAAAGGAACACCTGCGTTTTCAGAACTTCCGCGGCCTGCTTGGCAAGGGCTTCATCATTGCCAAGCGCAATGTCGAGAAGCACCTCAATGGATGGCCCGCCTTTCATGTGGGAGAGAAGCTCAAAGGCAAAGGCTGGAGTAATTTCCTCTACAAGCTCTTTGCCCAGAATGATCTCTTTAAGGAAAGCAGCCTTTGCACCCGCAGCACTCGTGGTCCCCGGCAGAGTGTTGTAGATGAAAAACTGCAAGGAATCCTTGCGATGCTCATTATCGGTGTCTTTGATCTGCGCGATAATCTCATTCAAGAGCGCGGCATCATCAATAGGCTTGGGGTGCAACCCTTGAATCTTGCGAGTTTCGATTTCGTCTAGATAGTCTGTATATAAGGTCATATCGGTCCCAGCTTATTAGTTTCACGCTTAACCATTTCTCGCCACTAGAGGTGGTGGGAAAAACAAGGCATTTCAACTGCCGTCCTGAATTAATGAGATCAACGTGCAATGGTCTCGACAGAAGAACATCACTCCGACGCCGATCATCACCTGATTGTGCAGAACTCGATCTTCAAGTGAGCCAAGAGATCAGGTTGTGCACGAATTGAACCAAAATGCGCCAAGTAAAAACACGAAAAGCTGGAATTAAAGCCTCAAAACAGCGCGATTCATCCACCTCCGTGCAAAACTGCAGGCATCAAGCACGCCACTTTTAAAATCTTTTGCTTTTGAATGCTAGATAACCGAAGGTCTTGACTGTGCTTTTTTATGTCTTGAATATACTAGACCATGACTAGGCGACCCCAAGCAGGAAAATCCAGATAAAATAATGAAATTCAAGGCAAGATTTGCTTCTTGTTTTGGATTTAACGGTGAGTAACCAGGCAGTGACCCTTCAAGAAAACACAATGCTTTTACGCGTGCAAAATCTGGGATGTATCCGCGGCGGACGTCCGGTTATTGAAAACATATCATTCGAGCTCAACGCTGGCAGAGCCATGGTTGTAACCGGCCCGAACGGCATCGGAAAGTCCTCATTGCTGCGCACATTGGCAGGTCTTGTCAAAGCCCATTCCGGCTCCATGACGCTTGAAGGCGGCGAGGATGATCTGTCCCTTGGCCAACAGGCCCATTATTTCGGTCATGCCGATGCCATCAAGCCAGCCATGACCTGTCAGGAAAATCTCAAATTCTGGCAGACCTATTACGGCCATCCGGTGCGCAGCCCCTTCCAAGCGATGATCGAAGTCGGCATAGAAGACCTTATCGATCTGCCTGCCGCTTATCTTTCCGCCGGACAGCGCCGCCGTCTGTCACTGGCGCGCCTGCTTGTGAGCCATCGCCCGCTATGGCTCTTGGATGAGCCCACGTCCGCCCTCGACAAAGCCTCGGAACACAAGCTGGAAGTGCTGATGGCCGAACATCTTGCAGAAGGCGGCCTTATCATCGCCGCAACGCATGCGCCATTGGGGCTTGTCGATCCGGTACGCCTGCATCTGGACCGGCAAGAGAGTTCAGCACAAACACTCGAAGACACCGCCAACGAACAGCCGAAGCACGAGGAGAGCAAAACATGTCAGCAATGAGTGCCCTCTTTGTGCGGGATCTGAAACTTTCCGTCCGCATTGGTGGCGGTGCGCTAATGGGGGTTTTATTTTTCCTGATCGTCGTCACCATCTTTCCCTTTGCTGTGGGGCCAGATCTCAACCTGCTCTCCCGCATCGGCCCTGCCATTCTATGGATCGGAGCTTTGCTCGCAACGCTTCTGAGCCTTGATCGACTATTTCAGGCCGATCAGGAAGACGGAACGCTGGATCTGTTGCTGCTGGGCGAACACCCGCTGGAACTGGTGGTCCTGATCAAATGCGCCGCGCAATGGATCTCGACCGGCCTCCCACTGGTCATCGCGACCCCGCTGCTCTCGCTCTTTCTCAATGTGGAGCCGATCGGCATCGCGGCAGTAACAGCAACCCTCCTTGTGGGCACCCCAGCGCTGACGCTCATTGGCGCGGTGGGCGCAGCCCTGACGGTGATCCTCAGACGCGGTGGCCTGCTGCTCTCCATTCTCATCCTGCCCCTGACAATTCCGGTGCTGATTTTTGGCGTCAGCGCATCATTGGGTGCAGTGACGGATCCAGCCCCGTTTGACACACCCTTCTATATCCTTTGCGGGCTGTCCTTGCTCTATCTGGTTATCGGCCCGGTGGCCGCCGCAGCAGCTCTCAGAAGCGCTCAGGAGTGATTTTGCTAGTTTTGTTGCAGGCTTTTGCGCAAACAGTAGCAAAAAGTCGGCTCTCAAAACCCTCTATGTTACGAAATCGTAATTCGCCAACCTTTCATCTCGTGATATTTGTCTAGAAACCGGGATCGCGCCCGGAACGAAGGATATGTCGCACCCTTATGCGGGGTTTAGCTGGACAGCAGGAAGCCCGATGACAGAGACCGAAAGCAGATCTTTCCAGATTAGAGACCTGGCCAACCCGAGCCGCTTTCTGGCGCTGCTCGACAAGATTATGGTTCCACTCGTGATTCTGACCGTAATCACCATGGCCATCGGCCTCTATATGGCGCTGTTTGATTCCCCAGAAGACTATCAGCAAGGCGCAACGGTCAGGATCATGTATATCCATGTGCCCGCCGCTTGGCTGGCCATGTTTGCCTATACCATGATGGCAATCTCCGCTCTGGGAACGCTGGTCTGGAAACACCCTCTGGCAGATGTTTCGGCCAAGGCAGCCGCTCCACTTGGCGCAGCCTTCACCTTTGTTTGCCTGACCACAGGCAGTTTCTGGGGCAAACCCATGTGGGGCACCTGGTGGGTGTGGGATGCACGCCTTACCTCCATGCTGATCCTGCTGATCATCTATCTGGGCTTGATTGCTCTCTGGCACGCCATTGAAGAACCGATCAAGGCAGGCAAGGCGGTCGCCATACTGACCCTTGTCGGCTTCATCATCATCCCGATCATCAAATTCTCGGTCGACTGGTGGAGCACCTTGCACCAACCAGCAACCGTTTTCACATTGGATGGTCCCAAGATGGACACATCTATGCTGATCCCGCTGATGATCATGGCGGTTGCCTTCACGCTGCTCTTTACCGTGCTGCACCTGAAAGCCATGAAAAATGAAATCATGCGGCGCCGTATTCGCTCCATGCAAATGCAGGCAGCCCGTCAGGTCGCTTCCGGCAACCGGGCAACAGCGACCCCATCGCCAACGCACTGAAACGTGATACGACAAAACCCGATCAGGAAAGATATGATGTTTGGAAATTACGCCGGTTTCATTCTCGCATCCTATGGCGTCACCGCAGCAACAATCCTGCTGTTAATCCTGTGGGTTGTTCTGGATGGACGCAAACAGACCAGAATTTTGGACCAATTGCATGAGAGAGGCATTCGTCGCCGCTCTGAACGTAGCAAAGCCACCGCCAATTCATAACCTGCAAACAAGACGATCAGTATGAGCGAACCAAATCAGACACCAAAAGATCAGGAAAATGGCGCGAACTTTGCTGAGAACGAAGCGCCAGCCAAACGCCGCTTCAACATCTTCATTTTGTTGCCTTTGCTGGTATTTGTCGGCATGGCCGGCTTATTCGGCTATCAAATGGAATTTGGTCGCAACCCCCATGAGGTCCCCAGCGTTCTCATCAACAAACCGGCTCCCGATTTTGATCTGCCAGCGCTTGACGCAAGCTTTGGCATTCGCCGCCCCGATGGCGGCATCATTCCCGGCTTCAAAACCGAGGATTTCGTAGGCAAGGTTTCCGTCGTCAATGTCTGGGCTTCCTGGTGCCCGACCTGCCGTGATGAGCATCCACTTCTTATTGAGATGACCAACGACAACCGCTTCGACCTGATCGGCTTGGCCTATAAGGACGAACCGGCCAACTCGGCCCGCTTCCTCAAAAATCACGGCAATCCGTTTGACAAGATCGGCATGGATGTATCCGGCCGTGTCGGCATCGACTGGGGTGTTTATGGCGCACCGGAAACCTTCATCGTCGATAGCAAGGGCGTCATCCGCTACAAGCACATTGGTGCCCTGACCAAACGATCACTGGAAGACAGCTTCATGCCGAAGCTGGAAGAAATTCTTGCCGAAGCAGGCTAGGCAATAGAAAAACAACCAAAGAGGAAAGCCTCTCTAGGCTTCCTCTTTCGCTCCCGGAGCATACCGGTTGAGCAGCGGCATCTGAAACGCACCGAACACCATCGTCAGAGGCATGACACCGAAGACCTTGAAATCCACCCAGATATCGGTCGAGAAATTACGCCAGACAATCTCGTTAAGAACCGCCAGCACAAAGAAGAAGATGCCCCAGCGGATCGTCAGAATGCGCCAGCCTTCTGCGTTCAATTCAAAAACAGAATCGAACACATAACCCAAAAGGCTCTTGCCAAACAGCAGACCACCCAGAAGCACCGAGCCGAACAACACGTTCACGATCGTCGGCTTCATCTTGATGAAGGTGTCATCCTGCAGGTAAAGCGTCAGCCCGCCAAAGATAAACACGACAACGCCGGTCACCATCGGCATCACCGGCAGCTTGCCAAGTTTGATGCGAGATATGACGAGCGACACCACGGTCGCGATCATGAAGCAGCCCGTCGCGATGAAAATCGGCTTTGTGTCGGCAAGAGCGGGAATCCATTTTCCCAGCAAATCACCCTTGGCGTTGGCAAAAAAGAAGATCGCCAACGGCCCCAACTCCAGAACCAGTTTGAGAAGCTGCGCCTTGTCCAGTTGTGGCTCGGAGATTTCCTTGGTCGATTCCTTGCCGGAATTGTCTGAATTGCTCATGATCTGCCTATATCTGCCTGTTCTTCATTGCCTGTCCGACAGGCCTTGCCTCAACTATCCGCCAAACCGGCAATCGCCCGGGCAAAATCGCGAGATTCGAATGGTTCGAGATCGTCCACCCCTTCGCCAACGCCGATAAAGTGCACCGGCACCTTGTGCTTGGACGAAATGGCCACGAGAATACCCCCACGAGCGGTACCATCCAGCTTGGTCATCACGAGACCGGTTACTCCGGCCATCTTTGAGAAGACCTCAACCTGATTGAGCGCATTTTGTCCCGTGGTCGCATCCAGCACCAAAAGCACCGAATGGGGCGCAGCTTCATCATGCTTCTTGATAACGCGGACGATTTTCTCAAGCTCGGCCATCAGCTCCTTGCGGTTCTGCAGCCGTCCGGCAGTATCGATCAGCAGGACATCCATGCCCTTTTCTTTTGCTTCCAGCATCGCGTCATAAGCAAGCCCGGCGGCATCTGAGCCAACATCCCGTGCAACAACAGGCGCTCCGGTGCGCTCGCCCCAGACCTTGAGCTGATCAATGGCCGCCGCACGGAAGGTATCACCCGCCGCCATCATGACCTTTTTGCCTTCGGCCCTGAATTTCTGCGCCAACTTACCGATGGTCGTCGTCTTGCCTGCGCCGTTAACTCCGATCATCAGAATGACATGAGGACCGCTTTCCGGTTTGGTAATTTCGAGCGGCATGGCAACGGGCTCTAGCACCTTGTCGACCTCATCGGCGAGGATCTCTTGCACATCCTTGTCGGAAACATCCTTGTTGTAACGACCATCAGACAGACGATCGGTAATTGCCATGGCCGTTTCCACACCAAGGTCAGCCTGAATGAGAATATCTTCCAGATCCTGCAAGGTGTCATCGTCAAGCTTGCGCTTGGTGAAAATGGAACTGATGCCCTCACCCAAGGCGCCCGACGAGCGAGAGAGCCCTTTTCTGAGACGTTCGAACCAGGAGAGTTTTTTAGCAGGTTTTTCCGGCTCACCTTTTGGGTCTGGCTCAGCAACAGCCGCGGCTTCAGAAACCTCGGCAACCGGCGACACTAACTCTGTATCTGCCCCGGAGCCAGCTTCAGAGACCGGCTCAGGTTCTTGTTCTGGCTCGGCTAACACGGAACTTTCCGCTTCTTCAGCAAGCTCCGCTTTTGCCTCTTCATCGACCGCAGTTTCTTTTTCGGCTTCAGGCGCGGCCAAATCATTTTGGGAGTCTGCATCAGCAGACGGTTCTTGCGCTTCAACGGCCTCGGGCTCGTCATCAGGCTTCAAAGCCAAGGCTTCCGTTGCAATATCGCCCCCCATCGCGGCAACCTCGAACTCTTCTTCATCCTCAGAGGGCAAAGAAACGTCTTCGGTCTCCGGTAGAGCCTCCTGGCTGGAAGCAGCTTCCAGAGTCGATTGAGCGGGATCATCGCTGGCTTTCTCGCCTTCAGCTTCCAGAGCGCCATCCTTGACTTGCTCTTCAGGCGCACTCTCGTCGGTCGAGCCGAACAAACGCGAGAAAAATCCTTTTTTGGCCACGATCCTACTCCCTGATCGATTGTAGCGCCCGAAAGCGCGAGGAGGCACTTGCCTTTACGGCAGCCCTAAAGCCCCACTGCCATCAAATGGCGCTGGCTGGCATCTACGATGCGCGCAGCCACAATATCACCTGATTCGCCCTGTGCAATCTCCGTAAGCGTAAATTGCTCCGTTCGGGCAAGACCTTTCCCCTCGACAAGCAATCGCACGGTACGCCCGATCTGCGCCTGTAGATGACGCTGCAAGGCAATTTCGCCGACGGCTCTCAGTCGGGCCGCACGTTCGCGAATGATCGGACCGCGCGTTTGAGGCATGCGTGAGGCTGGCGTTCCGGGGCGCGCCGAATAGGGAAAGACATGCAGATGCGTCAGATCGCATTCCTCGACAATATCAAGGCTGCGCTGGAACATCTCTTCGGTTTCCGTCGGAAAGCCAACAATGATATCGGCACCAAACACCATGTCCGGACGCAAGGCACGCACCTCTTTGCAAAAGGCAATGGTATGTTCTCGATTATGCCGACGCTTCATGCGCTTGAGGATCATATTGTCCCCCGACTGCAAAGAGAGATGCAGGTGCGGCATCAGGCGCTCTTCATTGGCAATGCAGTCCATCAGGTCAGGATCGGCTTCAATCGAGTCAATTGAGGAAATGCGAAGGCGCGGCAGGTCCGGCACATGCTTTAAAATTGCCTTGACCAACGTGCCGAGCTTGGGCTGACCGGGCAAATCAGCGCCGTAAGAGGTGATGTCCACCCCTGTCAGCACCACTTCCGCATAGCCATTCTCGACCAGCTTTGCGATCTGATCGACCACAGGTCCCATGGCGATCGAGCGCGAGTTACCACGCCCGAATGGAATGATGCAGAAAGTGCAGCGATGATCACAGCCATTCTGGATCTGCACAAAGGCACGGGTGCGCCCTTCCAACCCGTCAATCAGATGCAGCGCCGTTTCGCGCACGCTCATGATGTCATTGACGCGAATTTTTTCAGCCACAGGAACGCCGAAATCCGGCACAGACTTGTAGCTATCGGATTTCAGCTTATCATCATTGCCAAGCACCAGATCCACTTCGTCCATCTGGGCGAAACGTCCGCTCTCGGTTTGAGCTGCACAGCCGGTTACGATGATTTTTGCATCGGGATTATCGCGCTTGGCCTTGCGAATCTGCTGACGAGCCTGCCGCACAGCTTCGCTGGTCACAGCGCAGGTATTCACCAGAATGGCATTCTCCAGCCCGGCCTCTTCGGCCTGCTGTTTCATCACTTCGGATTCGTAGGTATTGAGGCGACATCCGAAGGTTAGCACCTTGATTGTCATGTAAAATTACTCCACGCCGCCATCAGGCAGCTTACGCCAGGAGAGATCTGCAAGATCAATCTCACCGGCATATTCCAGTTCGGTTCCGCCAGACATCATGATGTGATCGTCCGCCTCGCGCCATTCGATGACCAGATCTCCACCGGGCAAGTGCACCAGCACCTTACGGTCAGTCATGCCGTTGCGAATGGCTGCAACGGTCGCCGCACAGGCGGCAGTCCCGCAAGCCCGCGTCAGGCCGACGCCGCGTTCCCAGACCTTGAGGGTCATCTCACCGCGATTTTTCACCTGAGCTAGAGAAATATTGGCTCGGTCGGGGAAGATCATGTGATTTTCCAAAAGCGGCCCGTTCACTTCCAGACCATAGCTCTCGACATCATTCTTGACCCAGAAGATGGCATGGGGGTTACCCACATTGACCACCGAAGGAGAATGCAAGATAGGCGCATCAATCGGCCCGATCTGCAGCTCAATCGCACGCGTATCTTCAAATGGCTCAGACAGAGGAATATCCTGCCAACCAAATTTGGGCACGCCCATATCAACCGTCACCATGGCTTCGTCATCAGTGCGATAACCGATCAGCTTGCCCACAACGGTCTCGATCACGGCACGGTTGGCCCCGCTCTCGGCCATCATCAATCGACCAATGCAACGAGTTGCATTGCCGCAGGCTTCCACCTCGCCGCCATCGGCATTGTGTATGCGCATGAAAACATCACCGCCAGCGGGGGAATTTTCAAGCGTGATGAACTGATCGCAGCCAGGGCCTGTTTCAGGATTGGCAAGCGCGCGCACAGCATCGGCCCCAAGCTGGGGCTTGGTCTTTCGTGCATCGATCACAATGAATTCGTTGCCAAGACCATTCATTTTCAAAAATTGCACGTGCGGTGCCATTTCTCAGCCGTTCCTGCTAATCACTTCAATGGGAATGAGGCCAGACGATAGTCCGGGCTCTGGTTTCTCGTTCTATATGGCGAAACTGATTGGAAATTACCACCCCTTTAACCGGGAGGCACCCCCTTCGCCTTACGAAGATGGCTGGTACTACAACAAAAAAGCCGCAAAAGATACCTCCTTTGCGGCTTGGAGCGGCGCAATATCGCCGATTGGTTTATATCAGGCCGGATTACTTGAGACCAGCCATCATCACCTTGCTGAGGCGCATTGCAAAATCAGCCGGGTTCGATGGATGCTCACCATCCAGAATAAGCGCCTGATCGAGCAACAAGTGCGCACCATCTTCCAAACCGGACTTGTCGCTGGCGGCCTTGAGTTGATCGGCAAGAATGCGAATGAGACCGTGGTCAGGGTTTACCTCAAGAATTGGCTTCATGCCGATCTCTGCCCCCTTCTGGCTCCGCATCAGTTTCTCGAGCTGACGATCTGGCCCGTAGTCTGGAGCAACAATACAGACCGGGCTCGATGCCAAGCGGGAAGAAATGCGCACGTCGGAGACGGCATCGCCAAGGGTTTCCTTAACGAAGGCCACCAACTCGGCAACATTGCCCTTCTCTGCAGCTTTCTCTTCTTCGCTCTTGCCCTTGTCTTCTTCCGATTCCGGTTTCTCGATCAGATCGAGATCGGCACCCCCTTGAGAAATGGACTTGAAGCTCTTGCCATCAAAGCCAAGCGCGGTCTGCACCCAAAAGGCATCCACGGCATCAGAAAGCAGAAGCACTTCAACATCGCGCGCCTGATAGCCTTCCAGCTGTGGGCTAGCCAGAATGGCTTCCTTGCTATCGCCCAGCGCATAGAAGATTGCAGTCTGGTTTTCCTTCAGATCCTCGACATATTGCTTGAGCGTGCGGTTATCACCCTTGGTGGTGTTGAAACGCACCAGCTTGAACAGCTGGTCGCGACGCTCGGGATCTTCATAAAGACCTTCCTTGATGACCGGACCAAAGGCTTCCCAAACCGAAGCGAATTTCTCTTCTTCATTCTTGGCCAGCTTTTCCAGCTCGCTGAGAATGCGGTTGGTCACGCCCTTGGAAATGGCATTCAGGATCGGGTTGTCCTGCAGCATCTCACGGGAAATGTTGAGAGGAATATCCTCGCTATCGACAATACCGCGCACGAAACGCAGATAAGCTGGCAATACATCCGCTTCATCGGTGATGAAGACACGACGGACGTAAAGCTTGATACGGCCTTTACGGTTCGGGTCAAACAGATCGAACGGCTTATGCTCTGGCACGAAGGCCAGTACGTTATATTCAGTGCGCCCTTCAGCACGATAATGGATCGTCAGTGCAGGATGATCGAACTGACCTGCGGTGTGCTGGTAGAATTCTGTATACTGCGCTTCGGTGATATCGGATTTGGATTTGAGCCACAGAGCGGAGCCATCGGTCAACTCTTCCTCGTCAATCGACTTGGCTTCTTCATTGTAGGTCATCAAGCGGATTGGCACAGGCACGTGGGAAGAATATTCGCGCACGACACGGCGGATGGTCACCCCATCGGCAAAACTCTTTTCATCTTCCTTCAGATTCAGCACGATTTTGGTACCACGTGCAGGAGCATCTTCATCGCTTGCAGGGGCAATCTCGTAGGATCCCATGCCGTCAGATGACCAGCACCAGGCTTCAGCCTCTCCAGCGCGGCGGGAATAAACCTCGACCGTATCCGCGACCATGAAGGCGGAGTAGAAACCGATACCGAATTGGCCGATCAGCGCAGAGCCATCTTCGCCATTGGCACCGCCAGCCAGCTGATCAAGAAAGGCACGCGTCCCGGAACGGGCAATGGTGCCAAGATTCTCGATCAGCTCTTCCTTGCTCATGCCAATGCCATTATCGACGACCTTCAGCGTTCCCTCTTTGCCATCGGCAGAAAGAGTGATCTTGAAGGTCGGATCATTCTTGGTCAGGTCAGGATTGGTCAGTGCTGTATGGCGCAATTTTTCGCAGGCATCGGCGGCGTTGGAGATCAACTCACGCAGAAAAATTTCCTTGTTGGAATAAACGGCATGCACCATCAGATGCAGCAATCGGGAAACCTCAGCTTCAAACGAATGGGTTTCGGCACCTGTCGCACCAGTTTGTTCTTGATCGGTCATGGCAATCATCCTTCTTTTCAGCATCACCGAAAACGGCCTTCCTCAGCCCATATTCGGCAACCAGAGCAGTCAGCTTTCGAACAAAGGATCATTCGCCTCCTCGCCTCGTGAAGCACGAGAAGAGCAAAAGAACATCCTGCAATTGCAAGAAAGCCGGTTTTCAGCAAAGGATCTAGCAATGCTGACGGTTACTTTCAAGATGATAAGAGGGATGCATAGCCCAAAAAAAACGGGATGCGCAGAGGCACCCCGTATAGGAGCTGTTGGGATGTTGACCGTTCTGGGCAACTCGCTTTGGCAAGCCAGATCAATGGGGGCAGAGCCCTGTACTTGCCGAGCGGCCCGAACCACGATGCAACACCTGATATATTGGCCCGTAGGTTAGACTTTCCAAGGGCTGAATTAAGGCGATTATGTGATTTTTCTTTTCTGATCAATAACATGGCAACTTCTGACAGTTGTAGACTTAATAGCGTCGACTGGAGGCAAAGCATCAGTTCCAAAGGCTGGAAACAACAAACGACAAGTCGAGCAGACAAAATCTTTCAAAATAGAACAACTATCTTTCATATAGAACAATATTCAGGACAAATCCTTTATCAAGAGCATCGTTCCACCCTTGCCAAGCGGCATTTTTAAAGCAATGATATCTCTTGAGTTTCTATAAGTAAGTGCCACATAGTCCCTTGTGTCTTGTATGACGACAAACAGAGGAGGATCGCTTGCTCGATAATTCTGATGAAAGTGTGATGTCGCTGGCAAGCCTGCGTCCAGCAACCGTTGTTGGCCATTCAGGCAGCCAACCCAAACCACCTCAGCAAATCTGTTTCAATCGGATGGAACTGACAAATATACTCAACGTATATGGACGCATGGTGGCTTCGGGAGAATGGCGGGACTACGCCATCGACACATTGAAAGACCGCGCTGTCTTTTCCATTTTCCGTCGAACAAGCGAAATGCCTATCTATCGCATTGAAAAAAACCCAAAACTGGCCCGCAAGCAGGGCGCCTATAGCCTGATCTCCCAACACGGGCAGATTCTGAAACGCGGACAGGAGCTTGATTCAATTCTCAAGCTTCTTAATCAGAAACTGCTCAAGGTCGTAGAGAGCTAGTCGGAAAAAACTGCGCACGGCGCTGCCACAAAGCCCATGCCGCCCAAAAGGCGAAAAGTGTAAAGGGCATAAACAGGTATGAGCCGGGTTTGAACACCCCCGTAAGACTGTCCCTGACCAGAATGAAGGTCATGGAATAGAAATAGAGCCCGTTTGCCATTTGAGCGGTGAGCCAGCCAAAGGCATGCTGGCGAAATAGGCCAATTGACCCGCAAAGCAGCAGTGGGACGGACCAGACGATATCTGCCACGCCGATGCCAAAGGTGGTTGCCAACGCGTCGGATGGCCCCACATCTGACGGCCCAGAACCAGCAAATACATCCTTGAAGTGGAAGGCCACGAGCCCCCAGAAAACAAGATGAACAATAGCCGCACAAAAATTGACGATTGCGATCAGTTTCACCATGGAAACTGCCTCCCTCTAAAATTGGAACCGACCAACACAAAAGCGCTTACGCGCCATGCCAACTGCTCCCTAGCGCCCTCTTTCGCCATGGTCAATGTGGCCAATTTTCTCGGGAATGCTCCCAATTGAAAGTGCCCGTTTGCGACACCATATTTACTGTATGCAAAAAAAAGCCGCCCCAATTGGAGCGGCTTTTCTTTTGTCTTTGATGCGGTGTCGAGCGCTTAGTCGCGGTTGCCGAGCAGCTGCAGCAGCATCAGGAACAGGTTGATGAAGTCAAGATACAGACGCAAAGCGCCCATGATGGCTTTTTTGCCAGCAACTTCAGAGCTGTCACCTTCAAAATACATTTCCTTGATCTGCTGGGTGTCATAAGCGGTAAGACCAGCAAACACCAGTACACCAATAACCGAAACGGCAAAGGCCAGAGCACTGGAAGCAAGGAAGATGTTCACGATCGATGCGATAATGATACCGATCAGGCCCATGAACAGGAAGCTACCCCAACCGGAAAGGCTCTTCGGCGTGGTATAGCCATAAAGGCTAAGACCAGCGAAAGCTGCTGCGGTGATGAAGAAGACCTGCGTAATGGACGTTGCGGTATAAACGGCAAAGATCGATGCCAGAGATACACCAACCAATGCAGCATAAGCCCAGAAGACCAGCTGTGCAGTTCCAACACTCATACGCTGAATGCGGAAGCTCAGGAACATGACCATTGCCAGCGGCGCAAACATGACCACCCATTTCAATGGACTACCAAACAAAGCTGCGCCCAACTGGGTAACACCAACAACGTGACCAGCTTCTTGCACAAAAGACATCTGGAACAGGCCGTAGGCGAATACGCCGGTCACTGCCAGCGCAATGGCCATATAGTTATAGACCTTCAGCATATAGCTGCGCAGGCCCTGATCGATGCGCGCCATCTCGGCGGCACGACCACTCATCCGCTGCGCGCTTTGACGGAAATCATTCACCATGGTTTCTCCTCACAAAACTCAAAAAGTTCGAACGGTTCCATAGACCAATCCGAAGTGTTCATTTCATTGGCGGTCGTCGGAACCAATTTCAAAACCGACGTTCAGATCAATATATGGGTGGCTTCTGGCACTAGCTCAAGTCTTTTTTGCGCAACAAATGGGATTCTATCGTCGAATTCACGCAAATGTCATCCCGATCGGGCCACAGCATCGTGTAATTCTTGCTAAAAGCTGTAATTATTCAAAGGGTTTCTCAAAAACCACACACGAAGCCTTAATTTTCATTAACCATTACGCAAGACTTGCGCCGGTTTTCGATTAAGACTCGACCATGTGCCGATCAAACCAAGTAAAATTGTCAAGAGCATGGCGAGCAGGACAACGAATGCCGATACCAGCGGCTGCCATGAAAAAGGCATATCCATAACCTCGGTAAGCACCAGATAGGCTGCTACATGGCCAATCAGAAGGGCAAATACCGCGGTTATGATGCCCAACAGGCAATATTCCAATGAATAAGCCTGCAACACCTTGCCACGGGTTGCCCCCAAAGTCTTCAGGATGACGGCATCATAAATGCGTTCCCTCTGCCCTGCGGCCAAAGCACCGGCAAGCACCAGAATACTGGCAATGATTGCAAGAGAAGAAGCGGCTCTCATGCCCCAGGCAAGCTGGCGCACCAGATCATTGACCGCGTCCAGCGCATCGCCGACCCGCACTGTCGTCACTGCCGGGAATTCCTGAACAATCGCTTTCATGATGGCCGATTCTCGCTGTGCCGTTGTCTCGTCACTATCTTTGCCAGCCGGATCGAGACTGAGAGTGGCAAGGTGGGAATGTGGCGCACCGGCAAAGGTATTCGGAGAGAAGACCATAACGAAATTAATCGCCAGAGACTGCCATTCCACCTGGCGCAGATTATAGATTTCTGCAGAAATGGTCCGCCCAAGCACATTCACCTCGATGACGTCGCCAATGGAAAGCCCCATTTCTCGCGCAAGCTCCGCATCAAACGAAACCAACGGCTTGCCAGAATAGTCTTTTGGCCACCAGTTCCCTTCGATCAGTGTCGAATTTTCTGGCAAATCAGCTGAATAGGTAATGCCACGATCTCCGCGCAAAACCCACTGCGCTCCTTCCGGAGCCTCAAAATCACGCGCCGCAATACCCTTGAGCGAGACAAGCCGCCCCCTCAGCATGGGAACGCGCTGATGCGTCCCTTCCGGTGCCAAGGTGTCCAGTTCACTTTCAAACTGTTCGACCTCGGAATTCTGAATATTCAAGAAAAAGAAGTTTGGCGCCTTCTGCTGCAGATTGCCCGTCAGCTGCTGTTGCAGATTGAGATCAATCAGCACCAACGTCACAAGAAGGCTGAGCCCCAACCCCAGCGACAGGGCAACCGAAGGGGTGAGCGCGCCCGGACGATGCAGATTGGCAATTGCAAGACGGGGCACCACATGCCGAAAGCGAGGCAAGCGGGATGCCACCTTCATGATGACAAAGGCCACCAAGCGGAGAAGCAGAAAGACAATCACCATGCCAACGAGGAAGGCTGCAGCCACATAAAGCACTTCGGCGGTTGCCAGCACCAAGCCGACCAACAAAGCGCCAAGCGCCAGGACAATCATCCAATCCCGTTTGCTGGCACGATATTTAACGGGCGCAATCTGATCACGAAACAGAGCGGTTGCCGGAATGGCGCGCGTTCTGAGCAAAGGCCGCATGGAAAAGAGAAGCGCCGCCAAAAGCCCGAAAAGGGCCGCCTTGCCCAATTGCAACGGATGGAACAACGTCGATGACAGCGGCAGATTGTCCGGCACCACCGATTTAAGAATAAACGGCACGAGACTTGCGAAAAAGACGCCAATTGCAATACCAATCAGCGCGATGAAGACAATTTGCATCAGATAGATGCCGACGATCAGCCAACTCGGCGCACCCAGGCATTTGTAGCTGGCGATGGTTGCATGACGCGCTGAAATGAAAGCCCGGACCGCATTGGCAATTCCGACCCCGCCGGTAATCAGTGACGCCAGCCCCACAAGCACGAGAAATGCCGCAAAGCGATCAATGTTTCGCGAAAGACCCTCGGCGGCATTGGCCCGAGAGCGGATACGCCAGCCAGCATCGGGAAATTTCTCGCGAATTTGCTCAATTACCCGGTCTATCTGGGCAAGAGAAGGGGAGCCTTCCATTTTCACTCGGGTAATCCAGCGCACGATGACGCCCGGCTGCAACAGGTTTGTCTCACCAAGGTCATCAAGCCCCATGATCACCCGAGGCCCGAACGCAAGCCCTGAGGCCAGAGCATCGGGCTCATTGGCAATGCTATCTGCAATGGTGAATTGCTTGACACCAATGACGAGCGGATCCCCCACAGACAGATCAAGCCGGTCCAGCAACAGCGGGTCAACAATGATGGAACCCGGCGCCAAAGACTTGCCGTTGGTCGTCACCAGTTGCCCGACCATGGGATAGGAACCATCAACGGCTTTGATGTCTATCAGCAATTGATCGGACGCATCCGCCGTGCGTGCCATGGCTCTCAGGCTCGCTACCTGCGCGAGCTGACCAAACTGACCAAGAAAAGTCCTTTGTTCTTCAGTTGCAGGTGTATGGATGACCGAAAGAGAAATATCGCCGCCCAGAATTTGCCGCCCCTGCTCATTGAGACCACCGGTCAATGCCTTGGAGGCTGACCCGACCCCGCCGATTGCCGCCACACCCAGCGCAATACAGGCAAGAAAAATGTAAAATCCACGCAAGCCACCACGCATTTCCCGCAAGGCAAATCGAAAAGCAAGACGAAGCGAAGCCCACAACCCGGTGGAGACATCCCCTTTGTGCGTTGAATAGGCACCGCCTCCGTGAGGATTAGATATCTGATCCATCATGCGCCCTGCCCGGCTGTTGCGGCGGCCTCATGAGGCGCTTCAACCAATTGGCCGGCTTTTAGCCGCACCACGCGCTCGCATCGATCCGCAAGGTGCGGATCATGGGTTACCAGCATAAGAGTCATGCCCCGTTCTTTATGAAGCCGGAACATGAGATCGGAAATCTCCCGTCCCGTATCCCCGTCAAGGTTTCCTGTCGGTTCATCGGCAATAAGAATGGAAGGTCTGGGCGCCAACGCGCGAGCAATGGCCACACGCTGCTGCTCGCCACCCGAAAGCTCCGCTGGATAATGATGTGTGCGATCCCCCAGCCCCACAGCTTGCAGCTCGGCCCTTGCCACATCAAAGGCGTCTCGCCGACCGGCCAACTCCAAAGGAATGGCCGTGTTTTCAAGCGCCGTCATGGTTGGCACAAGATGGAACGACTGGAAAATGATGCCGATGCGCGTTCCCCGAAACCGGGCCAGTGTATCCTCATCCATTTGCGACAGATCGCTGCCTTCCACCAGCACCTTACCCCGATCAGCCTGCTCCAAACCAGCCATGACCATCAATAATGTCGATTTGCCCGAACCCGACGGCCCGACAAGCCCAACCGAATGCCCACGTTCAATATCAAGATCGATACCCCGCAGAATATCGACCCGCGAATGCCCCATACCCAAACTCAGATAAACATCATGCAGCGAAATGATCGCCGTATTCTCGTCCGGAGATGTCGGAGTTGCTTCAGAAACTTTTGAGACAAGGGATGAAGTCACGGCAATTCTAACCTATATTGCTGGAAACAGACGTTTCGATACTGATTGCGAGAATGGCGCATCGAAAACCGGAACAAACGAAACACGGTTTGATCTTCCCTATATGGGATAGAAATAACAGATTCAAAGGCAGAGAAACTGTTTCAGGCCCCTTTTGCTTATATCGAAACAAGATAAGTATTATGAACTATTCATATAAATACAAATATTCCGATAAAAAGCTCTTCAAAGCCAATTGTTTTGATAAAGCATCCGGAAGGTTAACCGACCTAATCCGTCGCGCTTTTGCCTATTTGTTGTTATTGCCCTTGGGGCTTTTTATCATGACTTCAGCACAAGCTGCCGATCCTTTGAGAATTCTGTCTTTTGGCGACTCCCTCTCGGCGGGATATCAATTACCACCGGGAACAGGTTTCACAGACCAGCTGCAAGCCAATCTCACGCAATCCGGCCATGATGTCGAGGTGATCAACGCCGCCGTTTCTGGCGACACGACTGCGTCAGGCCTGTCGCGCCTTGATTGGTCGACACCGGAAAATGTCGACATTGTTCTGCTGGAACTTGGTGCCAACGACGCCCTGCAAGGCCTGCCGGTTGAAAAGGCAAAGAGCAATCTGGCCACCATGATCGAGAAATTCCAAGGCAAAGGCATCAAGGTTGCCCTTATGGGTATGCGCGCCCCTCCCAACATGGGGCAAGATTATGTAAGCGCCTTCGACGCCATCTATCCCGCTCTTGCAAATGAATACCAAATACCGCTATATCCGTTCTTTCTGGAGGGTGTAGCAGCACAGCCTCATCTGAATTTGCAGGACGGAATTCATCCCACCGAAGAAGGTATTCAAGTGATTGTCAAAAAGATCACGCCCTTCCTAATCGATATTTTGAACCAACCCAACTGACGACATGCATCCAGCATGGTTCGATTTCAACACAGCTAAATCCAGATCCCCTTACTGGCAAGAATACAAACGGATTCTGATATGGAAATGAGAAAACTGGGTCGTACAGACCTCGAAGTAAGCAGCCTTTGCCTTGGCACCATGACCTGGGGTGAGCAGAACACCAAAGCCGAAGCATACGAACAGATGGACTATGCCATCGAACAGGGCATCAACTTCCTTGATGTCGCCGAGCTTTATCCGGTCCCGAGCCGCGCAGCCACCCAAGGCCGTACCGAAGAAATCATCGGCGATTGGATGAAAGATCGTGGCAATCGCTCCGACATCATTCTTGCCACCAAGGTAATTGGCCGCTCCATGAGCAACTGGTTCCGTGATGGTCAGATCGAACCACGCCTGAACCGTGCCCAGATCCTTGAAGCGGTCGACAAGAGCCTGAAGCGTCTCAAGACCGACTATATTGATCTTTACCAGATCCATTGGCCAGATCGTAAGGTTTCCCAGTTTGGTGCAAACCCGATCATCTATTCTCATCCGGAACCGGCAGAAGATGAAACCCCGATCGCCGAAACCCTTGCCACAATGGACGAGCTGGTCAAGGCTGGTAAGGTTCGTCATGTTGGTCTGTCCAACGAAACTGGCTGGGGCACCATGAACTATCTGCACGAAGCAGGCAAAGGCACCGGCCCTCGCGTTGTTTCCATCCAGAATGCCTACAGCCTCCTCAACCGCACCTTCGAGGTGAATCTGGCAGAAATCGCTATGCGCGAGCAGGTTGGCCTGTTGGCTTACTCCTCTCTCGGCCAAGGCACGCTCACGGGCAAATATCTCGATGGCAAACAGCCTGCTGGCGCTCGCATGACCCTCTTCAAGAATTTTGGTGCCCGCTATCAAACCCTCGGTGCAGAGCCGGCCATTCGTGGCTATCTCAAGGTAGCTGAAGAGTTTGGCGTCGATATCGCGCAAATGGCCCTCGCCTTTGTCCGTTCACGCAGCTTCACCACATCCGTCATTCTGGGTGCATCCAAGCTGGAGCAGCTCAAAACCGACATCGCCTGCCATGATTTCAAGCTGACGGACGAGATGGAAGAAGCAATCAACAAAGTGCATCTGCTTCATTCCAGCCCTTGCCCATGATCGAATGTCCTGTTGATCCAAGATAGATTTCAACAGGCAGCAAGACACCATATAAAGACAACTCCAGCGCTCCGACCTACAACATATGGCCGGAGCGTGGCATATGGGGCCAAATAGGCAAAGCCATAAATTTGCCAAACACAAAGCTTTTACAACATCGTCACATTTTTTCGGCTATCCTGTAGATGCAACAGCCCCGAAGTGATTCGACATAGAACAATCAATTGCTTTGGCCGAATTCATTTCGACTGTAATGAGGATCGTCAGATCCTGCCCCCACGTCTATTACGGGAGCGAAATGATGCCACGCTTATTTGCCGGTCTAGAAATCCCCCCCGACATCACGACATTGTTGTCCCTGCAAAAGGGCGGCCTTTATGGTGCGCGCTGGGTGGATGAAGCCAATTACCATATTACTTTACGCTTCATGGGTGATGTCGATTATTCGCTCGCCAATGAAATTGTCTTCCAGATGTCTCAGATCCAGTGCCCTGAATTTGATATCTCTCTGCGAGGTTTCGGGTCTTTTGGATCGAAAAAGCCCCATTCGGTCTTTGCCGCCGTGCAGAATAATGAAGATTTGCTTCTTCTGCATCAGGAGCTGGAACGACGCATGCGCAAATTGGGCCTTAAGTCCGACAAGCATGACTACACACCGCATGTCACATTGGCTCGCCTTAAAAAGACTGCCGAGCCGATCGACGTTGCCAACTATCTGACCCTGCGTGGTGGTTTCCGAACTTCGGATTTCAGAGTACCCCGCTTCGTGCTCTATTCCTCGCGGGACAGCATCGGCGGCGGCCCCTATGTCATCGAAGAAGCCTTCGACCTTCTGTAGGAAACAAATAAAGGGCCTGTCTAGAGGCCCTTTTCTGCTGAATGATTGAAGGCGCGTCGGCCAGCCGAGCTGGCTTTTCAACGCAGTTTTTGTAATAAAATGTCGCTGGCCTGATCGATCATATAATAGACATCCTCAAAGGCATCTGCCCCGCCATAATAAGGATCGGGCACTTCATAAGACCTGGTCAGTTGCCCCAGCCCGCAATATTCCAGGTAAAGCGCGACCTCAGCAGTGCCGTCGCGCGGCTGCATCGCCCTGATATCGCATAGATTATCTCGATCCATGGTCAATATAAGATCAAATGCGTAGAAGTCTTCAGGCTTGATCTGCCGCGCCCGCAAATCCGAAATATCAGCACCATGCAGCTTGGCGACGGTCACGGTCCGGGCATCAGGCGGATTGCCTACATGCCATGCCCCAACCCCGGCACTATCCAGCAGAAAGCGATCTTGCAGACCGTTTTCTCTTACTTTCTGTCTTAAAACACCCTCCGCGAGCGGAGAACGACAAATGTTTCCAAGGCAAACAAATAGGAGAGAAGTGGGATGAGCAGGCAGCATATATGTGTCTCACGGTGCTTTGGTCTGACCGAAATGTCAGCAGTAACCTATTCGCCTAAAGGCGCAGTCGCAAGCCCCTTTCGAAAGCGTACCAACACTGTTGGCATGTCCATCTTTTGGCATCTTAAATTTAGATAAAGTTTTACATAAATCCATATCTATTTCTAAAGAATATAAAGAAAAATTTTGGATAATTATAACAAATAGACAATTTTCCAATTTCAGACGACAGAATTTATCGGATTATACAAACGAATTCGATGTTTTCTATTTGCGAATATATTGCAATTCTATTTTTATTAAGAATTATATTATAAGTTTTATAAAAAAGATAAGGGAGGAAATATGCCTTACTTCATTGAGAACGAAAATGTCGAGCATAGCCTGATTTCATTCTTGATGGAGTCAGTAGAGCAAGGCATTTCCGTAACCGACAGCGACCAAAACATCGTTTTCATGAACCGTGCAGCTTGCAAGATGCTGGATATCCCCCTCACGATCTTGCAAGAAGACAATTCCTTGAAAAACCTCATCCGTTATCTGGCCGAACGGGGCGATTATGGCCCGGGCGATATCAATGAAATCGTTCAGAAGCGCATCTCTTTGCATGAAAACGGGAAGCTGCACGAAATCGAGCATGAAACATTGGACGGGCGCATTATCCGCTTGCAAGGAAAGTTAGCGACGGGCGGCATTTTCGTTACCATTTTCAGCGATGTGACCGAACAGCGCGCCTATGAAGCCAAGCTGGAAGCGATACAATATGAACTGGAACTCAAACTTGAAAACAGCTTGAGAGAAGTGCGTTACAACCGCGATCTTCTGGTGAATGCTATTAATTCGATCGATGATGGCATTATCCTGTTTGACGAAGATGATCGGCTGGTGCTGGCCAACACACGCATTCAGGACCTTTATCCAAACCTCAAACGCCATCTCATTCAAAAATCGAACATCCATAAAATCGAAGGCTTTGACCTTCCCGAACCAGATGAAACCAGCGAGGAAGATCTCCTGAAGGGACGCCATCGCAATGAGGTAAAGCTGCACGATGATCACTGGTATCGGATTGAACAATCGGCCACGGTAAATGGTGGCAAGATTGCCATTTTCTCTGACATTACCACCTACAAGGAACAGACAAGCAAACTTCAGCAGCACACCAACAAACTGGTAAAACTGCTGCAAAAGGAAATCTCCCTGTCCGAAACCCAGCGCGAATTTGTCTCCATGGCCTCGCACGAGTTCAAAACGCCTCTGGCCATCATCGACAGCAATGCCCAGCGCATTGAGAGAAAAGCCGGCGACATGTCAACGGAGCGCTTGCTCTCGCGGATCGACAATATTCGCGATTCCGTGCAACGCATGCAGTATCTGATCAACCGATTCATGGATTTTTCCAGCGAAGAAATAGCCGGTCTCAAGATTACCACCAAGAAGCAGAATTTCCGCAGCACCGTTGAACGCCTCTGCGCAACCCATCGGGAAATGGGAGAGGACGCCAATATCCTTTGGGATCTGAAAGCCTTGCCGGAATTCGCCAATTTCGACCAGAACCTCTTGGATCAGTGCGTTAGTAACATTCTCTCAAACGCAGTCAAATATTCTGCTCCCGGAGCACCAATCAACGTGATCGGGAATCGAACAGAAAAATATATAACCATTAATGTCAATGACGAGGGAATAGGAATTCCTGAAGATGAAATCGTCAAGATTTTCAATAAATACTATCGCGCATCCAACTCAAGTGGCATTGCCGGAACTGGGATTGGCCTCAATTTCACGCAAATGGCCCTGAAGGAACAAGGCGGTCGCATTGAGGTGAAAAGCAAATTGGGAGAGGGATCAAGCTTTACGATTTTCCTACCCGCAACGATAGCCGACGAAACCGAAAGTGATAGCGCATCAAACCCAGAAGACAGCGATGCAGATCCTGATAAAATAGCATCCTGATTAAAGAAAACCGGAGAAAGACCAATGCCGGAAAAAATTCTTTGCATTGAAGACGAAGCCCTTCTGCTGGAAGACATCGTCGAAGAACTGCAAGATGCTGGCTACAAAACGCTCAAGGCGGCCAATGGCAAGGACGCAATTGAGATACTCAAATACCAAGCCGTCGACCTGATTCTGTGCGATATAATGATGCCTCTCATCGACGGGCCAACCACGCTAAAACTCATTCGCGAACGATTGCCACAGCATGACGAAGTGCCTTTCATATTCTTGACGGCCAAGTCCACTCGCGAAGACATTCTGGTTGGCAAGAAAATGGGCGTAGATGACTATCTTACCAAGCCGATTGACTATGACCTGTTGCTTGCCACGATCAAAGCGCGCCTCGAACAGGTTCACCGGATCAAGGAAACCAACGAAGCAAAGCTGAAACGCATCTACAATGCTTTGCGCGAGGATCACTCGAAAGAACCATTGTCGATCGCTCTGGTAGGCAAATCACACAAATATGTTTTGCCCATCGAACAGGCATTGCAAGATCTTGGCTGTCTGGTCGAATTTGTCCATGAAGAGCATTTGTCGGTTCGCAAGGATGCCGTCGAAAACAATGATCTGGTCTTTTTGTTCTACAGCAAGATCGTGCACTACTATCTCTCCGGTCTCATCAACACGCGGGCGACCCATGGGCGCGGAAAAATGGTTTTGCTTTGCAAGGACAATGTTGATCACAATTTGCGCGAAGCGTTGCTGGATTTGGGAATAGGCAAGACCATTGATTTCCCCTATCCGCCGGTAGCAATTTTCAAGATTATTCTGGAAGCCACGCAAAACAAAGCTTGAGGCTCACCTGAGACCCTCATTCACATTTGATCCAAGATACATATCGGAAATCTTCATCTCTTGACATAACAAGAGATGAAGCCTTTTCCATTTGCCTCATATGTGCTTGCACTTAATCATTGCTTTCAACACCATGCAAAATGGTATATCCCTGCCACAAATTTCATAAATCCTGATGCATGTGAATGTGCGCCATTGGAAAAACCGCCTTCAGCGTCGCTCGTCAGCCAAAGATACGGAGAGCCCAGTCATGAAAAACAAAGTTCAGCTCATCACATATGTTGACCGGCTCACCGATGGCACTTTCGCAGACCTGAAAACCATGATCGACGGACCGCTTTCAGGATTGTTCGGAACGGTTCATGCCCTTCCTTTCTTTGATCCCTACGATGGCGCAGACGCTGGCTTTGACCCCAAGGATCACACCATCGTCGATCCTCGTCTAGGCACATGGGATGACGTCCGCGCGCTGACCAAATCGGTAGACATGATGGCCGATCTGATCGTCAATCATGTCTCCGCTGATGGCAAGGCCTTTCAGGATTTCCTCGAACATGGAGAAAAGTCAGAATATGCCGACATGTTCCTGACCTATGCTTCGGTTTTTCCAAATGGCGCCACCGAAGAGGACCTGACCTCCATTTACCGTCCACGTCCGGGCCTGCCTTTCAACCAGATGACCATGAAAGACGGCTCAAAACATTTGATCTGGTCGACATTCACGCCCAAACAGATTGACATCAATGTGTATAGCGAGAAGGGCGAGGCCTATCTCGACAGCATTCTGACGCGCTTTGCTGAAGCTGGCATCAGCTGCATTCGCCTTGATGCGGCAGGCTATGCCATCAAGAAACCCGGCACCGCTTGCTTCATGATACCGGAAACCTACGAATTTCTGGCTCAATTGACCCAGAAAGCCAAAGCACGAGGCATGGAAGTTCTGGTCGAGATTCATAGCTATTATCAGGACCAGATCGAGATCTCGAAAAAAGTGGACTGCGTTTATGATTTTGCCTTGCCGCCGCTCATCATGCATGCCCTGTTCACCGCCGATAGCGCACCATTGGCTCGTTGGCTGGAAATCAGCCCGCGCAATGCTCTTACTGTTCTTGATACCCACGATGGCATCGGTGTGATTGATGTAGGCGCTCATTCAGATGGCCGCCCCGGCCTGCTGGAACCGGACGCCATTCACAACCTTGTTGAGACCATGCACGAGCGCTCCAACGGCACCTCTCGACAAGCCACGGGGGCCAAGGCCTCCAATCTCGATCTCTATCAGGTCAACTCAACCTATTATGACGCGATCGGCCGCCGCGAAACGGAATATCTGATCGCCCGCGCCGTACAATTCTTCGCTCCGGGCATACCGCAAATCTATTATGTTGGTCTGTTGGGCGCAGAAAACGACATGGAGCTGTTAGCCAGGACCGATGTCGGTCGGGACATCAATCGCCATTATTATAAAGCAGGCGAAGTTGAAGAAGCGCTCAAAACGCCAATGGTCACCGCCTTAACGAAACTGATTCACTTCCGAAACGATCATCCCGCTTTTGATGGCACCTTCTCCCTTGTGCAGCCTTCGCGCGCTCAGTTGGAACTAACCTGGAAAGCAGAAGGCCAATGGACAAAACTATCCGTTGATTTTTCCAAGATGGAAGCATCCGTTTCCTACACGAGCCCACACGGCATTGAAAGCTTTGAAGTGAAAGCCTGAAACTCTTCGAAAGTAGCATATGCAGCAAGTAAGTAGGCACTTGCAATTGTTCAAATTTCACGCATTTTTAGAATAATGCTTAAAGTAAGGGCATCATTGTTGCTTGCAACACCACAACTATGAGTAAAATTTAAGCTGGAAATAACTCAAAGTAGTTGGAACGCGCTATTAAAACAGCATAACATGCCAAATAGACAGGACTTTGCACAATTTATGGTGTTTGGTCCAAAACTTGCTTTTCTATAAGTCGTAACAGTCAATAGTACGTTTCAGGCTCAAAAGGACGGTTTTCCGCACAAGCTCTAACTTTGAAACAGCTTATAAAGCCGATAAGCCGCAAGAACAGCAAACTGCGGAAAAGCAGACGACGCGAGCGATTGAAGCGCCAACCAAAAGGTGCATCGCGTGAGTAACTACGATCCCTGCGCATTTTTTTGCGAGATGTCGAGCAGGATGTCAGACCGCAGCCCAAAGCTGGAGAACATCTGGCACAGGTTTGATGACGCAGATTTTGAAAATCTGAAAGCCCGGGCCAAAGACGCTGATCTGGAACTCTTCAATCTGGGTGTCACCTTCACAGTCTACAGCGACAAGGATGTCATCGATCGCGTGCTCCCCTTCGATATCATTCCGCGCGTCCTGACCGCCTCTGAGTGGGACACGATCGATCGCGGTGTGATCCAGCGCGTTTCCGCAATCAATGCCTTCTTGCATGATGTCTATAATGAACGCCACATTCTGAACGACGGCATCGTGCCTGCCGATCTGGTTCTTGGCAATTCCAACTATCGCGACGTCATGGTCGGCTTCGAGCCCGCATGCAACGTCTACACGCACATTTCCGGAACGGACATCATTCGCGATGATACGGGCAATTTTTTGGTGCTGGAAGACAATGTGCGCTCCCCGTCAGGGGTCTCCTATGTGGTCGAAAACAGACACCTGATGGAGCGCTCCTTCCCGGATTTGCTGGCTGACCTGAAATTGCGCAAGGTCTCCGACTACGGCACCAACCTGTTTGCCAAGCTAAGCGAGACCGCGCCTGACGGCTGCCAGAACAAGGACGACCCTCAGGTCGTCATCATGTCCCCGGGCATGTTCAATTCAGCTTACTTTGAGCATATTTTCCTTGCCCGAGAGATGGGCGTTCCGGTCGTGGAAGGAAGCGATCTCTTCTGCGATGACGACAAGGTTTATATGAAAACCATCGGTGGACCACGCCGCGTTGATGTCATCTATCGCCGCATTGATGATGCCTTCCTTGATCCGGAGGCCTTCCGGCCCGACTCCATGTTGGGCGTCAAGGGGCTGGTCAAGGCAATGCTGAAAGGCAACGTCACCATCGCCAACGCTTTGGGCACAGGCGTTGCCGACGACAAGGCCGTTTATGCCTACATGCCGCGCATCATCAAATATTACCTCAATGAAGAGCCGATCCTTTCTAACGTGGAAACCCACATATGCCGGGAAGACGAAGCCCTGCGCTACACTCTGGACCATCTTGATGAACTGGTCGTCAAACCGGTTGGAGAATCCGGCGGCTACGGCATCACCATCGGGCCGAAAGCATCGAAAGAACAGCTTGATGAAGCCCGAGCCGCACTATTGGCCAATCCAAGCAACTTCATTGCCCAGCCAATGATATCCCTTTCCGTTTGCCCAACACTTGGAGAAACCGATCTGGTACCGCGTCATGTGGATTTAAGACCCTTCGCAATCACCGGCAAAGGCACATGGGTCTTGCCCGGCGGTCTGACGCGCGTTGCGCTCAAGGAGGGGTCGCTCATCGTCAACTCCTCGCAAGGAGGCGGCACCAAGGACACCTGGGTTCTGGTGGAAGAAGACTGTAATTCAAATGACGGAGGCAACTCATGAGTATGCTATTGAGTCGCTACGCTGAGGCCCTGTTCTGGTTTGCGCGCTATATTGAACGATCCGCCAGTCTCGCACGTATCCTTAATGTGCAGGCAGGCTTCTGGCAGGACCATTCCAATCAGGAGAACTGGGCATCCATCCTTTCTCTGTATGTCGACAAGGAGCGGTTCACCGAACGCCACGGACAGGTAACGGCACAGAAAGTCGCCAAATTCTATATCACGGATCGCGAAAATCCTGGCTCCATTCTTTCCTGTCTTTGGGCTGCGCGCGAAAATGCCCGCCTTCTGCGCCCACTGATCTCCGTTTCCATGTGGTCTTACATCAACGTTTCCTACAACGAGATGAAAAGCCTCAGCGACCGGGATCTGGACGCCTCTCGCCTGTCACGCACCTGCGAATCCATCGCCCGCACCTGTGACGCTATCATGGGGGTCACCGAAGGCACCTATTATCGCGATGCCGGCTGGCGTTTTTATCAGCTCGGCCTGTGGGTTGAACGCGCCGACCAGACCAGCCGTCTGCTTGATGTCAAGGTTGCGCAAGTAGCAAGCTTTAATGGCCTTGACCAATCCGAGACTGTCGCTGATCTGGAATTCTGGAAACTGCTATTGCATTCCTTTGAAGCTTATCATGCCTTCCAACGCGCCAAATCCGGAAGAATGGATCCCAAGAAGGTCGCCAATTTCTTGATGTTCAACCAGAGCTTCCCTCGCTCCCTGACCCATTGCATCGGCGAAATTCAGGATATGCTCAACGATCTCTACATGGGCTATCAGCTGCGCCATGTTGCCAAATCCTATGAAGAAGTCGAGATGCTGCTCTACGAACTGGAGGCCGCATCGAAAGACCCGCATTTGCATCTCCGCTTTCACGGGTTCAACGACAAGGTTCAAAATCGGTTGATGGCAATCACAAATCAGTTGGGTAAGTCATTTTTCGGACATGATGATTGGTCTAGTGAGACGGCACAGACGCAAACACAGTCTCAGACGCTTTCCTGACACGCAAATCTGGCAAACAAAACAAACCTGACCACTCTTGATCTTTCCTGATCCATTGGCACGCTAAGCCGACAGGATCCGGGGCTTGAAACAAAGGCACATACTATATGTCCATTCATGCAGCTCTGACGCACAAGACCAAATATATCTATGACCGCCCGACCGGCATGGGCCCTCAAATCATCCGCCTGCGCCCCGCCCCGCACACACGCAACCAGATTTTATCCTACTCACTGAATATTGAACCCGCCGAGCACTGGATCAACTGGCAACAGGATCCCTTCGGCAACTATATGGCGCGTATTGTTTTCCCCGAAAAGATCAATTCTTTCTCGGTGACGGTCGATCTTGTCACCGACATGTCTGTCATCAATCCGTTCGATTTCTTCATTGAGGAAAGCGCCGAGCAGTATCCCTTCAAATATAGTGAAGGTGAAAAGAAGGATCTGACCCCTTATCTCGAATTGCAAGAGAAGACACCACTTCTTGAAAAGCTGCTTAAGGAAATCGAGCCGATTTACAAGGACAAGGAGATCAAGACCGTCGATCTTCTGGTTCAGGTCAACCACTTCATCGAAAGCAAGATCGATTATCTGATCCGCATGGAACCGGGCGTCCAGTCTCCTGAGGAAACCCTCACCAAATGCTCCGGGTCCTGCCGCGACAGCTCATGGCTGCTCGTCCACGTCATGCGCCATCTGGGGCTGGCCGCCCGCTTCACCTCGGGCTATCTCATCCAGCTAAAGCCAGACGTCAAACCGCTAGAGGGCCCGGAAGGAACAGACCACGACTTTACCGACCTGCATGCATGGACCGAGGTTTACATTCCCGGCGCAGGCTGGATCGGCCTTGATCCCACATCCGGCCTTTTGACAGGCGAAAGCCACATCCCGCTTGCCGCAACGCCCCACCCGATTTCGGCAGCGCCCATCACCGGCGTCCACGACAAAGCAGAAGTCGAATTTGAATTCGAAATGGATGTGCAGCGCATTTTCGAGCGCCCGCGCGTTACCAAACCCTATACAAACGAGCAATGGAAGGACATCAACGACGTCGCCGAAATGGTTGACGGACGCCTTGAAGAAGGCGACGTAAGACTGACCATGGGTGGCGAACCAACCTTTGTTTCCATTGACGACTATGAAGGCGATGAATGGAACACCGCCGCCGTTGGTCCGACCAAGCGCTATTATGCAGAAAATCTGATCCGTCGCCTTCGCGACCGCTTTGCACCGGGCGGGCTTCTGCATTTCGGCCAAGGCAAATGGTACCCCGGTGAACAGCTCCCCCGCTGGGCCTTTTCGCTCTATTGGCGCGCAGACGAAGAGGCTTTGTGGGAAGACCCGGCTCTTATCGATCAGGAAACGCCGCAAGAACCGGCAAATGCCAAAATCGCCCAGCGCTTCATCTACAAGCTTGCAGAGAAGCTCAAGATTGACCCCAAGTGCGTCTTGACCGCCTATGAAGATCCGGCCCATTTCTCGCTCGTAGAACAGAAACTGCCCGTCAACATAGAACCGTCAGACAACAAGATCGAAGACCCGGCTGAACGCGCTCGCATCATCAAGGTATTTGATCGGGGCCTTTCCACGCCAGCAGGCTTTGTACTGCCCGTTCAGGCATGGAACAGTGAGGCCTATGGGCGCTCCTGGATGTCCGAGGTCTGGAAATTCCGTCGCGACAAACTCTTTCTTATTCCGGGCGACAGCCCGGTGGGCTTCCGTCTGCCACTAGGATCGCTCACCTATATACCGGAAACCCAGTTTCCGCACGTCATCCCGATGGACCCGCACGCCGCCCATGCGGCCCTGCCCGCACGTGAGGCACTGCTGCATGACCGTCGCAAGCCATTCACCCCGCGAGAAAGGCTGAAAAAGACCGACCCTGCAAAGCTGCTTGAAGCACCAGAGGTCCAATGGCACCAGACAGATCATCAAACCTTTATTCCGTTGAATGAAGTGTCCGGTCATGTGCGCACTGCGCTTTCTGTCGAGCCGCGCGATGGTCATTTGTGCATCTTCATGCCGCCGTTGCAAAATGCCGAAGACTACGCCGCCATGATCGCCGCTATTGAAGATGCGGCAAAAGATGTGGGCCAGCCGGTGCATATCGAGGGTTATGAACCACCATATGACCCACGCCTCAACGTGATCAAAGTCACTCCAGACCCGGGCGTGATCGAAGTGAACATCCAGCCAGCATCCAACTGGAAAGAAGCCAGCAAGATCACCCAGATCCTTTACGAAGAAGCCCGTCTGGCCCGCCTTGGCACCGAAAAATTCATGCTCGATGGTCGACACACGGGCACGGGTGGCGGCAACCACATCGTGCTGGGTGGAATTACACCATCGGACAGCCCCTTCCTCAGACGCCCCGATCTAGTGGCAAGCCTAGTGACCTATTGGCAAAATCACCCAAGTCTGAGTTATCTCTTCTCTGGCACGTTCATCGGCCCGACCTCCCAGGCACCGCGTGTCGATGAAGGCCGCCACGACAACCTCTATGAGTTGGAAATCGCATTAAAGCAGGTTCCACTTCCCGGCGAGGGCTTCATACCCAACTGGCAGGTGGATCGCCTGTTCCGCAACCTACTCATCGATGTGACCGGCAACACCCATCGCGCGGAAATCTGCATCGACAAGCTCTTCTCTCCGGACGGACCGACAGGCCGCCTCGGCCTTGTTGAATTCCGCTCGTTCGAAATGCCACCACACGCCCAGATGTCACTGGCCCAGCAGCTGTTGCTACGCGCCATCATCGTGCGCCTTTGGGAAAAACCGTATCGAAACAAACTGGTACGCTGGGGCACCCAATTGCATGACCGCTTCATGCTGCCACATTATGTTCGTGAGGATTTCAGGGACATCCTGAAAGATCTTTCCTTGCACGGGCTTGAGCTGGATGAAGGCTGGTTTGCCCCTCACTTCGAGTTCCGCTTCCCCCGCTATGGCGAAGTCAATTATGACGGCGTCCAGATCGAACTTCGGCAAGCGCTGGAGCCTTGGAACGTGTTGGGTGAAGAGGGCGTCATTGGCGGCACTGCCCGTTATGTCGACAGCTCTCTTGAGCGCGTTCAGGTCAAGACAAAAGGCATCAACCCGGAACGCCACATTCTGGCGGTTAACGGCATCGCCGTGCCATTGCAGCCGACCGGACGGCAGGATGAAGCCGTTGCCGGCATCCGCTATCGCGCCTGGCAGCCACCTTCCTGTTTGCACCCAATGATCGGCGTCCACACCCCGCTAACCTTTGACCTCATGGACAAATGGAACAAGCGGTCATTGGGAGGATGCCGCTATCACGTCGCCCATCCGGGTGGACGCGGCTATGAGATCTTTCCCGTTAACGCCTATGAAGCAGAAAGCCGACGTCTCTCCCGTTTTGAGATGATGGGACATACCCCGGGCTATTCGCAGCCGGTCAAACTGGAAGACAGCGCAGAATTCCCATATACGCTGGACCTGAGACTGGCATCTGTGCGGTAAAACGCGCAAAAATGCGGCGCCAATAGAAGGAAATCATAACAGGGCAGGAGAAACCATCTCCTGCCCTGTTTGTTTGGTAAAAAGACGTGTTGTGACTGTCATGAAGCTATGACCAAATATCACTCGCGTAGCAATCGAATCTGTGACTTTGTAATTTCGCAGAACAAGTGATAAAAGCATACATTCATTTCCATCAATATCAGCCATGGAAATGGACAAGCATGCTGATCCAATAATAATAACAATAAGCCCCAGAGGCTAAGGTCACGGAGAAAATGAAGTTGGAAAAAACTTCAAGCCCAACAACCAGATTGTCTGGCAACACCGCGCAAGACGGCATGCAGCCTCCCATGGATGCGCCAGTTCTTTATCAAACTCTGCCAGGTGTCCATGACGAAATGATGGATCCTGACGGATCGATCATGCCCCATTGGCAACAATGGTTTGATGCGTTCACCCGTTGGTCCCCCTCCGAACGAAGTGCCCACTCCGATGAATTGAATGAAGTCGTGCGCGAAACGGGCATTGCCTATGACCTGTTTGCCGACCCCAACGAAACCAGACAACCTTGGTCGATTGACCTTGCCCCTCTGATCATAGCACCAGAGGAATGGCAATGGCTCAAGGTTGCACTCGCCCAACGCGCCCGCCTTTTCAACGCCATGCACAATGACCTTTATGGTCATCGCCGCTTGCTTCATGAAGGCCATATCCCAGCACCTCTCGTATTGAGTGACCCGTCCTATCTCAGACCGATGCGCGGCAACCTGAGCGCCTATAATGGGGTTCAGTTTTTCGCAGCCGATCTTGCCAAGGATCCCGGCGGCTCATGGCGTGTTCTTGATAACCATGCTGAAACACCGGCAGGCATCGGCTTTGCCCTGGCCAACAGAATTGCCTTGACCCACTGTGAAGGCAACTTGTTCCGCTCAAGCCAGGCGGTTCGGCTGGCCTCCCATTTTCAGGAACTGCAAAGCACGCTGGTCAAGCGGACCGATCTGGAAGATCCCTATATTGCCATTCTCTCTCCCGGTCCCGAACATCCCGATTATTTCTCCCATGCCTACCTGGCGCGCTATCTGGGCTATCTGTTGGTGGAAGGTGGCGACCTTGTTTATCAAAACAACCGTATTTGTCTCAAAACGCTTGCAGGCCTCAAACCGATCGATCTTATTGTTCGATCCATTGAGGGCCTGAACGCAGATCCACTGGAGCTCAATCCCAATGGCCTTGATGGCACCACGTCAATGGTGCAAGCCATAAGGGACAAAGGCATCATCATGGCCAACCAGTTGGGCACCTCGATTGTCGAGAACCGGGCGCTTGCTCCTTATCTGCCTGAAGTTTGCAAATTTCTTTTGGGCGAAGAGCTGATGTTGCAGGAAGCGCCAAGATGGTGGCTGGGCGATCCCAGAAGTCGCGCCTATGTGCTTGAACATCTCGATGAGATGCTCATCTGTGACGCCCATGAAGGATCAGGGCGTCCGGGCGAAGCACGCCCGGCAACCAATCCTTCCTTGCTTTCAGCCGCTGAAAAAGGCGCATTGATCGAAAAAATTGCACTCAGCGGCAACAGTCTTGTCGCGGAACAGAAAACCAGCTTCGCAACAACGCCTAGCTGGACCGGCGAAAAGCTTGAGCCGCATCCATTCGCGATCCGCTTTTATGCTTCCCGCAGGGAACAGGGCTATAACATTTTGCCAGGTGGACTATCCATGTCGGTCGAAGAGCAACATGCGATTGGTCTTCATTCTCCTCACGGGCTGACCAGAGACGTCTGGGTGGTATCGGATGCCAGCCCCGAACCATTCGAAAGCATCTGGGCGAGCATTGCCCGACAGGGATCCTATTCTCGCGCTGGTCGCTCTTTGCAGAGCCGTATCGCCGACAACCTCTTCTGGCTGGGCCGGAACGTGGAGCGCGTGGAATGGCAATTCCGTCTTTGCCATCAGGCATTGGCTCGATTGAATGAAGACAGCGGTCCCGAAGAAGACCAACGCACCGTTGTTTCAGCGCTCAACACGCTCATACTACGCGCTCCGAAAGCCCGCATTTTCGATGCAGGCTTCGGTGGAATGAACGAAATTGAGCGTCTGGTCCGTACGATCCTTTACGGAAAGGACCGGGCTTACGGATTTCAGGAGAGCCTGTCCCACATGCATCGCCTTGCGGGGCTGACCCGTGACCGCATGTCCTCGGAAGCCTGGCGCATTCTCAATGAGTTCTTTACAGACCAACGCTGGCACAAGGAACCGGGTTTCATGCATTCCGGCCATGTGGTTGACCTGCTGGAAAAGGGCCTGATGGTTCTTGCCGCATTCTCTGGCATGGCCATGGAAAACATGACCCGGAACTTTGGCTGGCGTTTTCTGGATATCGGCCGCCGCATTGAGCGGGCGGAAAACCTGTCCGGTCTTCTCAGTAGGCTCATATTTGCACCCGGCATGACTGGCGACACCCAACGCCGGATGATGTTCATTCTGGAAGTGGCCGACAGTTTCATCACCTATCGGTCGCGCTATCGCATCATGCCAACATTGCCTGCAGTTGTTGACTTGCTTCTCTTGGATGAAACCAACCCTCGCTCGATAGCCTTCCAGATTTCAGCGCTTTATGACCACGTCAATTATCTGCCCAAAGAGCCTGAAATCGGACTGCGAAGCGAAGAGAACCGGCTGGTTCTGGAGCTTTTAACCGAACTGCAGTTGTCCGAAGGAAACAAGCTGGCCCAGATTCCCCAGCTGGCCCAAGACAAGGATCTTGAGCAAGTCATCTCCGAAGAATGCCGCCTCGAACAGTTGCTGAATAACCAGATCACCAAGTTACCTCAACTGACCGAGCTGCTGACTCGTCGCTATTTCACACATACCGAAGACCAGCCACAACGCATTTAACCGGTTCGAAAGGCACGAATTTCAATGCGCTACCAGATAGCCCACAAAACCGAATATCGCTATTCGACACCGGTTGCCCAGTCCAATCATCTTGTCCACCTGACCCCCTGTCAAGTTGAGGGACAGGTCGTGGAACGGCACGAGCTTGCAATCACGCCAAAACCTGCTCACCGGCGGGATTTCATCGACTATTTTGGCAATTCCACCATTCATGTGACCTTGGAGGAAGACCACTGCATTCTGACAATGAATGCCTTGACGATTGTTACCGTTACGCGCGACCAGAAAGAGCTGCTCAAGCAATCAACAACTTCATGGGAAGCCGTTCGCGACCTTATGCTTGATCCCAATTATGTCGATCAGGCAGAATTCTCCTGCTATTCAGCCTTCACACATCCGTCTTCTGAAATTGCCGCTTATGGCGCCCAGTCGTTCCCTCCGGGCCGCCCCCTCATGGAAGGGGTAATGGAACTGACCACCCGCATTTTCACCGATTTTGAGTATAACAGCACCGTCACAGATATTTTCACGCCCATCTCTCAGGTCTTCGAGATGAAGAGCGGCGTTTGTCAGGACTTTGCTCATTTTCAGCTGGCCTGTCTGCGTGCGCTTGGGTTGCCTGCTCGCTACGTATCGGGCTATTTGCGCACCTACCCCCCGAAAGGGCAACCGCGCCTCATTGGAGCGGATGCGTCCCACGCATGGATTTCGGTTTGGTGTCCTGAAGCGGGCTGGATCGATTTTGATCCGACCAACAACAAGACCATTGCAGATGAACATGTGACCCTGACAGTGGGAAGAGATTTTGGCGATGTGAGCCCGATTTCTGGTATCATTCTTGGTGGAGGCAATCACTTTGTGAATGTTTCCGTAGACGTCATGCCCATTGACGCACAAGGCAACGAAATAGGCCAGTCCATAACCAGCCAAAGCAAGCAAGCGCCCTCGCCATCTGCAGATAACGCATATGCAACTCAATCCCAGAAGCCTGCAGAATCCCACGCTCAGGAGCAGACACAAAACCAGTCTGCAGAGCAGGAAACGGTAACCGAACCCCTGTCAGCGGACCGGACTTACTAGGCCGATGGCCTTCTGTCCAGGTAAACGATGATTTCAACTGTTCAGGCTCGCGAGCTGACAGCGTCTTTTTTGCGTGCCAGCTTTCGACTCCAGTTCCGTCCCGGCTCTTCGATATAGCGGTAACTGAAATAGGCCAGAACATTGGTCATGGACAGCATGGCAAGCTGCAACAAATCACCCAGCCACAGATTATCGCCAACTGACAGCACGCGTATCGGATCGCTTGCCGTATCGGAAGGGAAAAGCTTGAACACAGTCAGATTCGAAAAGTGCTCAAGCACCATGCCCGCAGCGCGTACGACCGCTCGCACAAGCGCATGCACCATATAAATGGAATAGGACAACGTGCCCAACAACAGAAACGGTCTGGTCACCAACAAGCGGCTGATCAAGCCTGCCTCCCGGGCAAAGACCAGCACGACAACTGCGAACATAAATGGCATGACCAGCAGCAGCGATTGCTCTTGCCAGAAGAAAGTAATGTACGCGCCAACAAACAGAACCAGCCCCAGCTCAATGATGCTGTCCAGAACTGCTGAAAACCGCTTGCGCATCAAGTCAAAATCTTCGCGCAAACTGAAGCAGATAACCCCGAGCGCAAAGCCTTCAAGGCATCGGACAAAGCCATAGTCGTAGGTGGAATCCATTCCATGAACGCTGAACACGCCCAGAATGACAGGCCCTGCCAAAGCAGCAATTATCCAGGGCCATAGCGCCCTGCCGACATATGGCACAAAGAGGGCAAACAGCACATATGCGGCAAACTCGGTGCTGATCGACCAGCTTGGAAAATTCAGCCATAGCGCGTCATTGACGCCAAGCCCGTGAATCATCAGGACATTCGTGCCAATGGCCCGCCAGAGCTGCGGCCCTATTCCGTCTTTGGCGGCATCAATAAAGATGAAAGGCAGGATCATGGCAAAATGCAGAGGATAGACGCGCCCAAAGCGCAGCATCATGAATCGCCCAACACCGAACCCCTCCGCCAAACGATCTCTGTAATTGGCGGCTATAACAAAGCCACTGAGAACAAAGAAAAAATCGACAAACAGATAGGACGCGCGGATTAGCCCGAAAGAAGCCAAATGACTGACAGCATTGAGATGATAGAGAGCGACGAGACAGGCACAAATTCCGCGCCAACTGTCCAACGCCAGAAATCGATCTGGTTTCATGGTGCTCGGCCCCCTTCAGCTTTCCTAAGACAACATGCCGAAGCTAACTAAAACTACTTAAAACTTGGACAATTTTTCCAATAGTTTGCAACAATAGTTGTCTGATTGAGGGATTTGCATAGTCAAGTCTTTTGGCGCCACCTGTCTTGAAACAGACCACCGAAAAACAAAAAGGCCGCAACAAATGTTGCAGCCTTTTCGATAATGGAGCGGGCGATGGGATTCGAACCCACGACCCCAACCTTGGCAAGGTTGTGCTCTACCCCTGAGCTACGCCCGCGAAACTTTTTGTTTCTCAACTGCTTAGCATCTATCGGCTAAACCGTCGCGGCGCTCCATGGCGTCTGTGCGTGCTTATATGTACGACCTGAGGAGCAATTGCAACAGGGAAATTACAAAAAATGATTTTTTCCCACTGGCTGTGCATTTTTTTCACAAACAGTGAAAAACTTGCTTGCCATGTGCCTCGCATAACATGAGCGCATCCCTTGCGAGATTTTTTACATCGCTCTATGAATTGACCTGAATTATATGCGCCGGACCTTTCAACCGGGCACCAACCCGAGCCAATTCATACCGATAAAATTTGCTACACAGGAAAAGAACAAAGCAAAATCAAATGGAATCATCTCCCAAATGCAGCCGTCAGGACCTGATGAATTTTCTGGCAGCCCTTGATATCAAAACAGTCACACACGAGCATGAAGCCGTTTTCACGGTGAGCGAAAGCCACAAGATCAAGGAAAACCTGCCCGGCGGCCACACCAAGAACCTGTTCTTGAAAGACAAGAAAGGAAAAATGGTTCTTGTCGTGTGCCTGAACGATACCGATGTTGACCTCAAAAGCTTCCATAAAAAATATGATTGCGGTCGCGTCAGCTTCTGCAATGCAGACCTTTTGTGGGAACATCTGGGCGTGCGCCCCGGATCAGTAACCCCCTTCTCGCTGATCAATGACAAGGATGCCCATGCAGTCAATCTGGTGCTTGATGCCAACCTCATGAAGAAGGAACTGCTTAATTTCCATCCGCTAGAAAATACCGCGACCACGGCGATTGACCGCGAGGATCTCTTGCGCTTTCTTGAGGCAACGGGCCACGCACCCACGATATTGACGCTCGAAAAAGAAGAGCTTTAGGCGCCGAACCATCGGCCTCATGATGGTTTCCCTAAGGGTGAACATGTAAATTGCCTTTCAGGCCAATTGGGCATTGAACAAAATAGGTCGCTGTCCCATATTGGAACCAATAGTCGCAAGGCATGTAACCTGTTTACATTTTGGCTTTCACATACAAACTTTGATACTGTCCGAAACCCCAGAAGGCAGGCACAGTCCCTCACAAAAAGGACCGTCCATATGAGCAATACCACATACGGTTACGGAAGCGGCATGTCCGCCAGCTACACCACCTCTCCGAGCACCGAACCGCAGTCATTCGGCGCGGCTCCGAAACCGGCTCCCAAGCCGGCAAATACAGGTCCGTTAATCAAGGATACTTCAACTCAGGAGTTCATGCAGGACGTTATTGAAGCCTCCAAAAGCACAACCATTCTGGTTGACTTCTGGGCTCCCTGGTGCGGCCCGTGCAAACAGCTGGGGCCAAATCTGGAACAGGCGGTTACCGAAGCCAAGGGCAGGGTCAAACTGGTCAAACTGAACATTGATGATCATCCCGCGATCCCTCAGCAGATGGGCATCCAGTCTGTCCCCGCCGTAGTCGCGTTCAAGGATGGCCGCCCCGTTGATGGTTTCATGGGGGCTCAGCCGATGAGCCAGATCAAGGCCTTTATCGAGAAGAACGGCACAGAACCTCAGGCAGATCCGGTTGAAGAGGCTTGCAAACAGGCCAACGAATTGCTCGAAGCAGGAAACCCGATTGAAGCGGCCCAGATTTTTGGCGCCATCATGCAGCAGGTTCCGGGCTTTCATCCAGCCACTATCGGCATGATCAGATGCTTGCTTGCCAACGAGGAAATCGAGAAGGCCCGCACCCTGTTTGACAGTCTGCCAGAAGAGGCTCTGAAGGAAAAAGAAGCCATCACTGCAAAGGCCAGCCTAGAGCTTGCCGAACAAAGCGCCAACCTGGGCGACATGGCAGATCTGCAGGCCAGAGTGGAAGCAAACCCGCAAGACAATCAGGCCCAGTTTGATCTTGCCGTTGCACTGAATGGCAAGAATATGCGGCAAGATGCGGTCGATCACCTCATCTCGATCATAAAACGCGATCGCGAATGGAACGATGACGGTGCTCGCAAGCAACTGTTGCAATTTTTCGAAAGCTGGGGCGTGATGGATCCGGCCAGTGTTTATGGCCGTAGACAGCTATCCTCGATCCTGTTTTCGTAATCACGCTACCGACCGTCGATGACCGGAATGTCCCATCGGCGGTCTTTGCTCATAGGCAAGATCAAACAATCCAGTTATTCCGGCAGCCACGGAGCAAATTGCTGCGGGAACCAAGGAGACAAAATGGCCCAGGCAGGCAATGCATATTATGACAGCCCAAGAGATATACCGGCAATTGTTCCGGTATTCCCCCTTGAGGAAGCTCTATTGCTGCCGCGCACCCAGATGCCCCTGAACATTTTCGAAGAGCGCTACCTGATGATGGTCGATTACGCCATTCACAAGGATCGTATCATCGGCATCATTCAGCCGCAGGAGCCCGCTGTCGACCCGGCTGAGACCGATGCGCCCGACAAGCTCTTCGCCCCCAAGCTTCAGCAGGTGGGATGTCTGGGCAGGGTCTCTGCCTATGGAGAAACCGGTGACGGGCGCGTTCTCATCACCCTTTCGGGCATTTGTCGGTTCAGGCTGGTCAAGGAATTGCTCACTGATCTGCCTTTCCGCCTCGCAGAGATCGATTGCGAAGAGTTTGTTCATGACCTGACCGAAGGGATGGGCGAAGAACAGGTCAATCGGGAAGGCGTTCTGGATACTTTCCGTGCGTTTCTTGACGCAAATGACATGGAAGCCGATTGGGAAAGCATCGGCAAGTCTTCCAATGAAGTGCTTGTCAATTCCTTGTCCATGATGAGCCCCTACGGCCTGGCCGAAAAGCAAGCCTTGCTGGAAGCGGAAAGTCTGGCCTTGCGCGCAGAAACGCTCATCGCCATTACCGAAATGCATCTTGCCAGCGAAAGCGGCGATTCCCCGAAGACTCTGCAATAGGCAAACTGGGCATGAAGGAGCCGATCAGATGAGTGAGGATACATCCCCTGAAATCACCGAATCCGAAAAATCCGGAGCCGTTGATCGCAAACTGCTCGAAATTCTCGTCTGTCCACTAACCAAGGCAACGCTTAAATATGATCCGGAAGCCCAAGAGCTGATCAGTCACGCTGCCAAGCTCGCCTACCCGATCAGAGACGGCGTGCCCATCATGCTGCCAAGTGAGGCACGCCAACTCGAAGACTGATAAAGCAGTCCTTCAAACTCCCGCCTTGCAGATCAAAGCACTTCCCCGCGCAGCAATTTCGGCACTTCACCGCGATTGCCAGCAGCTTCTTCAATGAACATGCGCTTGAGACCGGGCAGGCGATCCACAACACCAAGACCGAAGTCGCGTACATGACGCAGCACGCTGCTGTTGTTTGAAAACAACCTGTTGAGCAAATCGCAGGTTATGCACATCTGCGTTACGTCAAACCGACGCCAGGCCTGATAACGCTCCAGCACGTCGAATGCGCCAATATCTTGCCCCAACCGGGCAGCTTCCACGAGAACCTCGCCTAACGAAGCCACATCCTTGAAGCCAAGATTGAGCCCCTGCCCTGCAATCGGGTGAATGGCATGGGCGGCATCGCCGATCAGAGCGAACCGCGGCGCAACATAAGAACGCGCCAGAACCATACCCAGCGGAAAACCCCTGCGCGGGCCTTTTTCTGTAATCTCGCCCAACTGCTTGCCGAACCGTCGTTCCAGCTCCAACCCGAATGTGAAGTCATCCATTGCCAACAGGCGATTGGCATCATCGGTTCGCTCATTCCAAACCAGCGACGAGCGATTCCCCTTAAGCGGCAAAATGGCAAAAGGACCAGCGGGAAGGAAATGCTCCACGGCGCAGCCTTCATGTGGCCGCTCATGTTCAACGGTTGTGACGATACCAACCTGATCATAGGTGAACCGATTTGTATGAATACCAGCAAGCTCTCTGAGGCGCGAACGAACGCCATCAGCCGCCACCAGCAGGCTGGCATCGATAGAACCACCCGATTGAAGCTGGATAGAAGCTGCCGTTCCTGTTACGACGAAATCCTTGACGCTATCGCCCTCGAGAATCTCGACACCTGCAGATCGGGCGGCATCAGCCAATGCACCGACCATCACACCATTCGGCACCATATAAGCAAATGGAGTGCCATCTTTTGCATCGCCCTCAAAGGTGAGCAAAGCAGGCCGCACGATATCCTTGAGCTGGCTATCGGTAACAAGCATTTTCCGGATTGCTTCGGCTTCAGGCTCGATTGCGTTCCACACGCCCAGTCCCTGCAGCATTCTTGTTGCCGCGGATGCAATGGCAGAGGCACGTTCGTCCTTGCGCATTTTACAGAGCGCCTGTGGCTCGACAACCAGCACAGACAGGCCGCTCGCCTGCCGCACAGCCAACGCCAACGACAAACCGACATAGCCGCCACCGGCAATCACCAGATCATAGCGCGCCTTCAGACCTGCACTATTATCATTGGCGCCAGTTGCGCTTTTCCGGCTCTTTTGCGAAGACATCATCCCATCTGCCCCTTCTGCCATTCAATGAAGCCTCTGGCCCTTGCAAAAGGACCGGGCATCAAATACCGAGAATACTCACTTTCCATTATATAGCGACTAGATATATATCGGTCTCGACAAACTGACTAGAGAAAGGGATTTTTTTATCAGCGCCGGAATTGCTATAACCATCGGAGCGCTGCACCCTATCTCGCTTGGTAATTTTGGTGATCTTTGATCATGCCTCATACCGGAAGCTTTCAATGAACTCAGCAATTGACACACTCCTCTCCATTCTCGACCTGGAAACCCTTGAACAGGACCTGTTCAGAGGCCGGAGCCCTCAAGATGGCTGGCAAAGGGTATTTGGCGGTCAGGTCATCGGCCAGGCCCTGGTGGCGGCCTCCCGCACAGTCGATCCCGCACGCGGCGCTCACTCTTTGCATTGCTATTTCATGCGAATGGGTGATCCCAAAACGCCGATTATTTATGAGGTTGATCGCCTGCGCGATGGCAAATCCTTTTCGACACGGCGTGTTCTAGCCATTCAGCATGGCAAAGCCATTTTCACGATGGCAGCCTCCTTCCATAAAAAGGAAAAAGGACTAAACCATCAAATCGATATGCCTGACATCCCTGAACCGGAAGACCTGCCAACCGAAGAGGAGGTCTACGAGAGCTACGTGGCCAAGGCACCGGATAACATCAAAGCCTATTTCCGGCGGGAACGCCCGATCGAGCTGCGTCCGGTGAATATGGAACACTATGTGACACGCAAAAAGCTGGAGCCGCAGCAGTTTATTTGGGTCCGGACAACCTCAAGACTGCCCGATGATCCGGCAATCCATAAATGCGCCCTGGCCTATGCATCGGACATGACACTGCTGGACACTTCGCTATTCGCCCATGGACTATCCGTTTTCAGCACAAAAATCAGTGCAGCCAGTCTGGACCATGCCATGTGGTTTCATAATGATTTTCGCGCAGATGAATGGCTGCTCTATTGTCAGGACAGCCCATGGGCAGGAGGGGCTCGTGGCTATAATAGAGGCAGTCTCTACCGTCGCGACGGCACATTGGTAGCATCAGCCAGCCAAGAGGGCCTTATACGCGAAATTGATGATTAATTGTGTGATTTCAAGCAAGCATTGCGACTTATTTGGAATGTCCGCACAATGAATGTGCAGTTTAAACTCTTGAAATGACTCATTGCTTTTCTCTCACCACAAAACGGCCACAAAGCATGCACTAAAAATGGGCAATTTTTTATTTTTGCACAATTATTCCGCAAATCGAATGTATGCACAAATATGAAGCAAAGATCAATTTTTCGCTCAAAAAGCAAATTCTAATAAAGTTTCAATAACTTAACAAAAAGTTACGAAACTGGCACGGCTTTTGTAAGAGAGAAGGCACAAAACGAAGAAGTTTTGCCCCAGAATAATGGTATTTGGGGCACGACAACCAAACCCGTCAGAGGGACAAAACCCATAAGAGGGACATTGAGAGAGTGCCATGAAATTCATTATTGCCATTATCAAGCCTTTCAAGTTGGAAGCAGTGCGCGAAGCATTGTCTGCCGAAGGCATTGAAGGTCTGACTGTAACCGAAGTAAAAGGCTTTGGTCGTCAGCGCGGCCATACGGAAATCTATCGCGGAACAGAATACTCCGTCAGCTTCCTGCCAAAACTGAAAATCGAAGTTGCCGTTACAGCAGACAAAGCCGAAAAAACCATCGAAGCGATCTCTAAGGCCGCAGCAACCGGTCAAATTGGCGACGGCAAGATTTTCGTCACCTCACTCGAGCATGTCATGCGCATTCGTACCGGTGAAACCGATAACGACGCGCTCTAAGCCAAACCCCAATCAAGTAGAAGTGAAAAACAAGGACAATCAAATGTCAAAAGTAACCCTTGCCCTTCTTGTTGGCGCAGCAAGCCTTGCGGCCGGACCGGCCCTCGCCCAGGAAGCTGCAGATGCAGCAGCTGCGGCAGCGACTGGCGAAGCAGCTGCTCACACTCAATATATCTTTAACACCCTGCTCTTCTTGGTCGGCGGTTTCCTCGTTATGTGGATGGCAGCTGGCTTTGCAATGCTCGAAGCTGGTCTGGTTCGCTCCAAGAACGTTTCCATGCAGAGCATGAAGAACGTTTCTCTTTATGCCGTTGCTGGCATCATGTACTACCTGATCGGCTACAACCTGATGTATACCGGCGTAGACGGCGGTTATATCGGTACTTTCTCTTTCATGTATGAACTGGATCCAGTAGGCGGCAACGCTTTGGATACTGGCTACTCCACAGGTTCTGACTGGTTCTTCCAGATGGTATTCGTTGCAACCGCAGCATCTGTTGTTTCCGGTACTTTGGCAGAGCGCGTCAAACTGTGGCCGTTCATGATCTTCACCGTTGTTCTGACCGCATTCATCTACCCAATTGCCGGTTCCTGGCAGTGGGGCGGCGGCTGGCTCTCTGAAATGGGCTTCTCCGACTTCGCCGGTTCTACCCTCGTTCACTCTGTAGGCGGCTGGTCAGCTCTCGCTGGTGTTCTCCTGCTTGGTGCTCGTAAAGGCAAATATGGTGCTGACGGTTCCGTCAACCCGATGCCTGCTTCCAACATTCCGCTGGCAACACTTGGTACGTTCATCCTGTGGCTCGGCTGGTTCGGCTTTAACGGCGCATCCCAGCTCGCTATGGGCACCATCGGCGACATTTCTGACGTTTCCCGTATTTTCGCCAACACCAACATGGCTGCTGCCGGTGGCGTTGTCGCTGCTATGATCCTTCTGCAGATCCTCTACAAGAAGGTCGACGTAACCATGGTTCTCAACGGCGCACTGGCTGGTCTGGTATCCATTACCGCTGAGCCTCTGTACCCAACCATTGGCGAATCCATCGTAATTGGCGCTGTTGGTGCAGTTCTTGTCATCATCGCTGTTCCGCTTCTCGACAAACTGAAAATCGACGACGTTGTCGGCGCTATTCCGGTTCACCTTGTTTGCGGTATCTGGGGCACCATGATTGTTCCATTCACCAACCCGGAAACCTCTTACGGCACCCAGTTCATCGGTGTTGTTGCTTACGGTGCCTTCACTCTGGTTTGCGCCTTCATCGTATGGGCAATCCTGAAAGCCACCATGGGTATCCGTGTTACGGAAGAAGAAGAATATATGGGTCTCGACAAAGCTGAAATCGGCGTCGAAGCTTACCCAGAATTCGGCGTTGGCAGCCAGCGCGTATAATAGAATGGGCAAGGCGGAGATCTCCTGATCACCTCTCCGCCTGAATGACCCACGGCCTACTTGCACAGGCCCAGAGGGGGAAACCCGTCGGAACACCGGCGGGTTTCTTTTGTTTTAGAAGCCCTATTGGTCGGGTCTGATCCAAACAGCCCCCCCATACCCACGCTCTAGCAACAAGATCACAAGACGCCGGACAAGCTGTTGATGGAGATAAACAGCAATCTTTGAATTTTGATGGAAAACAGCAAACAATGTGGCCTGAAATTTAGCCAGCATTTATCATGCTTCATCGGGAGCCTAAACGACCCATCCAAACAGCACGAAGCTGGCGACCAGAGAAAAGCCGGCAACAAACACCATAAATTTCATCGGATCAAACAATGTCATGGTCTGGCCTCCCTTTACTGATGGCTCGGCTTCATGTCTTCTCGCACGAGCCAGCACTGTTCCCTTCAATGGTGACCGCGGAATCTGAATATTCTCTCTATCAGGAACCTGGAAAGTTCCATCAAGCAGCAATTCTATAAATCGTGGTACTCAAAGGGTTAATCCTCACCGTTACCTCCTTCCACCGTTGCCAAGCTCGACAACAGATCCCCACCAGCTGACAAATTGGGTCAATCTTCCTCCTAAACCAAATGTTTGTCTTGCCATCATCGCCAAGACCCCCTAAACCGGCTGTAACACCGTGATCTCAATTGGAGTTGCACCTATGAATATTAGTGAAATCCCAGCAGGCAAAGACGCCCCTGAAGACATCTTCGTTGTTATCGAAGTGCCAAAAGGCTCTTCAGTTAAATATGAAGTAGACAAAGCATCCGGCGCTGTCTTTGTGGATCGTTTTCTTTTCACCCCAATGGCCTACCCTTGTGATTATGGCTTCATTCCGAACACATTGGCCGATGATGGCGACCCGATCGACGTTCTGGTCGTTGGCGACGCTCAGCTGACCCCGGGTGTTGTCATGCGCGCTCGCCCAATTGGCGTACTGATCATGGAAGACGATGGTGGCAAGGACGAAAAGGTTGTTGCTGTTCCTCATAGCAAGCTGACCACGCACTATGATCACATCAAAACCTATGAAGATCTGCCGAAAAACCTTGTAGAGCAGATCAAGCATTTCTTCGAGCATTACAAGGATCTCGAGCCAGGCAAATGGGTCAAGATCGAAGACTGGGCTGGCCCGGAAAAAGCAAAAGAAATGATCCAGATTTCCATCAACAACGTGAAGAAATAATCTTCTGGTTGACGAGATACAAAAAGCGCGGAACCGATTGGTTACCGCGCTTTTTTGAATTCTATTAGGAGCTACAGCTCCTTTTGACCGCCGATACCAGCGATCAATAAATTCCGGTTCTAAGCAGGTTTCTTACAAAGAAAATACCCAGCAGCAGAATGACCGGTGAAAGATCCAGTCCACCCATCGCAGGAATAATCGAACGGATGCGCCCCAAAACAGGCTCAGTCAAACGCCAGCAAACCTCGTAAATGGACGAGACGATCTGATTGCGTGGATTGACGATATTAAAGGCGAACAGCCACGAGAATACGGCAGAAGCAATGACAACATATGTGTAGATTGCCAAAACCTGATCTATCAGAAGAATTATAGCTGTCATACTTACCTCTTTTTCAAAAGCTGCCCCGTTTTCCTCAGGCACTCCAGAATATCGCATTTCAAACAAAGACCAAAGCTCGGCCTCAAATAACTGCCAAACATGTAGCTATCCATTCTTAGACCTGCAAGAGATAATCTGCAGTTAAAGTCGGGCCAAAACGATTAATTCTGAATTAGTGAAACAATGACGCTGATTCTATTCGATCAATCATCAATTGTCCAAATCGCAAGCCGGGCAAACGACGACACCAATATCCAGCGAGAACAGAATAGAAAAAGCCCCGACACGCACGCAAACAAAGCTATGTCAGGGCTTTTTAAAATTGTGCTGGCTACGCAAGCACCAAATGCCAGCTCAAGCTTATATGAGCAAGCAGCGTGCCAATCGGTTGATCAAGTCAGAAAAGACATATCTAGTAGCAACAGCCGAATAAAACCACTTGATCTTGGAGAACCCTAATTTGGCTTCAAGCCTTTGGTAAGAACCGGCCTGCAATTTGCAAAGCCCTTATTGCAATTTGCAAGACTTGCCATGTCAGAAATCTCCAGTCAGCTGACAGAAGGCCCGATCCATAAATCAAGAAAATGGTTTAACCAGCTTTCAACCTCAGGATCATAAGCACTTCGTTCGCGGAAATGGTCACCGCGCTTTTGCGCACCAACAACCGCAAGATGATCCCCAGCCACAGTTGTCCATTGAAGCATCATTTGCGCGGTCACTTCTGGGTGAAACTGAATCCCATAGGCATTCTTGCCAAAGCGCATGGCCTGATTCTGGAAAAAAGAACTACTGGCAAGATGCTCAGCACCGGAGGGAATGGAAAAGCCCTCCTTGTGCCACTGATAGACCTTTTGCGGCCACTTGATGAGAGCCTCGCCCTCGGCGCTCGGTGTGATTTCATAATAGCCACGCTCGACCAGACCGCAGGGATGCAAGTCCACCTGTCCCCCGAGCTGCCTGCAAAGCATTTGCGCTCCCAGACAGATGCCCAGAAACGGCACCTCATCGCGCAACGGGACCGATATCCAGTCTATCTCCGTCTTGACGAAGTCCTCTTCATCATTGGCGCTCATGGGCCCACCGAAGATGACTGCACCGGCGTGGCCTGCCATGCTATCTGGCAAAGGATCACCAAAGCGCGGCCGACGAATATCGAGTGAAAAGCCTCGTTGCTCCAGCAAATAGCCAACCCGGCCCGGGGTTGATGTTTCTTGGTGAAGAACGATCAGAATCTTGCTCGAATCTCGTCTCACTCTTTGCCCTTTTCAATCTGCGCCTGAACATGCTGCCGCATCCTGATGCGATCCCGTCTTGAGACACCGAGCAATTCGGAAACACGCCATACCAGATTATCCTCAAACTCGTGAATCTCCCCGTCGGCGAAGACGAGTTTCCACATCATCTCGATAATCTTGATGCGGCCCTTCACATCCAGCTCGCGCTTGAGCACTGAGGTGAATTTATAAAGATCGACAGATTCTTCATCACACTTGCTGGCAAACTCAATGAGCTCGCCAGTTTCCTCATTCGTCAGAGAATAGTGCTTTTTGAGGACCTTGCGAATCTCGTCGGTCTCTTTGTCATCGACCACCCCGTCAATTGACATCAGATGCACCAGAAGAGCTGCGGTAGCGACACGCAAATCACTGTCGGAAAAAATCTGGCTATCCTCCGAAGCACCAGCGAGCTCGCGAAACATCTGCATTAAGCTATTAAACATTTTCAAATCCAGCCTTTGAGTTTCCTTTACATATAATCACGTAAAGTTTTCAGTCAATTGTATGGATGAACTATCATAATTCAAAGAATGATCCATATTTTTAACAGTGTCTGACGCTTTCCCTTTCAAATTAATAGGAATAGTCTTGCCGCAAATCGCACAAACCATATGCGATTAATTTCAGACCCGCCCGCCAATGCTGTGGTGTGCCTGAAAATGCGGGTTTATACGATCTCATAGTGGGGAGGATATTATGCAAAATCGTAAATTGGGAAAAAGCGGTTTCACAGTCAGCGAAGTTGGTCTTGGCTGTTGGCAGCTGGGCGCTGATTGGGGTGAAGCTGTCGCTGAAGAAACAGGCATCTCCATTCTTGAAACCGCCCTTGAAAAAGGTGTCACCTTCTTTGACACCGCCAACGTCTATGGCGATGGCAAAAGCGAAAGCCTGATTGGCAAGTTTCTCGCAAAACAAAATCGTTCGGATATCCGCGTTGCCACCAAATTTGGCCGCGGGGATGTTTACCCGGATGGCTACACGGAACAATCCTTGCGGCAGGGAATTGACGCGTCTCGCAAGCGCCTCGGCATGGATTGCCTTGATCTGGTCCAGCTTCACTGCATTCCAACCGAAGTGATGCGGCAGGGAGCCATTTTCGATTGGCTGCGTGCACTCAAGTCTGAAGGTGTGATCAAGCATTTCGGCGCCAGTGTGGAAACGGTCGAAGAAGGCCTCATGTGCATCGAGCAGGAAGGGTTGCTCAGCCTGCAAGTCATCTACAATATCTTCCGCCAGAAGCTCACGGATGAATTGCTACCGCAGGCAAAGGACAAAGGCGTCGGTATCATCGTGCGCCTACCGTTGGCCAGTGGCCTACTCTCCGGCAAATTTTCCGCCGACACCAAATTCGCCGAAAATGACCATCGTAATTTCAATCGGGACGGCCAATGCTTCAATGTCGGCGAAACCTTTGCCGGCTTGCCGTATGAAAAGGGCCTGGAGCTGGTCGAAGAACTACGCTCCATGCTGCCTGAGGGCATGAGCATGGCCGATATGGCTCAGCGCTGGATTCTGGATCATGATGCAGTATCGGCGATCATTCCCGGAGCCAGCCGCCCCGATCAGATCGGGCGCAACGCTGCCATTTCCGACCTCTCTCCTTTGCCTCAGACGCTGCATGAAGACCTGATCACCTTCTATAAGGATAAGGTCGCCCAGCATGTCCGAGGAGCCTACTGACCGGCCCAGAGCGTCTAGCCAAGCCAAGCCCACCCACAGATGGGCAAGGTTTTTCATGGCAACCAAAAAAAGCGGGCCCCATACACATGGGACCCGCTTTTTAGATATTTGAGGTATGTGCGGACCGGTAGCCTAGCGCAATTCAGTCTTTGAGACTCTTCATGTCGATAACGAAACGATAGTGCACATCAGACCGCTCCATGCGTTCATAAGCAATATTGATATCCTTGATATCAATCATCTCGACTTCCGGATGGATACCAAAGCGACCACAGAAATCCAGACATTCCTGGGTTTCCTTGATTCCACCGATAATGGATCCGGCAACCCGACGACGGCCGCGGATCATGAACGGCGTTGCCAACTCTTCCAGCGGACCAATCTGGCCAACAAGACAAAGCGTTCCGTCGATATCAAGCAAAGGCAGATAAGGATTGATGTCATGCTTAACCGGAATCGTGTCGATAATCAGATCAAAACCATCACAAAACTGGCTCATCTGTTCCTCATCCTTGGAGATAAGAAAGTTATGGGCGCCCAGATCCAGCGCATCTTTTTCCTTGCCAGACGAGCGGGAAATCACGGTCACGATAGCCCCCATGGCATGGGCAAGCTTGATAGCCATGTGGCCAAGACCACCCATACCGATAACACCAACACGAGAGCCCGGCCCGACCTTCCATTCACGCAAAGGCGAATAGGTCGTAATGCCAGCGCAAAGCAACGGTGCTGCCTTGCTGATATCCAGCCCTTCAGGAACGCTCAGAACGAATTCCTCACGCACGATCAGATTGTTGGAGTATCCACCGCGAGTGATATCCCCTGTCTGACGGTCAGGCGCATTATAGGTTCCGGTCCAGCCTTCGCGACAATATTGCTCGTGATCCTTCTTGCACTGATCGCATTCCTGACAACTATCAACCATGCAGCCAACAGCAACGATGTCACCAACCTTATGCTTGCTGACAGTCGAACCAACCTCGGTAACACGACCGACAATCTCATGGCCGGGCACAAATGGGAAAACCGTCTTGGCCCAATCGTCTTTCACATAGTGCAGATCCGAATGGCATACTCCGCAATAAAGAATATCCATGGCGACATCATTGTCGCGCAATTCCCGTCGCTCAAAGGAAAAAGGCACCAACTCGCTTCCAACCGAATGCGCCGCATAACCAATAGATTTCATTTTTAAATCCTTGAAACTAAGAAAAGATATGGCTTCAGACTCAGAAGACCGATTCAACAACCAACGGGAAAAACAGCCCAACCCAAGACGTCCAGTGGATCAGCAACCAGGCAACAACGGGACCGAAACAAGCAAAACCGATGGTTCATTCATTGAGCTGCAGTAAAGTCCCTTTTGCACCGGTTTGCAATAAACGAAAAATCCTCTCGCCATGACGAATTGTACGTCCTGACGCCAGATCTGCTTACTGACTATTTCTACGGCGTATCATTGTCGCACTGGACATCTCTATAAGAGGATTTGGCTAGCTGAAGTGTAATTGGAGTGACCGTCTGGCAGACAGAATAACAGCATGGCCCTGCGAAAAAGATTCTAAGGTGGTGCCCGCTCTACACCTCAAGTCCCCATGAAGGGGCGTAAAAACGAGCACCCAGCCTCCGCCCCCGGGCAAATATGGAGGGCGAAGACAATCATCATCAGGAGCGAACCTCCTGCCGCTGGAAACTCACATAGGCCAGCGTGAACATGAACAGCATTCCGGCAATCAAGCCCGCAATCTGTGGCCAAATGATCTTGATGCTTTGCATGGTTGGCAATGGAGATCCGATCAACGCGCCCTGAAGTTGGGACATGAAGATCGGCCCAACAGAACGAGAGGTTGGGTCAAGCAGCATAGTTGCAGCTTCGCTGTACAGAATGGCCGGTGAAATGCGGGCCAATCCTTGCTGGGTATGAAACTGGGCAAGCATCGTCATCGGATCATATGGATTGATCGGCGAAATCACACTGGCAAGAATCGGGGTGATCATTTGCCAGAAGATCGTGAAGATCAGCCATACGGACAAAGACGCCAGTGCCGAGGTAGCTGGAGAGCGGGTAATCGTCGAGAAAGCCAATGCCAATGCCAGCCAGACGCCCGTATAAAAGAGCGTCGCAGCCAGATAGGCCAGCCCACGCGCAACATCCGCCCCAGAAGGAGGCAGACCCAAAAAGAGAATGCCAAGCCCGACCATCAGCAACCACAAGGTTACAAGAGCGATCGCAAGCACCATGAGGCCACCGAGAAACTTGCCAATCAAAACCGCATCCCTGTAGATCGGCTGTGCCAGAATCCGGCTCATCGTGCGGCGGCTGAACTCGCCATTCACCGCATCAAACCCAAGGGCAATTGCCAATAGCGGCAACAGAAAGCCCATGAAGGATGAGAAAGACGGCAAAGGCGCCTTGGCCACCGTGAACAGTTTTAGGAACAGGAATTCATCCTGTGCCGTGGTTGTTTTAATCTCACCGATCGCAGCATAGACGGCACCCATTGCCGTCAGCAAGACCAACAGCATGATCAGATGCATGCGTGCGCTGGTCATATGGTCAGCGGCTTCCTTGAGAGCGATTGACATCACCCCGGTAAGCGGAGAACCTTTTCGCTTCATTGCTTTGTCTCCTATTGCTCCAGATGGCTGAAGAAGCGGTTATATGCTTCACTCAGACTCGCGCGATGCGCTTGCAGCGACAGCAAATCTCCACCATGTTCGGTAATGAGGCGCGCCAGTTCCGGCCGCACATCATGAGATGCAGACACTTTCCAGCTATCATTTTCCAGATGTTCAACCGCACCCACAGAAGGAATGATGTCCTTGCAGGCAGACAGATCAATCTTGCGTGCCGTAACATCGATACGGAAGGCTCCACCGGCAACATCGTTGGTGAAGGCATCAACCGACCCCATAAAGCCGATCTTGCCCTTGTTGAACAGTGCAACCCTTGTACAAATGGATTGCACCACATCCAACATGTGCGATGAGATCAACAGAGTCATGCCATCGGCTGCAAAAGCCCGGATGAGATCAAGCAGCTCATCGGTAGAGCGTGGATCAAGCCCCGATGTCGGTTCGTCCAACACCGCAACCCGAATGTTACGCATGGCCAACTCTGCGAGACCCAAACGCTGTCTCATACCACGAGAGTAAGTGCCAACGCGTTTATCGGCGACATGATCAAGATGCACCTGCTTGAGAGCAAGCATGATCCGATCATCCATTTCGCTGAGAGCTATCCCCCCAAGCCTTGCGGTAAAACGCAGGTTTTCACGTCCGGTCATCCCTTCGTAAAAGCCCACCGCGTCCGGCAGATAGCCAACCTGTGCCTTCACAGACAGCGGATCCCGCAAGGGATCCATGTCCAACACACGCACTGACCCGGCACTTGGCTCGGTAAGCCCGATCAGCATCAGAATGGTTGTCGTTTTGCCAGCACCATTCGGCCCGAGCAATCCGACGATTTCCCCTTCATCTACCGCGATATTGACCCCGTCAACAACGGTAGATTTGCCGTAGCGCTTGGTAAGCCCTACGGCCTCAATGACTGGCCGGCTCATCTACGACCATACCGGATGATTGCACCAAGCAGAAGGATGACGGCGATAGCAATAATGGCCACACCGACGATACCCCACATGGTGGAGGTTTCAACGGTTACGCGATAATCAACCTCTTTGGATACGCCATCCCCATTGGCGCGAATTTGCACCATATAATCACCGGCGATGGCCTTGCTGGAAGGTTGGATTTTGACATTCACATTCTGGGTCTTGCCAGCTTCAAGTTTGGCAATTTCCTTTGGCTCGAAGGTTACTTTCCAGTCGCTTGGAGAGGTTGCGCTCAATTTGACCTTGGTAGCAGCAGCTGTCCCATCATTGCTCAGAACAAACGGGAAAGTGGTTTCCTTGCCTGCGGTTGCTGCCCCACTTAGTCGCTGGTTCGGACCAGAGATGGCCAGTTTGGCCGAGCCACTTACTTTCAGGCTGACATTGGCTTTGGCAGAGGGATCATCAGGCCCGGCAACAGCGGCGACCTCAATCGGATAGTCGCCCTCAGCCACATTGTGATTGAGCTTGATGGTCATGTTAACGGATTCGGTTGCGCCAGCCTTCACCGGAATACCGGTAATTTCCTCGCTGCCATATCCTTTTTTGAAGGTAGCCATAAAGCCAGCAGGCACATCAGCCGACAGATTGAACAGTGTGTCATGATTGGAGCCGTTGGTCAGCTTCATTTTATATTCGAAGCTCGTGCTGACCGTTCCGTGCAAAGCAGGCAATTCCGGCACCAGGGTTGTATCACCAAGAGGGATATCAGCCACCGAAACGCTTAACGGCATTTTGAATTCATCGTCGTTGGCAAGAGCATCCACTTCAAACTTATAAATCTGCTTCTTGGCATCCTTTGGCGGAACCACCATCAGTGTCAGATTATCGATCTCATTGGGAAGCGGCATTGCTGAAGTCACTTCCGAACCACCGGCCTTGATCGAATAGGTCCAACCATCAGGCAGGCCCTTCACTGTCAGATTGGTACGAACCGGCTTGTCGAGCGCATTAAGCAGAGACAGAGGCATAGACACCTTTTTGCCCGCAGACACAACAACGTCCGGATGGTCGGCTGTCAGCCAAAAGCCATGAATGGTCGGGCCATTTGCAGGTTGATTGAAGGCCTCAGCCATGGCGTTAGAAGCAAGCAGCGGGGTTGCGGCCAAAACAGCCCCCAACAGGGCCAGACGTGCACCATTTGCGAAAGATTTCATGGAAATCATCCTTGTAAAGTCTTGGAAATTTTATGAACAAGTGAACCAACCTGCTGGAAATTGCCCCGAACGATAGAGAGCTGCCGCCTTTCCTTAAGCGGTATCTCTGTCCAGACAATAGAGACCAGCAAGGGTCATTAAGTCAGGCTTTTACAAGGAAGAAGGAGGGCCGCGACCAAGCGGCAGGATGCTGAAGGACGTCTCTTGAAGAGTAGTCTCGATCCAAATCCGCGCCAGTTTGGAAAAAGAGCGCTCAGCATAGTTCAGGATCGATCTGTCGTAACCGGCGAACCTGTCCCGATCCATGATTTCCTGAAAATCATCTCTGACCTCAACATCTGCAATCGGACGGGCAAAAACCCGGTCATGATAACTGCCGACCTGATCGGAACCCAGCCACTGAAACTCACCAGCACTGGCCGCACTCAACTGAGGAAAAGAGAACAGCAGAAGCAAAAAAGCCAGAAAAAGCCCAAGTGCACCCTTCGACCAAACAGCAGCTTGGCTTGACAGGTTCCGAGATTTTTCCAACTTTGCAAACATCCTGATGCCGGTCATCTACTCAACAATTGGACAGGGAAGGCAAAGCACCAGACACCGGACAACAAACCGGTAATGCACCATTCCCCCGGAGTGATCACGCTTCCCCTCTTCGGCTAAAACCTGAGAGCAAAAGCAGATCTTGAATGTTCCCGTTAAGAGACTCGCTTATGGCGAAAATTTGTTCATCGACAGGGCAAAAGATTAAATTTCGGTAGGGTTTGAAGAAATCTCCCCTCCCATCCAACCCCTCATAGAATGAAACATCCCAATCGCGTCAGCATTTCTTGACAGCACAGGCGTTCCCGCCCAATGTGTCGGACCAAATATGACTTGATTGCAAAACTGAATTCGGAGGTCTTTATGCCTATCCCATCCTGGAGTGAACTTGCACCACAATTGATTGATGTGGCTATGGGGAGGCGCATGGCCGACAGCGTCATTCGCAAGGGCAAATGGGTCAATGTCCATACCGGCGAAATCATTCCTGACACGGACGTCGCCATTTCCGGCGGCCGCATCGCCTATGTCGGAACTGATGCCAGCCACGCCATCGGTGACGAGACCAAGGTTATCGAGGCCAATGGCCGCTATATGGTGCCGGGTCTGTGCGACGCGCACATGCATGTGGAAAGCGGCATGATCACGGTGAGTGAATTTGCCCGTGCGGTCATTCCCAACGGCACCACATCCATGTTCATCGACCCTCATGAAATCGCCAACGTACTGGGCCTCAAGGGCGTGAAGGTGATGCATGACGATGCCGCCAACATGCCAATCAACATTCAGGTGCAAGTGCCCTCCTGCGTGCCTTCCGCTCCGGGTCTGGAGAATGCTGGCGCAGAAATCACCGTGGATGATGTCAAGGAAGCGCTCACTTGGCCGCAGATCTGCGGTTTGGGTGAAATGATGAATTTCCCCGGCGTTGCCATGGGTGACCCCAAGATGCTCGGAGAAATCGCAGCCACACAGGACGCGGGCAAGACAGTCGGCGGCCACTTCCCGACCCCGGAACTGGGCCTCATGTTCCATGGCTATGTCGCGGGCGGCCCTGCCGATGACCATGAAGGCACCCGCAAGGAAGACGCCATCGCCCGCGCTCGTCAAGGTATGCGTCCCATGATGCGTCTTGGCTCGGCATGGTATGACGTAGCCGAACAGGTCAAGGCCATCACCGAGGACGGACTTGACCCGCGCAGCTTCATTCTTTGCACCGATGACAGCCATTCCGGCACCATCGTCAATGATGGCCATATGAACCGCGTGGTGCGCCATGCGATTGCACAAGGGCTCAAACCTGTTACCGCCATTCAGATGGCAACGCTGAACGCTGCCCAGCATTTCGGCATGGACCGAGACATTGGTTCCATCACGCCAGGCCGCAGAGCCGACATCATTCTCTCATCCGATCTCGTCAGCCTGCCAATCGAGCTGGTCATGGCGCAGGGGCAGGTCGTTGCAGAAGACCAGAAACTGCTGATCGATATTCCCGAAGTCAAATATCCCGACTTCTGCCGCAACACTGTGAAACTCGGCAAGACCCTTTCTGCTGAAGATTTCGACATCCATGCGCCAGAGGGAGCCAATCAGGTGCGCGCGCGCGTCATTGGCGTCATTGAAAATCAGGCCCCGACCAAAGCGCTGGAGCACACTTTACCAGTAGAGCAGGGACTGGTGGAAATGGATGCAGAGGCAGACGTTTGCCAGATCGCTCTGGTTGAGCGCCACAAGGGCACTGGCGGCGTCGTCAACGGCTTTGTCTCCGGCTTTGGCTATAACAAGCCATGCGCTGTGGCTTCCACTGTCGCCCATGACAGCCACCACATGATTGTTGTCGGCACCTCCAAGCAAGACATGGCAGCAGCGGCCAATCATCTTGGCAAGGTGGGTGGTGGCATCACCGTCTTCTCGGAAGGCAAGGAACTGGCAACGGTAGAACTGGCCATCGCGGGCTTGATGTCTGAAGAGCGCGCTGAAATCGTCGCAATGAAGGCAATCAAAATGGTTGAAGCCATGGCCGCTTGTGGCTGTACGCTCAACAACGCCAACATGCAGCATTCCCTGCTTGGGCTGGTGGTCATCCCTGAAATCCGCATCTCGGATGTGGGCATCATCGATGTAACAAAATTCGAAAAAGTAGACCTGTTTCTTTAGTTAAGCGGTTCGATTGCCAGTTTATAAATTTTGCTTACGGTCCAGAAAATATCTCCGGCATATCCTGCATAAGCAAAGATGTGCCGGAGCCAAATCGTAGAAATCAAAAAGCTTCTAGTCAGGCTCCCGGAACAACAGGCGCCAAAAGCGCTCAGAAATCGCGGGTCAATCCAACCTGGCATTCCGCTGCGTTATACTCATAGAGTGATACATTGGATTGGTTATAGGTATAAGCGCAAGTCAAGCGAGGAGTGAAGCCTTTATAACTGATAGCGTTATGCCCCACGGTGCCCGAGACCTTCAGCACATCGTCTCTCCGTTCATAACCAAGCAACGGGAATTTATTGTCATAAAAGCGCTCTGTCCCTTCCAGCTTGGCACTGGTAAAGAGCCCGCCCTTCCATTGCTTCGACGCTTGCAAGACAGCTTTCACGCCATTGTATCGAGCATAGTCTTTCTCGGGATTACTGCGTTCCACCCCTAAGCCGACAGAAACAGCCAGTGTTTGTCCAAAATGTCTCGTCACAGAGGCAGTACCAGAGACATACCCGCCATCATTGCGGTCTTGAATATCATAAAAACGGTACTCATAAAGAGACGAGAACAAGGCAGACCACTTCTCGTTTATTCTTTTCCCGACTGCAAACTGAACACCTGGAACTGAGTTGCTGGAATCATCGTTTTTCCAGTTCCGCTGGAAATAAGGCCCGAGGGCAAAATACCAGTCAGACTTCCGCTTCTCAAAATTGATTGATAGCCGATTTGACAGGCTGTCAAATTCATCATTTGCATACAGATTCCCAGCAACGAACCCAGATAATACAACGCGATCTGTCTTGTTGATTTGGTGCCGGTAGAATGCTGAACCAGAAATCTGAGCACCCACGCCACTCTCCGCCTTGCTATCGTCATCGATGACAAAGCGACCAAGTGTGGTGTCGAAATACTGATTTATCGAGCCGCGATTGACATTTGTTGATGGCAATGCTGCAAAGCCGACACTGTAGCCAAAAGGCTTGTTCCGTTGAATACTACCAATAAAATTCTGGTAGCTATCCCGCATGTCGGTGTTTTTGTCGACTTCCATCAACTCCTTGAAATGAAACTCAGCAACATCATAGTCTTTGAGCAGCATCAGGGAATGCGCCAGCTCGCGCTTGGCGTTGATGTGACTTGGCTCTATACGAAGCACTTCGCGGAATGTGTCGACAGATTCTCGAAGATGCCCGTGAGCCTTCTGCACGCGACCCTTGAAAAAAAGGCGATCCGCTTCAGAAGGATGGTTCTTCTCGAGCAGCTGTTCTGCTTCTGCAAACTTGCCCATATTTAAAAGATGTGAAATCGCGTTATCTATCTTGGCTGGATAAGCAAATGCCATCTGGCTACAAGAAAGAAGCACCAGCCCCGCAATCGCGGCGGAGCTGGAAAACTTACGCTTGAGACAAGTCATTGGATTGGCTTACTCAGTCTTTGCACCAACATAGTTGACGATAACCTGACCATCACTGCCTTCGGAAGTAATCGATCCGCCAATTTCAGCAGGATTACCATCAGTGGTGTCAAAGCCATAGAACGAACCACTCGCACTATTTGTGTTATCACTACCGGTGAAGCTTGAGATGTCTACTTCACTGCCATTTTTAGAGTAAGTTACGTCACTACTGTTTTCGTTATAGAAGTTGTTTCTATAGCTAGAGTTCAGAACCATCGAAGCAGAAGCGCTATCAAACAACAAATCAGCTGAAGTATCTGCCGAGTTGGTAGCCTCATCATAGCCGGTAAGGTTTGAAACCGTCACATCAACAGTACCTGCGCCAAAGTCCGCGCTTGCAGTCATATCACCCATGATTGCTTGCTTGGAGCTACCATCACTGGTGACGTAGCCGCCTGAAGCTTCACCTGTGTATGTTGCCGAACCACTGGTAGGAACGTCATCACCGGTGGGTCGTAACACCGAGAACACCCAATGTGTCGTAATCAGTGCTTCCGTCTGCATTTTCCTGATAGAAGCGAGAGACATACTCATATTTCGAGGTATCGGAACTCTCCAACTCCAAGGTAAAGTCAGTCGTACTGTCCCCATCGGTATCAAAATATGCTTCATAACCCTCATCAGGTCCATCTGTCACGAAGGTGCCAGTGTAAGAATTTCCCTGAGCATCGGTATAGGTAACTGTTGAACCATCCGCGTCAAGAATTAACGATACGCCCCCACCCGTATATGCAACGGCAGTGGTGGAATCATTCGTAGCAGCTGTACCATAGAGATTAACTGTGTAATCTTTGCTCGTCAGTGTCGCAAAAGTTGGATAGTCATAACTCGGAGTGTATGACGTTGATGAACTTCCTGAGCTTGAGCTGCCGTCGGAAGAAGAGCTCCCGTCAGAAGAGGAACTAGACGAAGAGCTTCCGCTGGAAGAAGAACTAGACGACGAGCTTCCGCTAGAGGATGAACTAGACGAAGAACCAGAGCTTGATGAAGAACTCGAAGAGCTGCCATCAGTCCCCGAAGAAGTTGAACTGCTTGCCGTTGTGCTCGAACTCCCCCCTGACGTGACACACCCGGTGAGAGACACCATTAACAAAGCGCAAGCGGATGCTGTTAAAAGAGAGCGTCCTACTGTTGGCTTAAAAGACGACGAATGATTGACAGACACGACCCCAACTCCTGCAAACATATTAAGAATTATTCAATCAAAGATGTCGGCAAAGTGCAGGATAGATTGTCAGATTTCTATATTTAATTTGTGTCTGAATTTACACATTAGAAATATATAAAGATAATTATCATGAAAAAAATAGTTGATTTAGAACAATGAGTTAATTCATATCGAAATAATTAGATATGTAAAATCCGATACAAATATAGATTACACTCTTTGAATATGAGAAAGCGGATCGACAACCTTGCCCATACAAATAATATACATATGTAACAACATATGATTATATCAAAATATAACTCCACATCAGCCAATATTAGGCAAAAGTATACATTTTTGAACATATGATATTCTTTTCACATTTAGAAAATGTAATAAGAAAGCTAGAAGAAGTAATCTATAACTTGCAACAATGAACTGCTTAATTAATATGCACAACGCATGGTAGCGGAAATATATAGGAAATATTTTTTATGTGATGTAATCCAACAAACGAGGTATAACCCTGTGACTAAAATGCGTTTCAATTGCCTAAGACTCAGTTTCTATTCATAAAAACAATATTTTAACCGATGAATAGCCAACAAGCCAAACCCGCTTTTTCAGCATACAATTGGGCGCCATCGCAGATAATCGCGTCCCCTTTTAGGTGATACATCCCACGCAGAAATCGTGTTGAGCCGACATCTGACTGAATGATTGTTGTTCGCCCAAATTGAAACGACAAACCACTTTTGAAGCGCACCGAACACAGGAATGGGTTTGTTCGTTTCAACAACCATAGACCACAGCGAGAAAGGCCCCAGGCCTATGAATCCGCTCGCTTTCAAACAGCAGAATATCCATCTAACCCGATAAGCGCTTTGCTCAACCTGATCCTGAATACGCCCGGATCATGAGCAATGTCATTAGGCCGCTAGATTAGTCAAATTTCGAAAGAGGAGAAATGGTGCCGCTGATAGGACTTGAACCTACGACCCACGCATTACGAATGCGTTGCTCTACCAACTGAGCTACAGCGGCTTGCCAGACAGTCAGAAAGGTGACAGCCTACCAGATTGCCCTAAACCGGTCTTGCGTGAGAAAAATCCAAAGCGAAACCGTTGATCAAATGATCAAAACAGGGTGGCTTCTCTTAGCCAATTCCATGATGAAGGGCAAGAGGCAATCATGGCCTTGCAGGGGAAAATTCGGTTTGACGTGAACAATTTTGCAAAGAAAATCGATCCGTTATGAAAAGAGCCCGGTTTAGCCGGGCTCTTTCAACTTAATCAAAATGATCAGAATAGTTTAAACCGCTTCTCGGGTTTGCGCCCGGCAGCTTCCTTTTTTGGGCCCGGATCATCCGGAGCATACGACAACGGAAACTCGACTTCCTTGGGTTTTTCGACCTCAGCTTTAACAGAAGCCTTCTGTTCGCTTTTAGGTTCGGCCTTGCTACTTTCCTTTATGTCAGCCTCTGGCTTTTTCTCATCAGCGTCATCAGCTTGAGGCACGGCTTCAACCACCTCCGATGCCACTTTGTCTTTCGAAATCACTTCGGCTTCAGATCTGGTTGCTTCTTCTTGAGCCTTTTCATCAGCCTTGGCAGCATCGTTTGCAGGCTTCTGCGGTTCGGCCTCTTCAGGGTCTATTTCCTCCACCTCTGCTTCGGAAACATCGAATGCCTTGGATTTGCTGTTACCTCCTTCAGAAGAAATCAACACCATAGCCTCGTCAGAGGTTTCTTCTTCCAGATCACGGCTGTCCAGGACAGGCTGGTCCACATGGGCTGCCTCTCTGACAGGAACTTTCCATTCGTAGGCATCAATCTTGCCCGTAACCGGCGAAATCGGTTGCCAGCTTTCGCTCACCTGCCCATCTGCCGTCCAGGCCGGATCCCGATGAGCGCCGACAGCTCTCGCAAGCCACTGACGAACAAGGCCGAAATCATTCTTTTCGCCTTCTTCCAGTTCAGCCATCAACATGCAAATACGTGGCGTCAAATGGCTTTCGGCCATAGATTCTAGCAGACTGCGTGCTTCTGCCCATTCACGGGCATCAATAAAGGCACGCGCCATTGCCAACTTGGATTCTGTATGGTCAGGCATAAGACCAAACAGCACCCGAATGCGCTTGAGACGGTCAAGAGCGGTGTCGCCATCCTTGATAAAGGCATAGGCATTGGCAAGCTCTGGATGAGGTTCAATGCGCCATGCAGCCTCAACCAGTTTGGAGGCTTTACGATAATCGCGCGCATCATTGAGAATACCAGCTTCACGCGTAACTGCAGGAACAAGCCCCGGAGCCAACTTGCAAGCTTCGCTCAACAGCGGCTTTATGGCTGCATCAGCATCGTCTTGTTCTTCCAGCTCCATAGCCTGTGCAGTCAGAATAACCGCACGCTGACGGCGGAAGTCTTCCTTGGAAACATGCCTGTTGGCGTGATTTTGCGAAAGGGTAATCAACGCACCCTGCCAATCCATGGCAGCGGTTTGCATATCGAACAACGCGGCACCCGCCCAGCCCGGCGTTTTGGTGCTTTCGTCCGTAGCAGCCTTTGCCATTTGCAAGGCTTCTTCCAGATCGCCGCGCCGTTGCGCCTCGATATAGAGACCACGACGCCCAAGTGCACGGGTTTCGTCGGTATCCAGCATGGCCTCAAAGCTCTGACGCGCCTTGGTTGGATCCCCGGCCAGCTGTGCGGTCTGGGCTTCCAGCATCAGGGTCATCGGTTCCTGACCAATCAGCTTGCGGGCCTTGGCGGCCTGTTTGCGCGCCAGCGCCAAATCACCGACCCCAACAGCAATCATGCCCGTTGACAGGGCCTTATACCCCTTGTCGCGACGGCGGGAAGAGAAAAAGCCGGTGACTGACCGAGGAGAATTCCAGATGCTCCTAATGACGATCCACAAGACCACGGCCACCCCCATGGCAGCCACGATGAGCAGAAAACCCATGAGCAACGAGACTTCAAACCCCATGTCCAGCCAAGGCCAGTTGATGATGATTTCTCCGGGACGATCAGCCAGCCAAGAACCGCCAAACGCGATAGCCAGCAAGACAGCAAAAAAGATGAGTGCTTTAATCATAACCTTCTGTCCCCCACCTTAATTCGCAATATTGCTGGCACCAGTGCCAAACTCAGTGCGAATGGTGTCCATTGCCGCATTCACCGCAATGCGAGCCTTCAATCCTTCAACCCAATCTGCACCGGCTTTCGAATTACGCGCTGCGTCAGGCAGAGCGTCCCATTCTTCTCCAGCCTTGACCAGATCCCCCTGCTTGACATGAAATTCGATGACGCCGAGCCTGCTGGTCAGGCTTTTGCCTTTCTGTTCGCCATTCAAGGAGTGAACCTTGACCATGCTCTGCGCACTGATCAGGAATTTATCGAGCAATGTGGTTGCTCCCGCCCCTTCGGCTTCTCGCAAGATATCGTCATATTTGGCGCGGAAATCAGAGGCCAGCTTCTTGGCAGTCGGCGCCCCCGTCGACGCATAAGCCCCCAGCGCCTTAACCGCTTCATGATCACCAACCACATTGGCAAAGGTTTTCAATGCCAGCGAATAGTCGGCACCGGAAGCAACAGCATTCTCAAGCCCTGCCAGCGCAATGGTCTGTGCCGAATTCTGCATTTTCTCCGACAGGTTATTCTCTTCAAGAGCCGTGACACGCTCGCCCAAGGCCGTTGCCTCAGAGGAAATCTTGTCGGAGAAATTGGCCAACTGGACGACAACATCATTGATCCGACGATCCGCTGACGAAAGGATTTCATCCTTTGCAGTCTTCAGCTCTTCTTCCAGCACGTCTGCCTGCTCGGCGGCCTTGCTTACAATCAGCTCTCCTTGCTCTGCGGTCTGCGCCTGAAGGGTTGCCAATTGTGCCTTGGCATCCAGAAGCTCTGTCTTCAAACCATCAATCGCAGCAACGCTTTGCTTCAACTCATCAATACGGCCCGTGAGGGCTTCCAGCTGCAACCCGACCGGACTATTGCTATCCACCGGCACTGCGTTTTCTTCACTGGCAACCTCTTCTTGCACCGGTGCTGCGCCAAGCCCTTCGATCTTGCCTTGCAGTGCTGCAAGCTTCTGATCGATTGCGGCAACGTCAACCCGAGGAACCTCCGAGAGCTTGTTTTCGACCTGCTTCAACTCGCTCTGAAGCGCATCAACCTTGGTGGTGTCAGAAGGAAGCGTAAACCATCCTTGCTGCAAACCCACATAACCCAATGCGACAATGGCCACGCCACCGAGCAGACCGCCAACAAAACCACCAGCAAAGCCGCCACTTTTCGGTGCATCCACCGCAGGAACAACAGGGCTTGGTGGGGAAGCACCATCGCCCCCGCTATCCTCACTCGGTTGCTTGAGGTCATCTGCCGAAGGCTCTTTCTCGGCAACACCGGCATCATCCGCTTTAGCGCTTTCTTCAACAGCAGCTTGCGCTTTTTCGTCCAGAGGATCCTTGTTTTGAAGGTCTTCTTTCGGCCCATCAGAAGCAACGACGGCTTCTCCGGTCTTTTCCTCAACCGCGTCTTCAGCCGCGACAGCCGACGCCGTCTCTTCAGCCTTTTCAGGTGCTGCCTCAGCCTTGGATGCTACAGCAGGCTTCGAAATTGACGCTGAAACTTCAGCTTGAGACGCCTCAACCTTGGTCACGTCTTCTGCGGTCAGATCAATGGTTTTGACCGGCTTGCCTTTAGCCTCGGTCCGATTATTGGATTTGCGAGTTGTCATACCATTCCTCAATTCCCGCGAGACGGGACGATCACTTCACATCTTTGATCTGCCATGGTTTGAAACAGACCAGAATCAATAAACTCGTACATGGCATTCAATTGCCATTAGGCCTTCCAGAGCAGAAGCCCTGTGTTTGCACTGGTGCCCAACACCATCTTAAGGCGACCTGATGTCAATTTTGCGGCCAGATGAACCACAATTCGTAAAGCACTTTATTGTCCTTTGGTTCTTTACGACATAGCCTCTATCAAAAATAAGCACTATTAGATTAATTAGTTATGGCCATTGTCCAAGCATTCAAGCAAAGATCGCTCATTTGGTGACTTAGCCACAACCAAAGGATAGCCCAAACCCTTTAATGGAAGCGCAACCGCTGGGGAAAGACAATAGAAAATAACATTGTCCAGATGGTCCCTAAGACCATATTGCTCCAATAGTGAAAGCAAAATGCGACAGGTTCTCGCTGAATAGACCAGCACACCATGCAGATTGTGCGAAACGATCGCTTCAAAAGCTTCTTGGCTGAAGCGCGCACGCTTCCTCATTTCATAGACCTCTTGCAGACAAACAGAAAAGCCGTGGTCCTTCAGATCCCGGTCCACCGAACCGGACCGGATCTTTCCCGCCAGATAAAGCACCGGACCTCTCTGAGGGATAAGTTGCCGGATAAGCTGCTCCGCCAAAGCTGCACTTGTAGCTGCTACCACCGCGACGTTGGAGAACCGCAATTGCCGCGCAAGTTCTGCAGTCCGTTCCCCAACGCAATAGAGGGGAACATCCTGAAACCGGCCGACATCATCTGAAGACAGCATGCGCAATCCATTGCGAGACGTCACCACAAGCGCCTGCCAATCGGTATCGGGAAGGATAAAGGACAGCGGCACAATATCCATCACAGGAGACGAGATTCCCTCGAACCCAAGCTTGTCGAGAGCCGAAATAGTCTGTTGCTGATCAATTTCAGGTCTTGTGACCAGAATTTTCAACAGCGTCTCCTTTCTTGAACAACCTGAAGCATCGCCTTACTGGCAAGCAGCCAGCACCGCCGCAAAGAAGTCGGCGCCCGCCTTGTCCTTCAGCCTTTTGGCAGCATCCTCACCAATGGCTTCGGCGTCATCGGCCGACCCATCGGCTGCTATATCAAAATGGGCGCTGCCATCTGGCATCAGAACAAGGCCCGAGAAAGTTAGGCAATCCCCGTTCACTTTAGCCAATCCAGCAATCGGTGTGCGGCATGATCCATCAAGCACGCGCAGAAAGGCACGTTCACACGCAAGAGCCCTAGCCGTCGCATCGTGATGAATAGAAGCAAGCAATCCGGATATCGTTTCGTCACCGATACGAGATTCAATAGCGATGGCACCCTGCCCCACAGCGGGAAGAAAATCCTTCACCTCGATCGGTGCTGTAATAACCTCTTCATCGCCCAATCGTTTCAAACCGGCACAGGCTAGCAGAGTGGCATCGGCCACCCCTTCATCCAGCTTCTCCAGCCGCCGCTGCACATTGCCGCGATAGGTGATCACCTCAAGATCCGGCCTTAGTTTCTTGACCAATGCCTGACGACGCAAAGAGGAAGTTCCCACCACTGCGCCTGAAGGCATCTCGGCAAGAGACTTGTATTTACGTGAGATGAAGGCATCCCGCACATCTTCTCTGGGCAAGAAACAGCTCAGCTCCAACCCTTCGGGTAGCCAGGTCGGCATATCCTTGGACGAATGCACCGCCAAATCGATCCGACCGTCAATCAAGGCATCCTCAATCTCTTTGGTAAAGAGGCCTTTGCCCCCGGCTTCAGATAGCGGCCGGTCCAGAATACGGTCGCCGGTCGTCTTGATGACCACAATCTCGAAATCATCTTCTTTTAACCCGTGACTGGCCATCAACCTGTTACGCGTCTCATAGGCTTGAGCCAGAGCCAGTTTACTGCCTCGGGTACCAATTTTGATGAGTTTGGATTGCATCGAACGGGCCTTCATGCTCTGTTAGGTGGTCCATAGCCCCTTGGTGCAACACCGAATGCCCTCAAAGGACCAAAAAAGGGGATGCCAAATATCTTAGTTTGCTCTAAAAGTCAGGCCATGCGGCATATCGCTGCTAAAGCCTTTTCAAGAGGCACAATAAAGGCAATGAAGTAGTCCGCGCAATGATCGTTTTAGGCATAGAAACAAGTTGTGACGAAACCGCCGCTGCGGTCGTTAGACGATTTGATGATTCAACGGAAAAATCAACAGGGGCTCAAGGCGAGATACTCTCCAATGTGGTTTATAGCCAGATTGAAGACCATGCTGCCTATGGCGGTGTCGTACCCGAAATTGCAGCACGCGCCCATGTGGAAGCGCTCGATGGCATCATCAAGAGAGCCATGACAGAGGCTGGCCTTTCCTTTAATCAGCTGGATGCGGTCGCGGCCACGTCAGGGCCGGGACTGATCGGTGGCGTATTGATCGGCTTCATGAGCGCCAAGGCCATTGCAGCAGCTCATAATCTGCCACTTGTCGCGGTAAACCATCTTGAAGGTCACGCACTTACCGCCAGACTGACAAACAACGCCCCGTTCCCGCATCTGATTTTGCTGGTCTCGGGCGGCCACAGCCAAATTCTTCTTGTCAAGGGTGTGGGAGACTATGAGCGCTGGGGCACCACTATTGATGACGCGTTAGGTGAGGCATTCGACAAAACGGCCAAGTTGCTTGGCCTGCCCTACCCTGGCGGTCCGGAAGTTGAAAAAGCCGCCGCCAAGGGAGACAGCAAGCGATTTGCTCTCCCCCGCTCCATGAAGGGACGCGAGGGATATGATTTTTCCTTCTCCGGCCTGAAAAGCGCGGTTCGGCGGGAAGCGGAAAAGATAGCGCCATTGAGTGATCAGGATATTTTTGATCTTTGTGCATCATTCCAGGCAGCCATTTGCGACATCCTGTCAGATCGCATCGAAAAGGCTGTGCTCTCATTCCGCAAGAGATTCCCCGAACAGACCAAACCTCAGCTGATCGTCGCCGGCGGTGTTGCTGCCAACAAGGCGATCCGGAGCACACTGGAAAGCATATTGTCCAAACATGATGCGGAGCTGGTGGCGCCACCGATCAAACTTTGCACTGACAATGGCGTCATGATCGCATGGGCCGGAGCGGAACGCTTTGCGCTGGGAATGACCGATCCTCTGGAAGCCCCGGCCCGCCCTCGCTGGCCACTTGACAGCAATGCGGAAGCCAAAATTGGCGCAGGCAAAAAGGGAGCCAAAGCATGAGCAATTCTAATGGGATTTCCGCCTTTCAACGCGTCTCGGTGCTTGGTGCAGGCGCATGGGGCACCGCCCTGGCCCTCAATGCAGCCCGCGCAGGCCGCGATGTTGTGTTGTGGGGTCGCAATCAGGATAATCTCGATGAGATCAGCTCCAGACACACCCTGTCCGCTTATCTGCCTGATATAACCTTTGACCAGCCGCTCCAGACCACAACAGATATCACCGAAGCAACCGATGCCGATTGCATCTTGCTGGTAGCGCCAGCCCAGCTCACCGCAACGGTCGCCGAAGCCATCGGGCTTTATGTCAAAAAGGGAACACCTGTCGTGCTGGCAGCAAAGGGCCTTGAAAAAGGCACCCAGCGCATGATGAGTGAAGTGCTGGCCGACTATCTGCCGCAAGCAACGCCAGCGATCCTCTCTGGCCCGTCCTTTGCGTCCGACGTGGCGCGAGGATTGCCGACGGCGGTTACCATCGCAGCCCCGTCTCTGCCTCTTGCAGACAAGCTCTGCGCCACCCTTTCGAGCCAATCCTTCCGCCCCTATGCCAGCACTGACCTGATTGGTGTCCAGCTCGGAGGCGCTCTCAAGAATATTCTCGCCATCGCCTGCGGCATCGTTCTAGGCAAGAAAATGGGGGCGAGCGCCCACGCCGCCCTCATGACGCGCGGCTTTGCCGAAATCCAGCGTCTGGCCATCAAGCTTGGCGCCCGACCGGACACGCTAATGGGTCTTTCAGGGTTCGGTGATGTGGCTCTGTCCTGTTCCAATCATCAAAGCCGCAATTTCGCCTTTGGCTTTGCCCTCGGCGAAGGCCGCGACATAACCGATCTCATGGCCCCGGGCGCAAAACTCTCCGAAGGTGCCTTCAGCGCCCGCGTCGCTTGCGAACTGGCAAGTAGCCACGGTGTCGAGTTGCCTGTCGCAGAGGCTGTCGCCAATGTTCTGGAGCAAAGAGACAGCATTGATCAGGCCGTCGCCAATCTAATGAGCCGCCCGCTGCGCGCAGAGAGCGAAATTCCGTTTAAATCAAATCCAAAAATTCAATAACAGGAGAAATTCCATGCATTACATCGTAACCTGCAAAGACAAGGAAGGCGCACTGGAAATCCGCAAAGCCAACCGTGAACAGCATCTGGCATTTGCCCGCGCAAACGCTGCCACGCTACAGGTTGGTGGTCCGCTTCTCAATGACGCCGGCGAAATGGTTGGTTCTTGCCTCATCTGCGAAGCGGAAGACAAAGCCGCTCTCGACGCATTTCTGGCTCAAGACCCCTATGCCAAGGCAGGTCTGTTTGAATCTGTAACTTCCCAGCCTTGGAAATGGGTTCTGGGCAAGCCAGAGTAACAGCAGGGCGAACAACACCAACCGGAGAGGCACATGGCTTACTGGCTTTTCAAATCCGAGCCCAACACCTGGGGCTGGGATAACCAAATGGCAAAAGGCGAGGAAGGTGAACAATGGGACGGCGTGCGCAACTATCAGGCACGAAACAACATGCGCAAGATGAAACTTGGCGACAAAGGCTTTTTCTATCACTCGGTAAATGAAAAGCGCATTGTCGGCATTGTGGAGGTCTGCGCTGAAGCTCACCCGGACACCACAGATGATACCGGCAAATGGGAATGCGTCGATATCAAGGCTGTTAAACCTGTCAAAACGCCAGTCACGCTGGAAGATTGCAAGAACCATCCCGATCTTGGCAATATGATTCTGGTCAACAATTCCCGCCTCTCCGTGCAGCCCGTTACAGACGAAGAATGGAAAATCGTCTGCAATATGGCTGGGGTTGAAAGCTGACACGAACGGTTAAGAAACACACAAAACAAAAGGGCCCTGCGAAAAATTTTCGGAGGGCCCTTCTTGTATCAATAGACAATCCGGTAAGCGGTCACTTCACCTTGGTATGCTCTTCATGAATACCGATGCTCAGGCGAATAGAAGTCGTCGTTGTAAGGTGGGAAATTTCCGCAATTTTAGCCTGCTGAACATCATTTGGATCGTTCCATTGCAGTTCAAGCCAGTTGCGCTCTTCACCGATCTGGATCAGGGCTTCAATCACAGCCTTGGTAACCCCGATCCCGCGCGCTTCATAATCGACATAGAGAATATCGACATGACCAACGCGTTTGCCGGAAATCGTTTCAGGCAAATCAAAGAAAGTGCAGAAGGCGCATAATTTTCCATCTACATATGCCCCCATGACTTCAGCCGTACGATCAGTCAGAAGGGTTTCAGCGTAAAACATATCCGGCTGACGGGGTGCCCCGCGTTTGCGCTCTTGCGCATAGGCCGAAATCAATGGAGCCAGCTCAAGGGCGGCATCCAGTTCCAGTATCTTGGTAACAAACTCGCTCATTCTCACTCCCGTAGCACGTCTGGCCACTAAATTTCAGCAAACACGACGACGTCCTTTTTACCTTATATTCAGTAGCAATCAATTCATTAGACTATTTCTATCGTAATTAGTGCGTCAAATTACTCAATGCATTGTGCCGCACCTTCCCCATTTATCCAAGTCGTAACAGACCAAAGCATAGGAACAAAAAAAGCCGGATCATGCGACCCGGCCTTTCGTCCATAAAAACAGTGCAAAAGTCCTGTTATCAGCAATGGCCTAAACAGCCCGCCGCCGATCAGTCCAGTTCGCGCACATCAACAAAATGACCAGCAACAGCAGCTGCTGCAGCCATGGCCGGAGATACAAGATGCGTACGACCCTTGAAGCCCTGACGGCCTTCAAAGTTACGGTTGGATGTCGAAGCGCACCGCTCACCCGGAGCAAGCTTGTCAGCATTCATGGCCAAGCACATCGAGCAGCCCGGCTCGCGCCATTCGCAGCCAGCTTCGATGAAGATCTTGTCCAGACCTTCTGCTTCAGCCTGCTCTTTAACCAGACCTGAGCCCGGAACAATCATCGCATTAATGCCTTCCTTGACCTTGCGGCCCTTGAAGACATCCGCTGCAGCACGCAGATCCTCGATGCGGCCATTGGTGCAAGAACCGATAAAGATGCGATCGATGGCAACATCGGTCATCTTGGTGTTCGGTTTAAGGCCCATATAGTCAAGCGCACGAATGACAGCGTTACGGCGGCTTTCATCCTCGATCTTTTCCGGATCCGGCGTAGAACCATCAATGGTCGTTACGTTCTCAGGGCTTGTGCCCCAAGAAACGATTGGTGGCAGCGATGCTGCATCCAGCGTAATAACCGTATCGAAATGCGCGCCTTCGTCAGTGTAAAGGGTTTTCCAGAATTCCAGCGCCTTATCCCAATCAGCCCCTTTTGGTGCTTTCGGACGGCCCTTGATATACTCGAAAGTCTTTTCGTCCGGTGCGATCAAACCTGCACGTGCGCCACCTTCGATGGTCATATTGCAGATCGTCATACGACCTTCCATGGACAGATCACGGATGGCTTCGCCACAGAATTCAATAACATGGCCGGTACCGCCACCAGTACCAATCTTGCCGATAATGGCCAGAACGATATCTTTCGCGGTAACGCCTTCACCGAGCTTTCCGGTGACTTCAACCTTCATATTCTTGGCTTTTTTCTGCACCAGAGTCTGGGTCGCAAGCACATGCTCAACCTCGGAAGTGCCGATACCATGCGCCAAAGAGCCAAATGCACCGTGCGTTGAGGTGTGAGAATCACCGCAAACGATGGTCATACCCGGCAAGGTAAAGCCCTGTTCAGGACCAACGATGTGAACAACACCCTGACGGTTATCCAGCTCGTCATAATATTCAACGCCAAATTCGGCGGCATTGGCAGCCAGGGTTTCGACCTGCAGCTTGGACTGAGGATCGTCGATGCCCTTGGAGCGGTCTGTCGTCGGCACGTTATGATCAACAACGGCCAGCGTGCGCTGAGGTGCGCGAACCTTGCGACCAGCCATCCGCAAACCTTCGAAAGCCTGTGGTGAGGTGACCTCATGAACGAGATGGCGATCAATATACAGAAGGCATGTGCCGTCTTCCTGTTGATCAGCCACATGGGAATCCCAGATTTTGTCATAAAGGGTCTTAGGTGCAGACATGCTCGTCATCAGTCCTCTTAACAAACGATTGTGAAATTGGGCGGGCTATCTGACCTCTCAGCAAGAAGACAGATCGGTCGTGCCTGACACGCCCAAACTTGGATTGTGATTGTATTGCGATAGATCAGTGGTCAAGGTCAAGCAATAATCGAATGAATCTCTTCGATCTCACGAAATTTAGATACAAAAAAGCCCGACACCAAACCGGTACCGGGCTCTTGATAACGATAGTGCTGGGCAGTCGCGCTTATTCAGCGTCAGACTTTGCTTCAGCAGCATTCGCCTTCTTGGCTGCGCGCTCTTCAGCAGCTTTTGCCTTGGCAACATCATTGAGCTTGCGAGCGCGAGCGTTGGTTGCTTCAACGATACGAGCAGACTTACCGCGACGATCACGCAGATAGTAGAGTTTAGCACGACGCACTTTACCACGACGAACAACTTCAACGCTGTCCAGCATCGGGCTATAGATTGGGAATACACGCTCAACACCTTCGCCATAAGAAATTTTGCGAACAGTGAAGCTTTCGTTCAGGCCGCCACCGGTGCGGGCAATGCATACGCCTTCGTAGGCCTGTACACGAGTACGAGTACCTTCGGTCACGCGTACGTTCACACGAACGGTATCACCAACAGAAAATTCAGGGATTTCACGCTTTGCAGCGATTTCAGCCATTTGCTCTTGTTCGAGCTGCTCAATGATATTCATGATGTTCACTCTTGTTGTATCACTACGACCAGAGCGTCCTAAGCAGTCCCGTTGGGCTCATTGATGCCCGACTTGCCACAAAGGCCCGTTTCGCCGTACTTGTTGGAAATCAGATTGGGGGTCTATACCCAATACCACACCGTTTGTCACCCCCAAAAGTGACTCAAAACAGCGGTTTTTAGCACGAAATGCAGAGCGGCAAGCTTACAACTTGTCGATTCACTCCTGTCGAGCCATATTGTCGGGCAATTACGTGCAAACCTCCTACAAAGAACGGGTTTCGCCGATTTTCAGAATCACGGCATTTTCTTCTCCGAACCCTTGATCAATCGCCGCCTGTCGGAAACGCTCTGGTGCCTCGAACGGATCTTCCGGCGTAAGCATGATAGTCCCCCAATGCATGCCGATAGCCTTTTTCGCACCAACCGCTTTTGAAATGGCGATGCCTTCCTCCGGCGTTGCGTGCACTTCCACCATGATGGCAGGAGGTTCGTAGGCGCCAATTCCAACGATTGCATAATCAAACGGGCCAGCCTTCTTGCCCACTTCGCGGAACACCTCGCCCCAAGCCGTATCGCCCGAAAACCATATCTTGCTATCAAACGTTTCAATCGCGAAGCTGGCCCAAAGTGTTTTCTTGCGATCAAACAGCCCTCGCCCGGAGAAATGCACAGCAGGCAGTGTTTTGATCGAAAGGCCCGGCATCATCCATTGATCCCACCAGTCCTGCTCTGCCACCTTCTGATAGCCTCTGCGTGTGAAGAAGGAGCCCAAACCAAGCGGCACGATGACTTGCGTTTCAGCCTTGTATGGATAGGCATCAATGGTCTTTGCATCCAGATGATCATAGTGGTTATGGCTCATCAGAAGAATATCTGCCTTGGGAAGCTGATCGACGCCAAGAGCAGCAGGAACAAATCGCTTGGGCCCCAGCCCCATCATGCCCGCCCGCATATCCAGAAACGGATCGGTGAGAATGATCTTGCTACCTGTTCGAATGATGAAAGACGCATGCCCAAGCCAGGTAACACTTGGATTGCTCGCCTCGGCCAATTGCCGGTCCCGCTCTGTCGGGTGAAGCACATGCCAATCAGGAATGTCCGGGGCTTTTGTCTTGAAAGTCTGCTGGAAGAGAAAGTGTGCAAAATCACCAAAGGTCGCTCCCCCCTTCGGACTACCCGCGGGATTTTGAAAGCGACCGTTCAGACGGCGGGATGCTTCTGTTTCATTTGCCATATCTATTCTGTCCGCCTGCCTTACTATGTAAGGCAACTATTTGAGGATCATATCAAGACAGATAAGCCTGAACTTGAAAAATGCAAGAAACACAAGGGAGGGAAGAAACGACAGGAAAGCGCAAAAAGCGCGCAGATTCAATTGCTTTTAAGCCACTCGCCATAAAGATCAGGTCGCCGCTCGCGCGTCAACTCAATCGCCTGTTGCTGGCGCCATTTATCGATGTTGCCGTGGTGCCCCGAGGTTAGAATTTCCGGAATTTCCCGACCTTCCCAAACGGACGGACGGGTATAGTGCGGATATTCCAGCAAACCGCTTTCAAAGCTCTCGTCTTCCCCCGAAGCGATCTTGCCCATGACACCGGGCAGGAGGCGCACAACGGCATCCATCAGAACCATGGCCCCCAACTCGCCACCGGAGAGGATATAATCGCCGATGGAAATCTCTTCCAGATCACGTCCATCAATCACCCGCTGGTCAACCCCTTCAAACCGGCCACAGAGCAGAATGACGCCGCCAGCATCTTTCAGCTGATGCACCTTTTCCTGCGTCAGAGGCTTGCCACGAGGAGAAAGCAATATACGAGGGCGCATATCCCCCTCACCGGTTACATGATCGATGGCGCGGGAAACTACATCAGGCCTGAGCACCATGCCGGCACCACCGCCAGCGGGCGTATCATCCACATTGCGGTGCTTGCCTTCGGCAAAGTCGCGAATATGCACCGCATCAAGCGACCAAATGCCATTTTCAAGCGCCCGACCAGCCAAAGACGTGCCCAACGGTCCCGGAAACATATCTGGATACAATGTCAGAACACTCGCATGCCAAGGCGTATCAGAGCCTTCAGGCTCCTGTTCATCAATTTGGCTGGTATCCGACATGATTTGATAGATTCCTATTCTTTGTTGAGACCGTCCAACAATTCAGGTGAGTTGGAAAAATCTACGCCCTCACCTTCCTGAGCGCGTTCGCTTTCGTCCGCCTCATCCAGCAACCCTTCCGGTGGATTGACCAGAACAAAGCCCTCAGAGATCTTCAATTCGGGCACGACCTCGCGCGTGAAGGGAATATAATAACCTTTACCGCGTTTTGGCATGACATCGAGCATATCACCGGAGCCAAAGTCATGGATTGCCACGATCGAACCGATGGATGTGCCATCTTCAAGACGCACATCGAGCCCGATGAGATCGGAATGATAAAATTCCTCCTCCTCAAGCTCGGGCAACTTGTCCCGATCCACATAAAGCCGCTGGCCGGTGAGCGCCTCTACGTCGTTACGATTGTTCAGGCCCTTGATACGACAAACGAAAACAGTCTTGGATTCACGGGCTGAAAGAAATTCAAACTGGCGCGAACCGTCCGCAGTTTCCAGCGGTCCATAATCAAACAAAGCATCGGGATCTTCGGCAAATAGCTTGATCCGCACCTCACCACGAACCCCGTGAGCGGCTCCGAACTGGGCAATACAGACTTTACCTTGAGGATCGGCAGGCTCTTTCGCCATGACATCACTCCCTGACGCTTGCGAACAAATGGCACACTATCTGCGCCCGAAACAGAGGGTCAATCAGATAGACAGACCGGAATTAGATTGCCAGAATCAAAAAGGGAGTCCGGCCATCGACCGCACTCCCTTGAAATCGAGCAAATTACTCAGCGCTTGCTTCTTCAGCAGGAGCTTCTGCTTCAGCAGCAGCCTCAGCGGCGGCAGCTGCAGCTTCTTCTTCTTTCATGCGCTGTTCTTCAAGACGTTCCTGAGCTTTTGCACCCGGCTTTGCTTTGTTCGGGTTGTTGCGTGCAGGACGGCTAGCCATGCCAGCAGCATCCAGGAAACGGAGAACGCGGTCGGTTGGTTTTGCGCCCTGTTCCAGCCAATGCTTGATGCGGTCTTCTTTCAGAATAACGCGATCTGCAGAATCTTTTGGCAACAGCGGGTTATAAGTGCCAACTTTCTCGATGAAGCGGCCATCACGTGGAGAGCGGATGTCAGCAATCACGATGGAGTAGTGAGGACGTTTCTTGGAGCCGCCGCGGGCCAAACGAATTCTAGTAGCCATGGAGTTTCCTTTCCAATTTCGGCATATTTTTCTATTTCGACCAACTTCTTTTAGCTGTCGCCAGCCCTTGGCCTTGTTACTGTGCCTCATCTGCTAACAGCAGCAAAATCAGCGTTTCTTTTTACCCTTGCCGGACATACCGCCCAGACCGGGAAATTTCGGGCCACCCAAGCCAGGAAGACCAGGCATACCACCCGGCAATCCGCCTGAAAGGCCTCCGGGAAGACCGCCACCAGGCAGTCCGCCTCCCATTCCTTTGGCCAGATCACCCATATCAGGCATCTGACCGGATTTTTGCATTTCAGCGAGCTGGGCAGGATCAACCTGAGGCATACCGCCACCGAACAGGCCGCCAAGGCCGCCTTTCTTCTTACCCAGCATCTTCATCATGTCCGCCATCTGGCGATGCATCTTCAACAGCTTGTTAATCTCGGAAACCTGAACACCGGCACCGGCAGCAACGCGCTTCTTGCGGCTGGCATTGAGAAGCTTGGGATTGCGTCTCTCCTGCCGGGTCATGGAATTGATGATCGCGACCTGACGATTGACAACGGAATCATCAAGATTGGCAGCAGACATCTGCTTTTTGAGTTTGCCGATACCCGGCATCAACCCCATGATGCCGCTCATGCCACCCAACTTGGCCATCTGGCCCAACTGATCCTTGAGATCTTCAAGATCGAACTTGCCCTTGCGTAGCTTTTCCGCAGCAAGCGCGGCCTTTTCGGCATCGATCGTCTCTGCGGCTTTTTCGACCAGCGACACAATATCGCCCATGCCCAGAATACGGCCAGCGATACGTTCGGGATGGAATTCTTCCAGCGCATCGGCTTTTTCGCCCGTACCCATCAGCTTGATAGGCTTGCCGGTAACAGCGCGCATGGACAGCGCCGCACCACCGCGGCCATCACCGTCAACACGGGTCAGCACGATACCGGTTACATCGCAACGCTCGTCAAAGCTCTTGGCAACATTCACCGCGTCCTGACCGGTAAGGCTATCGGCAACCAGCAAAATTTCATGCGGGTTGGTAACCCGGCGGATTTCTTCCATCTCAACCATGAGAGGTTCATCCACGTGGGTACGGCCAGCGGTGTCGAGCATGACCACATCATAGCCACCGAGCTTGGCAGCATTGATGGCGCGTTCTGCGATCTGGGTTGGCGTCTGACCAGCCACGATCGGCAGCGTCGCGATGTCATTCTGTTCACCAAGAACCCGCAACTGTTCCTGAGCTGCAGGACGACGGGTATCAAGGGAAGCCATCAAGACCTTCTTGCGGTCCCTTGTTTGCAGGCGCAGAGCAATCTTGGCAGTCGAAGTGGTTTTACCAGAGCCCTGAAGACCAACCATCATGATGGGAACAGGCGACGGCGCATTGAGATCAATCACCTTGGCATCAGAACCAAGCATCTCGACCAACTGGTCATGAACAAGCTTGATTACCATCTGTGCCGGACTGACCGACTTGATGACCTCTACGCCAACGGCCTTTTCCTTCACCTGCTCGGTAAAGGCGCGCACAACATCCAGAGCAACGTCCGCTTCGATCAGCGCGCGACGAACTTCACGTAGCGCAGCATTGACATCAGACTCACTCAGCGCACCACGCTTGGAGAGCTTGTCGAAAATGCCGCCGAGGCGATCTGATAGCGATTCAAACATCCATTGCTCCTTCGTTTCTTCCCATCATCATCCAACCCCTATTTGGGCCTTCCCGCCTTCATTGCCAACGCCTTTTGCGCAAAAGCCGCATAGCAAAAAAGCACCCGAGGGCGCAACGCGCTGTCGGATGTGGACTTCCCGGTTCTCTTTACACCTTTGCGGGACCGGGTCAGTGGCTCAAAATGTCCAATGCATCATGAGAATGGGCGGGTTCTACGCAATATTGCCGCCTGCGTCAACCTGATTCAGTGTCAAACAGCATGAAAAGGCAGGATTTCCGGCCTTTTACAGGAGTTCAGCCCGCAATTCGTCAATAGAGGCAAGAATCTTGTCTGTCCCGGCGGCTTCAAATTCTTCTATTGATCCATACCCCCAGAGCAAGGATAGCACTTTCATACCATTTGCCTTGGCGCCCATGACATCATGCTTGCGATCACCGAGCATGATGGAAGTTTTCGGATCTGCTCCCGTCATTTCAAGCGCATAGGCCAACAAATCGGCCTTATTACTGCGTGTGCCGTCAAGCTCTGCACCAAAAACATCCGCAAAATAGGAAGCGAGACCGAAACGCTCCAGAATAGGCCTGGCAAAGACATGGGGCTTTGAAGTGGCAACATAAAGCGACTGACCTGCCGCCTTAAGATCTTCAAGCAACAGAGGAATCCCGTCATACACTTCATTTTCGAACAGACCGATATCCGAATAGCGTTCTCGATAAGCCAGAACACCTTCCTCGGCACGGTCTGTCCCTGCAAGCACTGCAAAGCTTTCCTGCAAAGGGGGGCCGATCACCCAATCCAAATCAGCGGGAATATCAGTGATGCCCAGCTTGTTGAGTGCATATTTCACCGAATTGACAATTCCCTCCTTGGGATCTGTCAATGTTCCATCGAGATCAAAGAATAGAGAGGTCATATAATGCGCCTTGAGAATCCGACACTTTTAAAAGGACAGGCCCGTCATCCCACTTTGAGGGAAAGCGGCACCTGTGAAAAGTCAGTATAACAATCCGGCTCTTCGTCCAACAATTCTCTGATACGCATGGACGGTTTGTAGGCAAGAACGCGATTGCGCCCCTCTTTCTTTGCCCGATACATCGCGCAATCAGCTGCGGTAAACAGATTGTCAAAGCTGCAACCAACGGACTCCACAGAGGCATAACCTATGCTTGATGTCAATTTGATCGCCAGACCTTCATATTCAAACGTGGTTTGCGCTATTTGCGCTCGCACGCGTTCAAAAATCGCCTGATGCTTGAGCCCCCGGCCAGACATAAAGATGGCAAATTCTTCGCCCCCCATACGCCCGAGCATGGCAAATGTCGGAAGAGCACGCTTTACGGTTTTCACCAAATCAATGAGCGCCTTGTCTCCGGCATCATGACCATAGGTATCATTAATCTGCTTGAAATGGTCGACATCAAGAATAGCCAGCACCGCATCTGGTTTGTCTTCCAGCAAAGCATTATTGATTTTCTTCACAAATGCCCTGCGATTTTCAATGCCGGTCAGATCATCTGTCTCGGACGCAATACGATGATGCTGCTCGGATCGGTCCTTGATCAGAATTATCGTGGAAATTGCCATCATTGTCGTATTGAAGAAAATTTCTAGCAGAAACAACTTCCACCAAGTGGATTCCATCCGGGTATTGATCACGGGAGCTGGATCAAACAGCACCAGAAAGACGATGCAGACCCTCGCCGTTGCATGAACCATCAGAATAATCGAGGCGGGCAGCGTCATGGGCAGCTCTCGATTGCCCGCACCGGTTAAAAGCAGATACGCATTCGCCGAGGAAATCCCGGTCACCATAATCGATTGCACCAGAACATTCATGTTTGGATTGTTGTAAAGCCTCGGCTCCAAAGCCGCAAACAGAAGATAGACCGCCGGGGCCACGAAAAATGGCAGTTTAAATGTGGCGTAACCATTAAAGGCTCTGAAACCGGAAAATATCGCAATATTTGCACCAATCACCAGGGCGGTACAAAGAGCCGGAGCAAAAGGCCCCAATTGCTCTTGCAGCGCTAGCAATATCGAAGCTGTAATGCCGAGAATGTAGGATAGAGTCCAATATCCTGCTGCTTTGTCTTGAAAATGGCTATACCACACCACCGCCATCGTGGATGCCGCCACAAGCAGTGACAAAAACATGCATACATAGATCGTCGCAATATCAAGCGAATTCAACATAGACAAAATGTCCCCCAATTGAAGTCAAATTAATCCAAAACTTTAAATAGATTCATAATTTTGGAGTCTCAATCAGAGGTTTATCGCAAGAATCCCAATTCCTTAGGCAATTTTCACAGTGACGACCCGACTCGCAAACATGCACTGCGACAAAAGAAGCCAATGAGAGCCGGACATTGATAAATGACATTTCCGCACAGCTCATCCTCTATCATTTTTCTCCAAATCCGCTAAATTGGGCCAACAACAAAACGCTGTTCACAAAGCCCCTGAAGAAGCTCACGAACACGATAAGCCTATGGAGACCTCGGATGTCACCTACTCCTTCCGAACAAAAAACACATATCTGGCTACGCGATGAAGATCGCAGCACCGAGAGACGCACCGCCCTCACTCCCAAAAACGCAAAGAAGCTGATTGAAGCCGGTTTCACCGTTACGGTAGAAAAGAGCGACAAGCGCGTCTGCAAGAACGACGAATATGAAGAAGTCGGCTGTGCACTTGCTGAGCCGCGTTCATGGGTCGACGCTCCCAAGGAAACCGTCATTCTTGGCCTTAAAGAACTGGCAGAAACGCCGGACAAACTACCTCACCGCATGATCCATTTTGCCCATATCTATAAGGATCAGACCGGCTGGGAAAAAGAACTGGCCCGTTTCGTCAATGGCGACGGACTGCTCTATGACATCGAATTTCTGACCAACGAAAATGGTCGCCGCGTTGCTGCCTTTGGCTATTGGGCAGGATGGATGGGCGCTGCACTTGGCGCATTTCGTCTGCTCGAACGCCGCGCTGGCCGCAATGAGATCACAAAAGGCGTCTCTCCGTTTGAAAGTCAGGCCGTTATCATTGAACAGCTAAAAGCATTGGCGGCCGAAGTCGAAGGCGAATTGCCAACCGCAATTGTCATTGGTGCAAAAGGCCGGTCCGGCACCGGCGCCAGCGAATGCCTCGAAGCCATCGGCATCAAGGTTACAAAGTGGGATATCGAAGAAACTCGCATTCTGGACCGTCAGGCTCTTCTTGCGCACGATTTGATGGTCAATTGCGTTTTGATGTTCGGCCCCGGTCTTCTTCTGGCCAACAAGACCCATCTGGCGTCTGCCGGGGTCAACATGAAAGTCATCTCGGACGTCTCATGTGATCCATTCTCCGATTTCAACCCCCTGCCAATTTACGACGCACCAACCAGCTGGAATGAGCCGGTCGTGGAAGTCGCAAAGAATGGCTCGGGTGATGCTGTCGAAGTGACATCAATTGACAACCTGCCATCCTTGCTCCCTGCACAAGCGGCTGAAGAGTTCTCCGATCAATTCATCACCTCGCTGTTGCGTTTCGACGAAGGCATTGAATGGAAGAACGGCAAAGCCAAGTTCGAAGCCATCCGCAAAAAGGCAGGCCTGTAGCTTCGTGGCATAAACTGCCGTTCTGCAAAAAGATTATCGAATTGAAACAAGGGTGCGAGCAATTATCGCACCCTTTTTCCTTAGGAACTCCGCCAAGCCCAACTAATTTCCAATCGCAATTTGGTGAATTTTCACAAAACTGAAACTATGGACCCTTCTACTGATACCGATGACACAACTGTGCTCACGGAAAGTTCATCAATCGAATGGAATTAAGACGTTTTATCAGTAGAAATCCTGATTATATAGTTGAATGGTCACAAGTTTAGCAATCTGACCGGATTACTTAATGCAATAATGGGGACCAACCATGCATAAACTCGCACTTGCTACCATCGCCTTATCATTGATTGCAGCTCCAGCCCTTGCAGGCCCAAAAGAAGACGCTGTTGCAGAACGTCAGGCATATTTCAAAAAGCTTGGCGGGCAAATGAAGCCATTGGCTCAAATGCTCAAAGGTGATTATGACGCCGCAGCTGCCCAGCAGCATGCCGACGCTCTGGCTGAGCTTTCAACCCAGGACATCAGCGGCCTCTTTGTCGAAGGCACATCTTCAGCTGACATGGCAGACACAACAAAAGCGCGTCCTGCTATCTGGGAAGATATGGACGGATTTGCCGCCAAATATCAGGCTTTTGCAAAGGCTGCTGCCAATCTGAAAGCAGAAGCCGGCAAAGGAAAAGCTGAACTGGCCGCAGCCTTCGGCCCTGTTGGCGGTTCCTGCAAAAGCTGCCACGACAGCTTCCGCGACTAACAAGTCTCAGAGCCGGGATAGGACACACATCCCGGCTCCACTATTTGGATAATTTCAGCACCAACTATCGGGTTCACAAGATGATTGACCAGCCAGAGAATGATAAGTCCATAGAACGCATTCGCCTTTGGGATCCAGCCATCAGGCTTTTTCATTGGGCTTTGGTTATTTGCGTGATCGCCGCTTGGGGCTTGGGTGAATTTGGCCCTGATATCATGACCCTGCATTTCTATTTTGGCTATGCAGTCGCCGCCTTGCTGGCCTTCCGCCTCGTCTGGGGGTTCATCGGCCCAAAAGTTATCCGTTTCAGTCATTTCTTCTACGGCCCCAAAACCACGATGATCTATGCCGCAAAGATGTTCGAGCGCAAACCGAGCTACTGGCGCGGACACAATCCTGTTGGTGCGCTTGCAGCCTTCGCCCTCCTCGGCATATTGATTGCTCAGGTGGCAACCGGCCTCATGGGTGATCCGGATGATTTTATCAACGTGGGCCCTCTGGCAAGTTACGTCGGCTATGACACTGCAACTCTGGCTATCAAAATTCATGAAACCATTGCACCACTACTGCTTTTGCTTGTTCTTCTGCATATTGCAGCCATCGCCTTCTACAAGCTCTGGAAACGCGAAGACCTCATAAAACCCATGCTGACCGGCTGGAAGTGGGTCAAAAAAGCCGAAAACGACTGACGTTTGGTCGAAATCAAATAGTGCTGAGCAGAATGCTCGTTTCACTGTTCAGCACCCCTTCAATAAGACGTACTTCACGCAAAACCCGATCAAAGTCCGAGAGTGACACGGTCTGGATTTCCGCCACCAGATCCCAGGCACCATTGGTCGTATGCAAAGTGTGAAGCTCGGGCATTCCCCTCAATTTCCTGATAACTTGGGATGTCGACTTCCCGACAACCTCGATCAGCATGATCGCGCGTATGCCATCCAATTCATAATCTTCGCGAACCCGCACGGTATAGCCAAGAATAGCACCCGATTCCATGAGCCGGTCCAGCCGGTTCTGTATCGTACCGCGCGAGACATGCAGTATATCGGCCAGCTTGGACAAAGGCGCTCTGCCATCGTGACGCAAGAGAGAAATGAGATCCCGATCCAGCTGATCAAAAATATGTTTGGCCTGTTGTGTACTCATGATTTTTGCGTCTCTTCCTCACCTAGAACCATAAATGTCAAATTGCATAATTTTCACTTTGAAATTTGCTAATCACTTAGCCAATTTTGGAGAGTTTTGCCATTTTTTCTGAAAATTTGCCACGCTATTCTAACTAAACAAACAAGATCCATCACCTGCGCTGGCCTATTCCTGCCAGTTTCCGCGGGATGGATTCACTGGCCATCAGAGCCACCATCTTGCAGATTTCAGGAAGCCACGCCATGACAGCACCGCAAAAAGACACCCTCAATCTCGTTCCGTTCGTCAGCGTCGACAACATGATGAAGCTTATCCTCTCCATCGGTGTGGAAGAAGCCATCGAGGGCATCGCCACCCAGATCGAAAGCGATTTCAAAAGATGGGAAAGCTTTGACAAGACACCGCGTATTGCGTCTCATTCCAAAGAAGGCGTTATTGAGTTGATGCCAACCAGCGATGGCGAGGTCTATGGCTTCAAATATGTCAACGGACACCCGAAGAACACCAAGGAAGGCTTGCAAACCGTCACCGCTTTTGGACTTCTGGCAGATGTTTACACCGGTTACCCGGTACTCCTCACCGAAATGACCATTCTCACGGCGCTGAGAACCGCAGCCACCTCGGCAGTTGCTGCCAAATATCTGGCACCGAAAAACGCCAAGGTCATGGCCTTGATCGGTAACGGCGCGCAATGTGAGTTTCAGGCTTTGGGCTTCAAGCGCATTTGCGGTATCGACACAGTCCGGCTCTTCGATATCGACCCTATTGCCACCGACAAGGCAGAATTCAACCTCAGAGATTCAGGCCTCAAGGTTATCCGCACCTCCAGCCATCAGGAATGTGTTACGGGCGCCGATATCATCACCACCTGCACCGCTGACAAACAGTGTGCTACCATTTTGACCGATAACATGATTGGTTCGGGCCAGCACATAAACGCCATTGGCGGCGATTGCCCGGGCAAAACGGAGCTGCATGCAGACATCCTGCGCCGCTCTGACATTTTCGTTGAATATCCGCCGCAAACCCGCATAGAAGGCGAAATCCAGCAGCTTGAGGCGGATCATCCGGTCAAAGAACTCTGGAAAGTCATGACCGGACAGGAAGCAGGCCGCACGTCAGAAAGTCAGATTACCCTGTTTGACTCGGTCGGCTTCGCAATCGAAGATTTCTCGGCCCTTCGTTACATCTATGATGTCATCAAGGGCACGCCATTTTATGACAATCTGGACATGCTGGCCGATCCGGACGAACCACGCGATCTGTATGGAATGGTCCGCCGCGCAGAAAAATCCATCGCGGCTGAATAGCAACTTTAATTTGCAAATCAAAATTCATTCAAGAGGCCGTTGAGTTATGCTCGGCGGCCTTTTATTTTGCACCATTTCAATTATTAGGAAAAACACTTATACAAAAGAATGAAAGAACCATTCTCTTGTATTTTTCAAGTTTTTATCTCGCAACTGGTCATAGCTATTTAGAATACTCAAGATTAAATGCATAAATTTACGAAAGGGAATTTTAGAGAGTCCTTTGGCCCAGATGCTTCTCTAGGCAATTGGTGGAATAAAGTCTGTAGAATCCAGAGAAATCATACCATTATACCTCCATATTACCTACCAAAGAGCAATATCGCTTACGTAGACGCTCTGCTATCGCCTAAGCATAATAGTTTGACTCAAACCAAGCATCACCGCACCAGATATGCTCTTGAGGGTGTGGTGCTCATTTTCATAGACGAGTTCTGGGAGGAACGCATGTCGGAGAACGTCTATCCTGTACCGACGGATGTGGCATCACATGCCCTGATCGACAACGATGCCTATTTGTCCATGTACAAACAGTCCGTGGAAGATCCGGAAGCCTTCTGGGGAGAACATGGCAAACGGGTCGATTGGATCAAGCCCTTCACCATCGTAAAAGACACGAGCTTTGACTATCACAATGTTTCCATCAAGTGGTTTGAAGATGGCCAGCTCAATGTGTCAGCCAACTGCATTGATCGTCATTTGGAAAAGCGTGGTGATCAAACTGCGATTATCTGGGAAGGCGATGATCCTGCTGATGACGAGCATATCACCTTCAATCAGTTGCATGAACGGGTTAGCAAGCTTGCCAATGCCTATAAGGAAATGGGCGTCGGCAAGGGAGATCGCATCATTCTCTATTTGCCGATGATCCCCGAATCGGCTTATGCCATGCTGGCTTCTGCGCGCATCGGCGCCATTCATTCCATCGTCTTTGGAGGATTCTCTCCGGACGCTCTGGCCGATCGCATCAACGGCTGCGAAGCAAAACTGGTTGTAACCGCCGATCAGGGTCTGCGCGGTGGCAGAAAAGTACCACTTAAAACCAACGTGGATACGGCTCTTGAAAAAGTAAGCCACGATATCAAGACCCTGGTCGTCAAACGCACCGGCGGTGACGTGCCCATGAGCGAAGGGCGTGATTTCTGGTATGACTATATGATGGCAAAGGTCTCGGCTGATTGCCCGCCTGAACCGATGAATGCAGAAGATCCGCTGTTCATTCTCTACACATCCGGTTCTACCGGCAAACCAAAAGGCGTCGTGCACACCACAGGCGGCTATCTGGTTTATGCCTCCATGACCCATCAATATGTCTTTGATTATCATGATGGCGATATCTACTGGTGTACCGCCGACGTGGGTTGGGTTACCGGCCATTCCTACATCGTTTACGGACCACTGGCCAACGGTGCCACAACATTGATGTTTGAAGGCGTTCCGACCTATCCGTCACCTTCCCGCTTCTGGGATGTGTGCGAAAAGCACAAGGTCAACATCTTCTACACCGCGCCAACGGCCATTCGCTCACTCATGGGCGCAGGTGCGGAACATGTTGAAAAAGCTGATCTTTCCTCGCTTCGTATTCTCGGCTCTGTGGGTGAACCCATCAACCCTGAAGCCTGGAAATGGTATTATGAAGTGGTCGGCAAGAAGAAATGCCCGATCGTTGATACCTGGTGGCAGACAGAAACCGGCGGTATTCTGATCACGCCATTACCCGGCGCCACCGACCTCAAGCCCGGATCGGCCACCCGGCCCTTCTTCGGCGTTCAGCCCGTGATGCTCGACAATATGGGCAATGAGATAGGTGAGACCGCCTGCGAAGGCGTGCTTTGCATTGCCGACAGCTGGCCTGGCCAGATGCGCACGGTCTATGGTGATCATGACCGCTTTGTTTCGACCTACTTCGAAACCTTCAAGGGCTACTACTTCACTGGAGACGGTGCACGCCGCGATGCCGACGGCTATTACTGGATCACCGGCCGCGTTGATGACGTGATCAACGTATCCGGCCATCGCATGGGCACCGCAGAAGTGGAAAGCGCGCTTGTGGCTCACGAAAAGGTCTCAGAAGCCGCCGTGGTCGGTTATCCGCACGACATCAAGGGTCAGGGCATTTATGTCTATGTCACCCTGATGGAAGGCGAAGAGGAAAGCGAAGAGCTGCGCAAGGAGCTGCGCAACTGGGTGCGCCACGAAATCGGCCCGATTGCGTCGCCAGACCTCATCCAGTTCGCACCAGGACTGCCCAAGACCCGTTCAGGCAAGATCATGCGCCGTATCTTGCGCAAGATCGCTGAAGATGATTTTGGCTCACTGGGCGACACCTCGACCCTCGCAGATCCAACCGTCGTTGAAGATCTGATCGACAACCGCCAGAACCGGTAAAATCTGCTCAATAAGCCATGGTACAAACCCCGTCAGTCACTCTGGCGGGGTTTTTCATTTCGCTACAGGACTAGTACGCCGATAGCGCATCAAACGTGTGGGAAATTCAACACCATTGGGAAGCGTGACCATATCGTCTGAAATCTCTTCAAACCCCAAGGATCGATAGAAGGAAATGGCGGAAAGTGAGGCTTGGCAGTCGAATTGACCGATATCATGGGCCTCCTCCAGACAGCGCGCAAACAAGGCCCGACCAACGCCCTGCTTCATATAATCAGGATGCACCACAAATTGCCGAATGTGAGCAACGCCAGCCACTTCAGCAATCCCGTGATAGTCACAGCTCCAACCACCAGCACCAACCAGTGCCCCATCCTTACCTTCAGCCACATAGAGCTGACCGGATCGAACCAGCGGCTCAGACACATGACTGATGAAGGGCAATGCACCTTCAATAACCGCTGACGAATAAGCACCAACAAGCCCGGCAGAAAATGAAAGCTTGCTGAGTAAACCGAGTTCAGCCAACTCGGAAGGCATTGCTACGCGAATAGAATAAGACATGAAATCAATTACTTCATCAAATGCCTACTGCCGCTTAACGAAGGCCTCCACCTCATCAAGCGACATGGCCTCACCATCATCGTGGCCCAATTTCGAGCGCACTCTCTCCAGATCATCAACAAGCCCCGCCAATCGCCCGGCAATACGATCATGAATGGTAGCAGCCAAGTCCGGATATTCATCCATGACGCGCCGAAACGTCACACGCCGAATCTGTATGACTTTGACATTCTCAATCGCGGTTGCCATAGCAGATCGGCGCGTTTCGGCCATCAAGGCCATTTCACCGATCAGACTGCCAGGACCAAGTATTTGACTTTGCTGGTCAAATCCATTTTGAGAGATTGTCATGCGAACTTGGCCTTCCGTGATGACAAATCCGGAATCGGCCAAATCGCCTTGGCGGAAAATCACCTGCTTTGCCCTGTAGGCGCGCATTTCCGCACCAAATGCCAGCAGCCTCAGCTGATCATCATCAAAATCTCGAAAGAAGGACACCTGCTTAAGCAGGACAATATCACTGGTCAGGCTCATTGACTCATTTCAACCCGATACAAATCTGAAAGACACGCCCACTATAGGCGAGTCTCGACCCGCTCTGTCAAGCAGCATCGGCAAATCTGAGGCATAACAAACTGATAGACCGACTAAGGAACCAGCTTGTAGCCGCCGCCTTCGGTAATAAGCAGCTCAGCGTTGGAAGGATTCCGCTCGATTTTCTGCCGTAATCGATAGATGTGGGTTTCAAGAGTGTGTGTCGTGACACCGGAGTTATAGCCCCACACTTCATGCAACAACACATCCCGGCTAACCGGCTTGTCCCCTGACCGATAAAGATATTTCAAAATGGACGTTTCTTTTTCGGTAAGCCTCACCTTGCCACCGGCTTCATCGGCCAAAATCTTGGCAGCTGGTTTGAACGTAAATCGCCCCACGGCAAATGTGGCGTCTTCGCTATTCTCGTGCTGGCGCAGCTGCGCTCTTATGCGCGCCAGAAGCACCGCAAAGCGGAACGGTTTGGTAACATAATCATTTGCCCCCGCTTCCAGCCCGAGAATCGTATCTGAATCAGTGTCATGCCCGGTGAGCATGATGATTGGTGCCCTGAAATCACCCTTGCGCAACAATTTCACCGCTTCCCGACCATCCATGTCGGGCAGACCGACATCCATGATCAACAAGTCGAAATGATCAGTTCTGGCGGCCTTGACGGCTGCAGCTGCACTTTCGGCCTGAGTGATGTCAAATTCCTCATAGAGAGACAACTGTTCGATCAATGCTTCACGCAGCTCGGTGTCGTCATCAATCAACAAAATCTTTCTTGCTGTCATCTCGTGCTCCCGGCGTTGTCACAGTCAGAATGCCAATGGCCTATTTCCAAGTTCGCTGAATATTCTATAGATAGAAACACTCACCGGCCAGACAAGACCAAGCTCCACTTAAGAACAGCCTAAAGGATTTTCAAATCACAGCCAATCACGTCGGCGTCATCACTCTGTTGATCTCGGATTCATGCTCAACAACACTCGATTTCCACCTTTTCCAAAAGCGCCATAGCCTCCGCATCGTCATATTCTTCAAACAGATCACGGATCAGGTTGATATGGGAATGGACCAGAAAGAGAGCGTCCCCTGTAGCCGTATCGCCAGCACGACTTTTCTCGATTTTGGTTAGAAAATGCTGCCAGTAGGCATTTTCCCGAGCAGCCCCTTTGGCCAGCCGCTCAATGAAGCCAATTATTTTCTCGGCATTTCTGTCACATTCGATACCAACAAAACTAACATATCGATCGGTCGCATTTTCTTTTTGTGTCATTTGTCACCCTTACCAAAACGACGCAAGAGCATCGTTCGGCTTGCTTTTTCACTCAAATGTCCCGGCCCGATTTTCAAAAAGCGAAAATAGGCCTCGTTACATTCCAGTATGGATGCAAGAAAAGTGCCGCCTTGAAATACTCAAACCAGGGCCCGTGCCAGGGCCCGTGCAAATCAAATAAATCGATGAAAACATGAGATTTTTTGGTATATTCAGCTTGAGCGCGATTGCAATGACAAAATATCGAAATATGCTCATTGTTGCATATCTTCTGATTGAGCAGACAAATCCGACCCATCGTCCTTTTTCTGACAATCATCATGCTCCTTTATGCGGCACAAGGATAAGAAATGTCTCAATTCACAAAGACAATCACCATTCGCAAAAAACCGGGATGCAAAAGCAAGGGGCTGCTGACATTCGACAATCAGCTTTTCCCTTGCGCATTGGGGCGCAGCGGTCTTGGACCAACCAAGCTGGAAGGAAATGGCGTCACGCCCATCATGACAACCCACATGCTCTATGGCTTTTATCGTCCTGACAGAGAAAAACGCCCGCTCTCTGACATTCCCTTCTATCCCATGGACAGGAATATGGGCTGGTGTGACGATGCTGAACACAGAAACTACAATCGTCTGGTTCGATTGCCTTTTGAAGCGTCACATGAAGGGATGTGGCGGAACGATGCGCTCTATGATCTGGTCATCGTTCTCGACATCAACATCGCCCCCCGCGCCAAAAACCGCGGAAGTGCCCTATTCATGCATGTAGCAAGAGAAGGCCTTTTGCAAACTGAGGGCTGTATTGGCCTGGAAAAAAGGCATCTGCGGCATTTGCTTAAAAGAGTCAGCCCTCAAACCGAAATAAAAATAACCTGTTAGCCGACAAATAGCATATTCAAAACAGGCTATCCAAAGCCACCTTCTAGTCGCTTTTCTTCTTACGCGTTCCAAAAATGGCGCTGCCAACGCGCACATAGGTCGCGCCCTGTTTGATGGCTTCCCTATAATCGGAGCTCATGCCCATGGACAGCTCTCTGATATCATTGCGTTTGGCAATCTTGCGCAGCATTTTGAAGTGAGGCTTGGGGTCTTCATCAAAAGGAGGGATGCACATCAACCCGCGAATGTTCAGACCAAGTTCCACCTGACAAAAACCAATAAAATCATCAGCTTCATCAGGAAGAATACCGGCCTTCTGCGGCTCGGCTCCGGTATTGATCTGAATGAAAAGATCAAGCTTCTTGCTTTGCTTTTCCATTTCGACGCGGATTGCGCGGGCAATCTTTTTGCGGTCGATGGTATGGATCACATCAAACAAAGCAACCGCATCCTTGGCCTTGTTGGATTGAAGTGGCCCGATGAGGTGCAATTCGACATCCTCGAATTTTTCACGCAGTTGTGGCCACTTGGATTTGGCCTCTTGCACCTTATTTTCACCGAAAATCCTTTGGCCAGCAACCAAGGCCTTATCGATTGTCTCAGCATCGAAGGTTTTTGAAACAGCGATGAGTGTTACGCTCCCATCCTCCCGTCCGGCTTCCTTTTCGCAATCCGCTATGGCCTGTTGAACCTCTGCCAAATGGGACGATATACTCATCTTACTTTTTTTTACCTCTCGAAAGCATTTTCAGCGAATTACTCTGAATATGGGGCTGAAAACGCGCCTAACTGATGTCTGGATGTGATATGATCGGCGACCATATCATATGGACGAGTTGTTCACTGGTCCAGACATTTTATATGCAACTGACCCTGCATTATGCACGATAAATTAGCTCCAACGCGCTCTCATCGCAAGATTGAACCACCACAAAGCCATATCTGGCCTTTAAGGGCTTGACGGAAGGTATGAATTCTGGTGATGGTCGGCTCTGAAAGTGACTTGGAGCGTATTCCCGGAAAGTCGCTCGACTTTTTACACCGGGATTCGCGTAAATACAAAAGAATGGAGCATTTTTGCTGATTTCTGAATCACGGAAAACGCTCCAGAGACGAGGCATTGGCGACGATCCATGGCTAATGAACGCTACAACGCACGCGAAGCGGAAATTCGCTGGCAAAAGACCTGGGATACCCAGAAAATCTTCCGAACCGAAAATGAAGACCCGCGACCCAAATACTATGTTTTGGAGATGTTCCCCTATCCGTCCGGTCGCATTCATATTGGCCATGTTCGCAACTACACCATGGGTGACGTTGTAGCGCGCTACAAACGCGCCAAAGGCTTTAATGTGCTGCACCCAATGGGATGGGACGCCTTCGGCATGCCGGCAGAAAACGCCGCTATGCAGAACAAGATCCACCCCAAGGACTGGACATACGAGAATATCGCCACCATGCGCGCTCAGCTCAAGCTGATGGGCTTGTCGCTGGATTGGGAACGTGAATTTGCCACTTGCGACGTGGATTATTATCATCGTCAGCAGATGCTCTTCCTTGACTTTGTGGAAAAAGGTCTTGCCTATCGCAAGAATGCCAAGGTCAACTGGGATCCTGTAGACCAGACCGTTCTTGCCAACGAACAGGTAATCGACGGCAAGGGCTGGCGCTCTGGCGCGGAAGTAGAACAGCGCGAACTAACCCAGTGGTTCTTCAAAATCACTGATTTCGCAGATGATTTGCTCTCCGAGATCGACAACCTCACCCGCTGGCCGGATAAGGTTCGCCTCATGCAGCGTAACTGGATCGGCAAATCCGAAGGCCTTCAGGTTCGCTTTGAGCTGAAGGAGCCAATTCATGGCCATAACGAAGTGGAAATCTTCACCACCCGCCCTGACACGCTGTTCGGTGCATCCTTCATGGGTCTGTCAGCGGATCATCCATTGACCAAGGAACTGGCCAAGGACAATCCGGAGTTTCAGGCCTTTGTTGAAGAATGCCATAAGATGGGCACCTCTGCCGCCGAGCTCGAAACCGCTGAGAAATTTGGTTTCGACACAGGACTGAAAGTTATACATCCTCTTGATTCTTCAATAGAATTACCGATTTATGTTGCCAACTTCATCTTGATGGATTACGGCACCGGCGCCATCTTCGGCTGCCCTGCTCATGACCAGCGCGACCTTGACTTCGCCCGCAAATACGGCCTGACAGTCACTCCTGTCGTGCTGCCAAAAGATGCTGATCCTGCAAGTTTTGAAGTCGCTGATGAAGCCTATACAGGCGAAGGCACGATCTTTAATTCCGAATTTCTTGATGGCATGACCATTGCCGATGCCAAAGACGCTGTTGCCTCCAAACTGGAAGCCATCACAATCGGCGACAAACCACAGGCATTGCGCAAAACCCAGTATCGTCTGCGTGACTGGGGTATTTCCCGTCAGCGTTATTGGGGCTGCCCGATCCCGATGGTTCATTGTCCGGACTGCGGCGTGGTTCCGGAGAAAAAGGAAAATCTGCCGATTAAGCTGCCCGAAGACATCACCTTCGACAAACCGGGCAACCCGCTTGACCGTCACCCAACCTGGCGTAACTGCACTTGCCCGAAATGCGGCAAGCCAGCCAAACGCGAAACCGACACCATGGATACCTTCGTGGATAGCTCGTGGTATTTCGCTCGTTTCACCGCTCCTTGGGAAACCAGCCCGACCGACAAGAAAGCTGTCGACGAGTGGTTGCCGGTCGATCAGTATATCGGCGGCATCGAGCATGCGATCCTGCATCTGCTCTATTCCCGCTTCTTTGCTCGTGCCATGTGCGAAACCGGCCATATGAGCGTGAAAGAGCCATTCAAGGGCCTCTTCACCCAAGGCATGGTCGTACACGAAACCTACAAGGGCGAAGACGGCCGCTGGGTATCTCCTGCTGAAATCACCGTTTCCGAAAAAGATGGCAAACGCACAGCCGTCCATAAGGAGACCGGTGAAACCATCACCATCGGCTCCATCGAGAAGATGTCGAAATCCAAGAAAAATACCGTGGATCCAACCGACATCATTGAGACATATGGCGCTGACACGGCCCGTTGGTTCATGCTTTCTGATAGCCCCCCGGAACGTGACGTTATCTGGACAGAAGCTGGCGCTGAAGGCGCTCACCGTTTCATTCAGCGCATTTGGCGGCTTGCTGTGGACGCCTCCGAATTTCTTGCTGCAAGCACACCGGCCAAACCCGATAGCTTATCTGATGAGGCTCTTTCCTTGCGGAAGCTGACACACAAGACATTGGCCAACGTTGAAAGCAACATTGAGCAACTCGGTTTCAACCGCGCCGTCGCTCAAATCTATCAGCTCGTCAATGCAATCGCATCGGCTGCCAAGAAAGAAAAGCTCGACAAAGATGCATCTCTTTGCTGGGTTCTTGATGAGTCCATGCAGCTTCTCTTGCTGATGTGTTCGCCAATGATGCCTCACCTTGCCGAAGAATGCTGGTCACAGCTCGGCAAAGAAGGCCTGGTTTCAAAACAACCTTGGCCACAAGCAGAAAAAGCGATGCTGACGGAAGATGAAATTACGCTTCCAATTCAGATTAACGGCAAAAAACGTGGCGAAATAACCGTTGCTGCGGACGCAGATAAAGATACAATCGAAAAGGCTGTACTCGCTTCTGAACCCGTACTCAAAGCACTCGATGGCAAAGCTCCTCGCAAAGTCATCGTTGTGCCTAAAAGGATCGTCAATGTTGTTATCTGACAAACATAGCAAGACGAAAATTATGACCTTGGCCCTCTTGATGGGCCTTGGTCTTGGGCTTTCTGCCTGTCAGGTTCGTCCGCTTTATTCATCGACAACATCTTCTGGTCAAACACTGGCCACCGAGCTTTCTTCGGTTGAAATTGCGCCAGCGAAAAACCGCCTGCAACAGGAAATCCGTAACAATCTTATCTTCGCCTTCACAGGTGGTGGATATCCTGCGGATTCAGTCTATAGTCTTGTTCTGGATACAAAAAAGAGCAGCGACGACCTAACCATCGAAAGCGGCACGGGCCTTGCCAAGACAACGCGGATTAGCCTCACGGTCACCTATCAGCTGATCAGATTGGCTGACAAGTCGGTTCTCACCAAGGGCTCCAGCTTCATCACAACTGAATTTGCAAGAAGCACTCAGCGTTTTGCGAATGACCGTGCCAAACTGGATGCGGAAAATCGCGCCGCCGAACAAGTCGCCAATGACATTCAGCTACGCTTGTCTGCTTTCTTTGCAGCCGGCACCTGATAAAAGAGGCCGCCGTCGGCTTCCCGGTCGACGGCCTCTCGTATAATTCTACCATCAAGTTTTGTTTGCAAAGGCAGGATATGGCGCAAATCAAGGCCAATATGGTCGATAGCTATTTGATCAAGCCTAACTATTCTCACAAGGTTATCCTGATTTATGGTCAGGACACTGGCCTTGTGGCCGAACGCGCCGAGCGCCTTGCAAAAACCTATCTCAAGGACAATTCCGATCCTTTTGCCGTCATCCGACTGGATTCGACTGATATTGCCTCCGATCCATTGCGTTTGGCTGACGAAGCCAACACAATTTCCATGTTTGGTGGCAATCGCGTTATTACTATTCAGATGAGCGGCAACAAATCGATCAACCCGGCTTTGGAACCTGTCCTGTCAACACCGCCGCAAGATGCTTTCATCATCATCAAGGCCGCGGACCTCAAGAAATCGGCGCCCTTGCGCAAAGCCATAGAGAGCGCTCACAGTGCAGTTGCCCTGCCCTGTTATATGGACGCCCGAGAGGCGCTGAACGGCATCATAGACGAAGAATTGGCCCTCTCAAGCCTCTCTATCACCAAAGAAGCCAGAACAATGCTCCTGGACAATCTGGGGGCGGACAGAATGGCCTCCCGACGCGAAGTTCAGAAGCTGTGCCTCTATGCCATGGATGATGGAGAAATCACCGAACAACATATCGAAGACATTGTTGGTGACGCGTCCAATCAGCAGATTGATATGATCATCGATGCGGCCGCCCTTGGAAGAACGGGCGATCTGGATAGACGTCTGGAGCAGATACTGGGCTCGGGAAACAATCCCTCTGTAATTGGTTCCGCCGCTTTGCGACATTTTCAAATGCTGGAGCGGTGCCTACGCTTGATGGACAAGGGTACTCCGCCACAAACGGCGCTGGACAAAGCTGCCCCCATGCTCCATTTCAAGCGTAAACCATTGATTCAAAGCCAATTACGCATTTGGACCAGCAACAAGGCCTCCCGCGCTTGCGAACTGCTTTCTGAAAGTCTGGCCAATAGCCGCAAGCATTATAATCTGTCTGCAACAGTTATTTCAGACACTTTGCTGATGATATCCGCTACAGCACAACGCAGCAGCCGCTAGACTAAAATTCGCCTTTTCAAATTGTTTCACGTGAATCGAAATTAGATTCAGATAATTATTTGATTTTTGACAAATTAATTCTGTGAAATGATATCTCATCTGAAGCTGTCATGCCGGTAAAACAATTGATCTAAAATTGACGCAAGATCTTTGAATCATCAATCATTTTGGACAGAATCGTTTCACGTGAATCAACACCAAAAACAATCCCTCTTATCTTCGCCAACGACTGTCCAGCATCTTTGCCAAGTTGCAGTAATTCACCTTGTGAGATAATCATTCAAGTCTGCTACGAAAGCCCGTATCCATTGATTTCAACAGCAGAAATGAAGCCACAAATTTTTTGGTATATTCAATGACAATCCAACATATCCAGAGAAGCGGACCCCACGCAGCCTATTTTGCAATGATTACGGTATTTCTGGATGCATTTGGAATCGCATTCATTTCTCCGGTTTTGCCTGATCTTTTGGAAGAAATCACCGGTTCAGACCTTGGTAATGCAGCCATCTATGGCGGTTACCTCACCTTTATTTATGCTTTCATGCAATTCATCGTTTCACCGATTTTAGGAAACCTTTCCGACAGCTTCGGCCGCCGACCAATTCTTGTTGTTTCATTGGCTGCCCTGGCCATAGACTATCTCGTAATGGGTTTTGCCAATTCCCTCTGGATGTTATTTCTGGGCCGTCTTATCGCTGGTATTTTTGGCGCAACGCACGCAACGGCATCAGCATTCATTTCGGATATATCATCTGGCAAACAACGAACACGCAATTTTGGACTGTTAGGAGCAAGTTTTGGCGTAGGATTTGTTGCCGGTCCCCTCATAGGTGGCTGGCTTACAACATATGGCATTCGCGTTCCCTTTTTCGCGGCGTTTTTGCTGATTTTTCTCAATTTTTTATATGGACTTTTTATCTTCCCGGAGAGCCTGCCAGAAGAAAAAAGGAGGAAATTCTCCTATAAGGGAATCGATCCATTCAAAGGACTTGCGGAATGCACTCGCTTCGCAAACATAAAATCACTTCTATTGGCACTGTTTCTTTTTCTAATAGCTGACCACGTCTATGTGTCAGTCTGGCCCTACTACACTCGGGAAGCTTTTGAATGGAGCAGCCGCGAAGTAGGCATAACCTTAGCTATCTATGGCTTTTTTCACGCTCTTACACAGGCTTTTCTGGTTGAGCTCATTTTGAGAAAATACAATGAAATAACTATTGCTTTGGTTGGCATCATCAGCAACGCAGCAACAATGGCCTTTTTACTATTCATCTCTGAAGGCTGGGTCATTTACGTCTTCTTGCCCTTCACCGCCTTGGGTGGTTTGACCATGCCGGGGCTACAAACGCTCATGACACAAAAAGTTTCTGAGCGCAATCAAGGTCAATTACAAGGTGGAATTAGCAGTATCAGCAGCCTGACAACAATTCTGAGCCCGCTCATAATGACCCAGACTTTTCATTTTTTCACGCAAGATCACACTGCATATTATCACCCTGCTGGCGTATTTGGCCTTTCGGCACTTATTTGTCTGCTGGCAATGCTTCCTATCTTACGGTTTTCGAAGCAAAACAAAGCAAAATAACGATCAGCCGACAAACAAAAAGGGAGCCAATTGGCTCCCCTGATAACACAATTCTATTCCTAAAAGCTTCTACTGCTTTTCCAGAATAGCAATAATCGCATCCAGCTGTTCAAGAGATTTATACTGAATCTTGACCTCGCCGCCCTTTTTCTTCGGAGCGATAAAGACATTCCAGCCAAGACGATCGGTCAACCGTTTTTCAAGAGCGACAGTGTCAGCGTCTTTTTCTTTTTTCGGTTTTGGTTCCTTGACCTTGTCCTTTTCCTGCCCGGCTTTCTCTGCATCACGAACTGTCATCCCGTCTTCAACAATACGACGTGCCAGTTCTTCAGGATTTTCAGCCGTGATCAATGCACGCGCATGCCCTGCAGTCAGCTCGCCCTTTTTAAGATAGTCCTTGATGCTCTCCGGCAGTTTCAGCAAGCGCAAAGTATTGGCGACATGGGAACGGCTCTTGCCAATCACGTCAGCCAATTCAGCCTGAGTGTAATCAAACTCGGCAATCAGCTGATCGTAACCGAGCGCTTCTTCCAATGCATTCAGGTCAGCGCGTTGAACGTTTTCGATAATGGCGAGTTCAAGCGCTTCCTTGTCGTTCACCTCGTGAATAAGAACCGGCACTTCATGAAGACCAGCAGCCTGTGCAGCACGCCAACGGCGTTCGCCAGCGATAATTTCAAAGGAATTATCGGCTCCATCCACCGGACGGCAAAGAATAGGCTGCATAATACCCTTTTCTTTTACAGATCGGGTAAGGTCATCGAGATCTTTTTCAATAAAATCCCGACGCGGGTTACGCGGGTTTGGCCTTAAAAACTCGATAGGGATACGTCGCTGAGACCGCGCTCGTTCAATCGCTTGTGCCTCGTTATCCATATCACCAATCAGGGCAGCCAGTCCGCGCCCCAAGCGTTTGCCTTCAGCTGGTTTTTTCACCATTTTTCCGCATTCCCATCAAACCCGCTACAGAACCTCACCCAGCGAGCCGGACTTCCCTTTTTAAGTTACACCAACCTGAAAATCAGGCGGCCTTGTTACGCAGTTTTTTCTCGCGCTGAATAATTTCAGATGCGAGCTTCAAATAAGCCTGACTACCGGAGCACTTCAAATCATAAAGAAGCGCTGGTTTGCCATAAGATGGGGCTTCTGATACGCGAACATTTCGCGGAATGATCGTCTCATAGACCTTGTCACCCATATGCTCACGCACATCTTCAACCACCTGATTGGACAGATTGTTGCGGCTGTCATACATGGTCATCACGATACCATGAATCGAAAGTTCCGGATTCAACGCACCTTTAACCTGATTCACAGTTTGAATGAGCTGCGTCAAACCTTCAAGAGCAAAGAATTCGCATTGCAAAGGAACAAGAATAGAGTGGGCAGCCGCCATCGCATTTATGGTCAGCAAGTTCAGTGAAGGGGGGCAATCAATCAAAACATAAGTAAAGCGCTTATCTTCAGGAATCTCGTCGCCCATTTTGCCGTGTCTTTCAATGGCACGACGCAAACGAAAGGCACGATCCTTATCACCGGAAATCTCCTGTTCAAGGCCCAGAAGATCCATTGTAGAAGCGGCAACAGAGAGGCGAGGAACAGCGGTCGGTATCGCAGCTTCCATCAATGTTGCTTCATTCAAAAGCAGTTCCGCAGTCGAGATCTGACGCGCCTTGCGGTCAATTCCCAAGCCGGTACTGGCGTTACCCTGAGGATCAACATCCACAATGAGGACGGTTTCTCCAATCGCCGCCAATGCGGTACCCAAGTTGATTGCAGTGGTTGTTTTCCCGACGCCGCCCTTCTGATTAGCCAGGGTCAGAACGCGGGGAGATTCAGGCAGTGAACTCATAAAGTGGCCTCACTTCGCATTTGTTTCACTATGCGTTTTTGGGTGATAAGCGGCGCAGAATAACAATCCGGGCATCGGGATCAGTCCTGCTCACTTGTTGTACCAGATCTATATTCCAGCTAACACTAGCCTCGCTCAATTCTCGGTCAAAGTCCCGACCTTTGTGGAAAACACCCACACAAGAATCAGAAATATGGGGATGAATAAATGAACAAAGTTTATCCAGAGAGGCAAGCGCTCGAGCGCTAAACGCATCAACAGGACCAGTCCAGTTTTTTAATATCGATTCGATTCTATCACCATGAACCGTAACTTTCAGCCCCAATTCACGAGCAACCGTTTTTAAAAAGGCATCTTTTCGCCCATTACTCTCGATCATGTTGACGGAATAGTCTTCCCCTATATCATCAAGCAGAATGGCCGTAACGAGCCCAGGAAAACCGGCACCAGACCCTAGATCCACCCAATGGCGTGCAGCAGGGTAAGCCGCATGAATTTGAACACTATCGGCGATGTGACGAACCCAGATTTCATCGAGAGTTTTTGGCGCAACGAGGTTTTGCGCGGGTTGCCACTTCCGCACCAAAGCCGCATAATGCTCCAGCTTTTCCAGTGATTCACGTGAAACCGGAAGCATCTCGTTGATCAGTTTGATGCCGCGTTCCTTTGAATTCATATCAAAATTCCATTCATCACAAACCGGGCAAGTAACATCATCGCCCTGCCCTACGATCGAAAGTTAGTATTCCTACATTCGCTTACTGTGCGCCAAGACAAGTGTCAGCGCCGCTGGTGTCATTCCATCAATACGGGAAGCCTGACCCAGAGTCTGAGGGCGGACATGATTCAGCTTTTGCTTAAGCTCATTGGAAAGCCCTGCGATGTCTTCAAAAGCGAGATTGGACGGAATGGCCAGTGCTTCATCTTTTCTGAAGGTCTCGATATCAGCAGTCTGCTTCTGCATATACACTTGATAAAGAGCTTCAATTTCCAACTGTTTTCGCACAACTGGAGAAAAATTACCAAACTCGGACCAAACCTCCGTCAACCGATCCAGATCCAATTCCGGATAAGCCAGAAGCTCATAGACCGTACGGCGCTGGCCATCCTTGTTGATTTTGAGCCCATAGCGCTCAGCTTCGTTAGGCGTAAGACTCTTTTCCTGTGCCAAGGCAGTGATCGCTTGCAGTTCTTCCTTTTTCAAACCAAAGGAATAGCGACGTTCTTCATTGATCAAGCCCCAACCATCAGCCCGTTCTGTTAACCGCTGGTCTGCATTATCTGCGCGCAAAGAAAGCCTATACTCTGCCCGCGAGGTAAACATGCGATAAGGTTCCATCACACCACGCGTGACTAAGTCGTCGATCATTACACCAATATAGGCATCAGAACGACCGAGAACCACGCCCTCCTGATCGCCGCATTGACGTGCGGCATTCAAGCCCGCAATCAACCCCTGTGCCCCGGCTTCTTCATAACCGGTCGTCCCGTTAATTTGACCTGCCAGATAAAGTCCGGAAACCTTTTTTGTTTCAAGTGTCGCTTTCAGCTCTGTCGGATCAATATAATCATATTCAATCGCATAACCATATTGCTTGATCTCGACATTCTCCAGCCCCGGAATAGAGCGGATATAAGCATCCTGAACATCCTCGGGCAACGAGGTTGAAATACCGTTTGGATAAACAGTATCCACATCAAGACCCTCAGGTTCCAGAAATACCTGATGACCATCGCGGTCGCCGAAACGATTGATCTTATCCTCAATAGACGGACAATATCGTGGACCAACCCCTTCGATCCTGCCCGAATACATTGCTGACTTATGGATATTCTCTCGAATGATCTGATGCGTCTTTGCTACCGTACGCGTGACATGACAATCAATCTGAGGTGTCGAAATCTGCTTTGTCAGATAGGAAAAGGCAACCGGCTCATCATCACCAGGCTGAGTTCCAAGAGAAGAATAGTCAATTGTGTTCCCGTTAAGCCGTGCCGGGGTTCCGGTCTTCAAGCGCCCCAAACGTAAATTTTCAGCCATCAACCGCTTAGACAATTCATTGGCTGCAGGATCACCCATGCGCCCTGCCGGAAAGCTCTTTTGTCCGATATGAATGAGACCACGCAGGAAAGTGCCTGTTGTCAAAACAACAGCACCGCAGGCAATTTCTTTTCCATCTGTCAAGGTAACCCCTGTCACCTGCCCGTCAACGATGGTCATATCAGCGACTTCGCCATCAACGATTTGCAGATTGGAAATTTCAGATAGCAAAGACTGAACTGCTTCCCGATATAGCTTTCGATCTTCTTGTGCTCGAGGGCCCTGCACAGCTGGTCCTTTACGGCGATTAAGAAGACGAAACTGAATGCCGCCCCTATCAGCAGCAAGTCCCATGACGCCACCCAAGGCATCAATTTCTCGAACGAGATGTCCTTTTCCCAATCCGCCAATTGCCGGATTGCAAGACATCACGCCTATAGTGTGCCGGCTATGTGTCACCAAAGCCACCTTGGCTCCGACGCGCGCGGCAGCCGCAGCTGCTTCAGCACCGGCGTGACCACCACCAACAACCACTACATCAACTTGGTTCATCCACTTCCCTCTCACGCCATCGACCACAAATAGCCGAGCCGTCAAATTCAAGATCTATCGTTTGGCAGCAATCTCAAACTGCTCATTCCAAATCGATTGACTGACGTAAAACATTCAGAACTTGTTTACATCTCACATGATAGCCTGAATCAAATAAAAATTCAGGATTCACGTGAAACAGTCTTAACCGCAGATTTCCGCCTTATTCAACAGATTCACGTGAAACAATTCCACAATTTCTTTCACTTGATGATTCACGTGAAACAGAGTCAATCCTGAAAATTAAAAACTATGTTTCACGTGAAACGATCCACTATTTACCCACACAGAACTGTGAAAAAATGACGCCGAGCATTTCTTCTACATCGATTCTTCCAGTTATTTTCCCCAATTCATCCCCAGCCTGACGCAGGAATTCGGAACGAATTTCTATCGGTAATTCTGTATATGTAAGGGATTTATTAACGCTATCCACACAAGCAGTAAGATAATTTCTATGTCGCTCACGTGTGACAAGCGCGTCTTCAGCCCCTTCAAACAACAATTCTATTTGTTTCACAAACGAATCATAAAAGGAATCCATCCCTTTTCCGGTCTTAACAGACGCAGAAAAGACCATTTCCTTTAACGATTCGTCATTATCCGTATAAAACGGAACCGATTCGATTTGATCCTGCTTATTGAACAGCACCAAACGCCGGGACTGACTGCAAAGGTGAACACGCTCTTCAGGATGAGTACCATCCACAACCTCGATCAACAGATCAGCATTGTCACTTTTTTCCAAAGCGCGACGAATCCCTTCCCGCTCCACAATATTGTCAGACTCTCTCAAACCGGCCGTATCGATCATGGTCACCGGGTAGCCTTCAATATCGAGATGAAGCTCGAGAAGATCTCTCGTTGTTCCCGCTTCCTCAGTCACGATCGCCACATCTCTTTTGGCAAACCAGTTCAACAAGGAAGATTTACCCGCGTTGGGATGTCCTGCCAAAACAACCGTCAAACCATTTCTCAAGCGCTCACCGTGATCTGCTTTTGACAGATGTTTCTCTATATCTGCCTTCAGCTCAACAAGACTGGGCCAGATCACATCTGAGATCGCCCCTGGAATGTCTTCCTCATCTGAGAAATCCAGCTCAGCCTCAATCATGCTACGCGCCTGCAACAGTGTCTGGCGCCAAGCATCAATGACACTCTTGTGCGCTCCGCTCGCTTGTCTGATTGCTTGCTTGCGCTGATTCTCGGTTTCAGCGTGAATAAGATCAGCCAGCCCTTCAACCGCAGTTAAATCATATTTGCCATTTTCAAAAGCCCGGCGCGTAAATTCTCCTGCCTCGGCAGGCCTGCACCCATCTATCCCACCCAACAACTTCAGCATGGCCTTGACCACTGCCCGGCCGCCATGAAGATGAAATTCCACAGACTCCTCTCCCGTGAAGGAGCTTGTGTCGGGAAAATAGATGACCAGCGCCTGATCGATGACATCTCCACTCTCAGGATCTTTCAAATCGCGCAAAGCCGCAAAACGAGGTTTTGGCTCGTTATCAATCAACCTGTTCATGACGCTACGCGCCTTCGGACCCGACAAACGAATCACAGCAACACCAGCAGGAACAGCGCCGCTGGAAAGGGCAAATATGGTATCTCGCGTCATGAGTCCAATCTCTGTGAGCTCTTCGGTTAGAGCTGCAAACTAGAAAAATTTCGGTATTGATTGTTTCTGAACCGAATCCATAGCCGCGAAACCAACGCTTGGTGACATTGATATGGCTATGAAAAATCCAATTTTCCGGATAAATCCGGCTCGCCCCGAGTGACTAAAGCAAGCAGCAATTCAGTCGAACAGATTTACAGCAATCTACTTGGAAGATCGTGAAAAACAAAAGCCGCCCGACAACTGTCAGACGGCTTTCTATTCTTTTGTTCGCTATTGGGCAAGCCCAATCTGCAAGGCAATGCAACCGATCAGGTATTCATATTGTCAAAGAATTCAGCATTGCTCTTTGTTGCACGCAACTTGTCGAGCAGGAATTCAATGGCATCAACATTGCTCATGGCACCAAGAATACGACGCAAAACGAAGACCTTCTGCAGCTCTTTCTTGTCGACCATAAGCTCTTCCTTACGAGTACCCGATTTGAGGATATCCATAGCAGGGAAGATACGTTTGTCAGAAACCTTGCGATCAAGAACAATTTCGGCGTTACCCGTGCCCTTGAATTCTTCGAAGATGACCTCATCCATGCGGCTACCCGTATCGATCAGAGCGGTCGCAATAATCGTCAGGGATCCACCTTCCTCGATGTTACGAGCAGCACCGAAGAAACGTTTTGGACGCTGCAACGCATTGGCATCCACACCACCGGTCAGAACCTTACCAGAGGAAGGAATAACCGTGTTGTAAGCGCGACCAAGACGCGTGATGGAATCGAGCAGAATAACCACGTCACGACCATGTTCGACCAGACGCTTGGCTTTTTCGATAACCATCTCGGCAACCTGAACATGGCGAGACGCCGGTTCATCAAAGGTGGAGGAGACAACTTCGCCATTTACCGTCCGCTTCATATCGGTCACCTCTTCAGGGCGCTCGTCGATAAGCAAGACAATTAGACAGCTATCAGGATGATTGGCCGTGATCGATTTTGCGATATTCTGCAAAAGAACGGTTTTACCAGTACGCGGCGGAGCAACGATCAAGGCACGCTGGCCTTTACCGAGCGGAGCCACCAGATCAATTACACGACTGGACATGTCTTTGCCAGTAGGATCAGTGGATTCCAGCTGAAATCTTTCGTCCGGATGCAACGGCGTAAGGTTATCAAAATGAACTTTATGACGTGTCTTTTCCGGATCTTCGAAATTGACGCTGTTCACTTTAAGAAGGGCAAAATAGCGTTCGCCTTCCTTTGGACTACGAATATGTCCTTCCACCGTATCACCCGTGCGCAAAGAGAAGCGCCGGATCTGAGAAGGTGAAATATAGATATCGTCAGGACCAGGCAAATAGTTTGCATCTGGAGAACGCAGAAAACCGAAACCATCTTGAAGTACCTCGACGACACCTTCGCCGATAATATCGATTTCTTGATCTGCAAGCTGTTTGAGGATCGCAAAAAGCAGCTCCTGCTTTCGCAGCGTACTGGCATTTTCGACCTCGAGCTCTTCAGCAAAATTCAGAAGCTCTGTTGGAGATTTTTGTTTAAGTTCTTTTAGTTTCATTTCGCGCATAGCGAAACTCTCATGTAAGGGATAAGCAACCAAGGGAATAAGGTAGGAAGATACAAAGTGCTGTGTTCTGTTATTGCGCTTTGTTTGTCCTTGAAAGCAAAGGTAAGAAAAACGCCTTCAAGAAATCAATCGTTCAGAACGATTTCGCGGAACATAGCTGCTTCGTATAGGCTGGACAAGCCCTATTATACAAAATTATAGGGCTTCACCGTCAGAAAGGCTGAAATTCAGACCAATTACTAGTCTGAATTTCTGAATCAGCTATCATTAAAAAGGCTTAACGACAGCAAGTATCACGATAGCCAACATAAGAACTGTCGGAATTTCGTTGAAATAGCGATAAAAGACGTGGGATTTCTGATTCGCATCGGCAGCAAAAATCCGCACATATCTTGCACAGACCATATGGTATCCGGTCATCAGGAATACAAGAAGAAACTTGATATGCAGCCAAATTGCGTCAGCTGCCCAGATGCCATGACCAAAGGCGAGCCACAACCCGAATATCCAGGAAGCAATGAGAGAAGGATTCATGATGCCCTTCAGAAGCTTGCGTTCCATGATCTTGAATGTTTCAGATTTATCAGTCCCAACCTCAGCCATTGCATGATAAACGAACAAGCGCGGCAGATAGAAAATACCGGCCATCCATGTGATAACGGAAATGATGTGTAGTGCCTTGGTCCATTCGTAGGGCAGAAATTCCAGAAATTCCATATCAGTCCTCAATTGTCTTCGTCACGAGCGAATTAGCCAGTTTGGCAAAAAGGCCCCTACTAGGCATATGAACGAACACGTTTAATCAAACGATGCACCAAATCGATATCTCCCTGTGGGGAAATACCGTGACCAAGATTGAAGATGAAAGGCCCATTGCTCCAGGAAGCCATGATCCGATCAATAGCTTCATCCAGATGACGCTCGTCAGCCATAAGCAATGTAGGATCAAGATTACCCTGAAGTGCGACCTTTGCCTGCAAATTATCACGCGCCCAATCAAGCGGAATGGTCCAATCCAGCCCGATCGCATTCACACCGGTTGCCTCGACAAAATCGATGAGCCGTACGCCAGCCCCTTTTGGAAAACCGATAATCTTGGCGTCCGGAACTTGAGCTCTCACGCCGGCCACAATTTTGGCAATCGGATCACGAGAAGCAGAAAGATAGAGCGCATCGTCCAGAACACCTGCCCAACTATCAAATATCTGAACTGCATCAGCCCCCGATTGCAATTGCTTGACCAGATAGCGAATGGACGCTTTGACCAGAACATCAATCAACGCATGAAAAGCTTCTGGATGCGTACGTGCAAACAAACGGGCAGGAGCCTGATCCGGAGTGCCGTGACCGGCAATCATATAAGTGGCAACAGTCCATGGAGCACCGCAGAAGCCCAGAAAAGAGGTCTCTTCCGGTAGCCCATCCCTGATCTTCTCGACAGCCTGGAAAACCGGAGAAAGCTTTTCCAAAACGATAGAAGCATCAAGATCCTTGATTTCGTCAGGAGTGATGGGATCCAGTTGAGGACCTTCCCCTTGCACAAACCTTACTGAACGCCCAAGTGCATCAGGGATAACAAGGATATCGGAAAACAGAATAGCTGCATCAAAACCAAATCGACGGATGGGCTGTAATGTGACTTCGGTAGCCAAATCAGGATTGTAGCAAAGCGAGAGAAAGCTTCCTGCTTCAGCTCTGGTGGCACGATATTCAGGAAGATATCTTCCCGCCTGCCTCATGAGCCAGATCGGAGGTACCTTCTCGGTTTGGCCATTAAGCACATTCATCAAGCGTCGATTGATCACGAATTTTATCTCCCCGTTTGTGAATTGAATTGAGCACGATTCCCAACAAACTTCCTAATAAAATATTAAATATTTAGATTCTGTTTCTTCTTTTAGACCGTGGATTGTGGGAGTTATTTTTCGCGCACAACTTCCCCACAATGACTCCTGAATAACTGCGTTTCAACAGAGTCTATTTGCATAGGCTATTTTCAGATTATCGGGGACAACTCTCATCTACGGCTAAAATCTGCCGAGAATGCTGTGAGCAATTTTGGGTATTATCTGGAGATAATGAGTGACCAATTTTTAACAAATTGTGTATTAACTGTTTGTTAACCTAAGTAAACAGAGTGTTAACAAATCGAACCTTGCGCAAATCAGCTTGGGGATTAATAAATGGTTAACGGGCATGAAAATGCCAGTGTTGAGAAACTGGCTTGATTATCCCCTTTTACGCACAGCCCCTGGGGAAGAATCACCCGCGCGCGCCTTCATTAATGTTTTATTAAGACAATAAGATGACGAAATTGGCGGATTTCTGTTATTTTTAGGCGTGCAAACACAAGGATATGGAAAAACGCAACAAGACCCGTTTTGTTCCCTGTGCCATTGTTCTAAACAACGAGGCAGCTTTTCACTGTATGGATGAATTTAATGACCCCATTGATTCTTGCTTCCAAAAGTCAGGCAAGAGCCTTGCTTTTGTCCAACGCTGGCCTAACGTTTGAAACCTTCGCAGCCGATGTCGACGAACGCGCCGCAGAACAGCCTTTGGTGGAGGCAGGCGCACCGCCAGCCGATATCGCAAGCCTGCTCGCTCAGGTTAAAGCAACAGATGTTTCCAGTCGCAATCCCGGTGCACTGGTTATTGGTGCCGACCAGACTTTGGGCTTTGGGGATAAACGGTTCAACAAACCTGAAGACGAAGCCGCTGCGCGGCGCCAACTAATGGATCTTGCGGGACAAAGCCATCAACTCCATTCAGCTGTCGCCTGTGCAAAGGATGGGGAAATCCTATGGAGCCACGTCTCTACAGCGACCCTCACCATGAGGCCCTTAAGCCCGGAAGAAGTCGGTCATTATATGGCGCGCGTTGGCGAACAAGTCAGATCCAGCGTTGGCTGCTACCAGTTGGAAGGTCTGGGTGTGCAATTGTTTGAAAAAATCGATGGAGACTATTTCACCATCCTCGGGCTGCCATTGCTGCCACTGTTGAGTTATTTGCGCCAATCACAGGGTTTGGAATTATAGAATGCAAGAAATATCCACGAAATTGCCCAAGGCCTTTGTAATTGGCTGGCCTATTGAACAATCCAAATCACCGGTCATTCATGGCCATTGGCTGAGACATTACGATCTCAATGGCTCTTACGAAAAGATTGCTGTTGCACCTGAAGATCTGGGTCGCTTTATCAAGGAGATGCAAGACAAGGGCTTTGTTGGTGGTAATGTCACCATACCCCACAAACAGGCGGTTCTGGAATTTGTCGATGTCATCCATCCGGGTGCTAAAAGACTTCAGGCAGCGAACACCTTGTGGTTTGAGGGTGGAGCATTGCACGCGGAAAACACCGATGGTTATGGCTTTCTTGCCAATCTGGATCAGCTGCAGGCGGGCTGGGATGCCAAAAAAGGCGGCAACGCGTTGGTGCTTGGTGCGGGTGGGGCCGCAAGACCTGTAATAAACGGATTGCTCGAACGAGGCTTTAACACCGTTACGATAGCGAATCGAACAATAGAAAAGGCAGAAACCCTCATTCGATTGTTTTCTGATTTGGGTTTTGGAGATCGGGTGACCGTAACCAGCTGGGATCAACGATCTGAACAATTGGCCGAAGTGGATTTGCTCGTGAATACCTCAAGCTTGGGTATGATTGGCCAGCCAGCGCTCGATATCTCCCTTGATCCATTACCAAAAACGGCGTTGGTCACAGACATTGTCTATAATCCGCTCGAAACTGACATTTTGAGAGCGGCAAGGTTGAGAGGCAATCCGGTGGTAGACGGGTTGGGCATGCTGTTGCATCAGGCGGTCCCGGGCTTTGAACATTGGTTTGGCACAAGACCTGTTGTCACTGACGCACTGCGCAATGACGTTTTGAAGCAACTCTAGGAGCGGATCATGATCACGATCGGCCTCACCGGTTCTATTGGCATGGGCAAATCAACAACAGGCCAGATGTTTGTCGAGCGTGGTTGCCCCCTTCATGATGCCGATGCCACAGTGCATGAGCTTTATCGCGGTGAGGCCGTACCATTGATCGAAGCCGAATTTCCCGGCACGACGAATGCTTCAGGGGTTGATCGCAAAGAACTATCCAAACATGTGATTGGCAAACCAGAAGCAATGCGACGTCTGGAATCGATCATTCATCCGCTGGTTCGCAAGAGAGAAAAGCAGTTTTTTGAAAAGGCTCAGGCTGAGGGTGCAGATATTGTCATTCTCGATATTCCGCTCCTGTTCGAGACCAACGCCGAGAATCGCGTTGATGTGATTGTCGTCGTCTCTGCCGATGAGGATATTCAGCGCACAAGAGTTCTGGAACGAGCCGGAATGACGGAAGAAAAGTTTGAAGCCATCAAGGCCAAACAGATGCCCGATGAAGAAAAACGTCGGCGGGCCGATTATGTCATAGACACGGGCAAAGGGTTGGAAGCTGCTGAGCAACAGGTAGATGTGGTTTTAAAAGATGTCAAAAGCCGCTTTTCTCAATCGCCAGAATAGATCATAGTCGGCGGACTGATTTGATTTGAAAGAGAGCTGGAAATGGCGCTTAGGGAAATAGTATTCGATACCGAAACGACCGGTCTGGATGTGATGACAGGCGACAGGATCGTGGAAATTGGCTGCGTTGAGCTGATCAACCATTTGCCGACGGAAAATACATTTCACGTCTATATCAACCCTGAACGTGATATGCCTGAAGAGGCTTTTCGCGTGCATGGGCTTTCTGAAGAATTCTTGTCTGATAAACCGAAATTTGCAGAAATCGCCAAGGATTTTCACGATTTCATCAGAGACACGGTCTTGATCGCTCATAATGCGAGTTTTGACGTGAAATTTCTCAATTGGGAGCTGGATAAAGCCGGATTCCCGAAAATCGATAATAGCCTTGTGATCGACACTCTGGCGATGGCACGCCAAAAATTCCCAGCCGGTCCCAATAACCTTGATGTGCTCTGCAGTCGATTTGGCATAGACAACTCCAAGCGTACTTTGCATGGAGCCTTGCTCGATAGTGAAATTCTTGCAGATGTATATCTGGAGCTGATTGGCGGACGCCAGACCAGCTTCATGCTTTCCAGCGAACAGCAGGAAGAAGGAAGCTATGCTGATGGCGCGCCAAGAGAGCGAAAGCCTGCCAAACAGCGGCCCTGCCCTCTTCCGTCACGGCTCAGTGAGGCAGAAATCGAAGCGCACAGTGCTTTTCTTGGCGATATAAAGGGAGATGCCATCTGGGCTAAATATATGCCTCAGGCAACCGATCCGGAGACTACAGAGGCATAGTGTGCCGAACCCTTTTGGATTCACGTGAAACGAAATTAGCCTTTTATAAAAATCGACAATAAAAAAGCCGACCGGATGATCCGATCGGCTTTTTGTTTGATAGGAAAAACCGCCTTATTGGGTAGGCTGGTCTTTCTGCTGCTGTGCTGCCAGTTCCATCATGCGCTGGCGATAAAGCTGAGCGAAATCGATTGGATCTACATTCAGCGGAGGGAAACCGCCGCGAGCTGTGGCATCAGAGATAATCTGACGAGCAAACGGGAAGAGCATGCGTGGGCATTCGATCATGACAAACGGATGCAGCTGTTCCTGCGCCACATTTGAAATGGAGAAAATGCCGGCATAAAGAAGCTCGACATTGAACATTGTTGTGTCGTCGCTGGTAGCGCTTGCGTTTAAAGTCAGCTCTGCTTCGAATTCGGTTTCAGAAAGAGGCGTAGCGTTGACGTTGATCTGAACGTTGATCTCCGGAGCTTTCTCGCGAGGACGCAGAGAATCTGGAGCATTTGGATTTTCGAAAGAAAGATCCTTGATATATTGGGCTAGAATTCTAAGGCCTGGCAGTTTGAGTTCACCGCCTTCAGCTGCGCCATTTTCTTGTGCGTCGCTCATAAAACTGTTTCCTGTTATTTCGGTTGAACAAATCCGGATTGCAATTGGACCTCTTCACCTTGCAGCCTGAAAATTTTCGAGATCAGGTTTGTGCTACCCGATCACCTCCCTAAGCTAACTTAGGCGCTTCAGCAGGGTCCTGTTTGGTAATCCTTATGTCTGAGAACCGCTGTAGCATGATGGGTCGTCTGAAACAAGGCGAACCCCGGACCTCTCATCGTATTTGCAGGCTTTGCCCAGAAATTATGAAGCAATTTCATGATACCGTCATGTATGCAGCCACAAAGCCATGCTTATTTATTCCAGGGAGAGTGTGGCGATTGCTGATTTTCAATAGAGCCTCGTTCCTTTACTTCGCTAAACTCGTCATCATCCAGATCAATGATATCATCGTTGGTCGGGCGAGATGTATTTGAGCCGTTTGATGATTCATAATTCTGATAGTTATAGCTCTGATAATAGGTCGAGCCGGATCCGAAGGATTGCCCTCCCATCCCGGTCATCGTGATGCGGCTTTTGAAAAAATGGAAAATGCCGTCTCTGATTGCGGGTACAAGAAGCAGAAATCCGAAAGTGTCGGTGACGAATCCGGGCGTCAATAACAACAGCCCCGCAGCCAGCAACATGACCCCATGGGCCAGTTCCTTACCGGGAATTTTCCCCTGGTTCATTTGCTGCTGTGCTTGCCCGACAAGAGCAAAGCCTTGGTGCCGCAAAAGAATGGTGCCGATGACTGCCGTCAAAAGAATACCAAGCAGGGTGTTGAGAACGCCAATTTGTCCACCGACGATGATGAACACACCAATTTCCAAAATCGGCACTGCCAGCAGCAGAAAAGGAATGAATGGAAAGAGAGATTTGTGCGTCAATTAAGCGTTCTCCTCAAAAGTCTGTGTTTTTTATGCTCCTTTCGTTATCCATTATGGATTTGCAAGGAGCCCTCCCCTAAATATAGAAAGAAAAGTGAAAGTTTCAGTGCTTTTTTGTAAAAATCAACTTGGTCAAGGCGAGCTAAATGTCCCAATTCCTCGGATTCGATTTAACATCAGTCGTTTTTCTTATCATCGCTGTCGTCTTGTTTTGGCGATTGAAAGATGTTTTAGGCACGAGAACAGGCAACGAAGCAGATCCTTTTGATCCGTTTTCGGATCATGAAAATACGGGTGAGAAAACGGCTCCACCTGCTGATGACGTTGGGGACAATGTCATTGCCCTGCCTGAGCGGGTGGAAAATGAAAAAGAAGCAGCTGAAGAAAAGACCAGGCGCATCGAAAAGATTGCCCCTGAGGGATCGTCTCTGAATGCTGCGCTTTCTCAGCTTATGGTCATGGACAGGAGCTTTGACCCTGACAGCTTTGTCTCCGGTGCCAAGATCGCTTATGAGATGATCGTGACTGCTTATGCCGAGGGAGATCGAAAAACACTCAAAAAGCTGCTTGCAGCCGACGTGTTTGCTGGCTTTACCTCAGCGCTGGATCAACGAGAAGCCAATAAGCTGCGGGTTGATTTCACCTTCATCGGTATCAACAAATGCTCTATTGTTGAAGCCGAGATTGCTGGCAATGAAGCACAAATTACGGTGCGGTTCGTTTCTTCCATCACTTCCTGCACCAAGGATGATGTCGGTCATGTGATCGAAGGGGATCCGAATGCCGTAGAAGAGGTAACCGATATCTGGACCTTCAGTCGCGATGTAACCAGCCGCAATCCGAACTGGAAACTTGTTGGCACCGAATCGGCCCAATAAACAAAACGGACCGATTGAGACGGTGCATAATTCCAAGGAGCTTGGCATTGATGGCAGGGCGAGAAAAACAGTCTTTTTCAGACCTTGCCGGATGGTATGAGCACGATCACAAGGCGGCTTTTGCCGCCTTTTGTAATCAGGCACGCCATTTGCTCAAAAACCTGCCAACGTCTAGATTTGGCAGCGCCAAGGCCGAGGCTCTTGTTGCTCTGGGTAAAAAGGCCCTCTTTCTTGAAGATGCTATCGATCAGGAAAGCGCCCGTCTTTTCTTTGAAGCCCATTTTATTCCCCGTCCCCTTTCCGGCCGAGGATTGCTAACCGGTTATTATGAGCCAGAATTCCAGGGGAGGCTGGCGCGGGATGAAGAATTTCGCTTTCCCATTCACAAAAGACCAGATGATTTGGTTCCCCTGAGCGCCGAACAAGCCCACGAGGCCGGCTTTACTTCAGAGACGAGTTTTGCGCGGAAAACGGATGAGGGCTACACCTATCACTTCAGCCGCGCAGAAGTGATGACCGGGGCTCTTGATGGCAAGGAGCTGGAGCTTGTCTGGCTCAGGGACCCGCTTGAAGCGTTTATCATTCATATTCAGGGATCGGCGACCATAGATCTGGGACAAGGGCGGCGCTTGCGCATTGCCTTTGATGGCAAGTCTGGCCATCCCTATCGCTCCTTGGGCAAATTGCTCATCCAAAGTCAGGTCTTTACCGCCGAAACCATTACGATGGATGGCCTGATTGACTATATCAGGCACCTTGGTCCTGATGGCTATCAATTGCTTGGCGAAAATCCATCTTACATCTATTTCAAGGCAGTCGAGGGTGCGCAGGATTGGAATTTTGGTCCTTCCGCAGCGGCTAAAATTCCTTTGATGCCAATGCGCAGCATTGCGGTTGACCGGCATTTGCACACATTTGGTTTGCCTTTTTGGCTGGAAACCACCTTGCCTGATGAGAGCGGAGAGGATAAACCCTTCAGGCAAATGGTCTTTGCCCATGATACGGGATCAGCGATCAAGGGAGCTGCCCGCGGCGACCTGTTTGTAGGAACCGGAAAAGAAGCTGGCCTTATCGCAGGAAAGCTTCAGCAAGAGACAACTTTTATTTGCCTTATGCCAAACTGGCCAGAGCAGCCCAACCATGATGAATGAGTGAGAGGAGGAAAGAATGGCGCGTAAACCTTCCCTCAGTCGCAAGGATATCAGGCTTTGGCAGAAAGTGGCCGCTACGGTTGAGCCACTTGAGGGCCGTTCCGCCGAGCTAAAAGCTCTGATCGAGGCGCTTGATACCAAGAAGCAGCTTAATCTCGATAATCAACCGGATGCGAAACATCCGGTACAGCGCCGCGCCAGCGCAGCCGAATTGAACGCGCTCAAGGAAGCGGGTATTCGCGGAAATAATGCTATTCCTACCTCAAATAGCCTGCTGCCATTGACCGGCATAGATAGGAAAGAAAAGAAGCGTATTGTGCGCGGGGTTTTGGCTATTGATGCAAGGCTCGATCTGCATGGCATGACCCAGAGAGAAGCACACTCGGCTCTTTTCGGATTCCTCAAAAGCTGCCATCAACAGAACCATAAGCATGTCCTCGTCATTACAGGCAAGGGTAGCCGTGGCGAGCGAGAGACCTATTCCATCGGCAAGGAAAAAGGTGTGCTGCGACGAGTTGTTCCCAAATGGTTGTCTGAGCCAGATATCCGCAGCATCATTGTCGGATTTGAAGAAGCACACCCCACACTGGGAGGGTCTGGTGCCTTGCATATTCGCTTGAGACGGCGTAACAAAATCCGTTAGGCGATGGCATCAAGTTTCTCATTTATCTGAAAACAACAAGGATCTGAGCCATGACACCATTCGGTGCAAAATTGCGGCGTATGCGCAAGGAGCGAAAAATAACGCTCAAGGAAATGGCGGATCGTTTGGATGTATCCAGCGCATATTTATCAGCACTTGAGCATGGCAAAAGAGGCAAACCGACCTGGTTTCTGATACAGCGCATTATAGCCTATTTCAATGTGATCTGGGATGAAGCAGAAGAACTGCAAAGATTGGCTGAAATTTCGGATCCGAATCCAACCATACGGACAGCCGGTCTTGATCCTCGTGCGACGGAATTGGCCAATTTGTTAGCCGAGCGGATCGATCAGATTTCAAAGGAAAGTCTGGAAGCCTTGATCCTTCAGGTACGATCGGCTTCTTCTCGGGGTCGAGGCATGGGAACGCCGGATTTCAGGGATCAGACCTGAGCATAAGTTTTTCTTACGGCTATATTTCTAAAAAAGGGCACTCCAATCGATGGAGCGCCCTTTTGTTCTATCTGGCTTTTACCTTTTCGATGCCGTTACAGGATATAACGGCTGAGATCGGTATTCTTTGCCAACTCACCAACATGCTCACGCACGAAGGCACCGGTTATTTCGATGGAGTCGCCGCCTCGATCAGGGGCTTCGAAAGAAATATCTTCCAGGATTTTCTCCATCACGGTTTGCAGACGCCGCGCCCCGATATTCTCGACCGTGCTGTTCAGCTCAACTGCAATATCGGCGATTGATTCAATCGCGTCTTCGGTAAAGGAGAGCGTAACATCTTCCGTGGCCAACAAGGCAGAATACTGTTTCGGCAAATTGGCTTCCGTATCGGTAAGGATTGCCTCGAAATCTTCCCTTGTGAGGGCTCTTAGTTCAACACGGATCGGCAAACGGCCCTGAAGCTCCGGCAGCAGGTCCGAAGGCTTTGACACATGAAAGGCGCCAGACGCGATAAACAGGATATGATCCGTCTTTACCGGTCCATATTTGGTGGTAACCGTGGTGCCTTCAATGAGAGGTAGCAGGTCGCGCTGAACACCTTCGCGGGAGACATCAGCACCGCCCCTGCCCTCGCGCGCGCAGATCTTGTCTATTTCATCAAGGAAGACGATACCGCTATTTTCCACCAATGATATCGCTTCCGAAATTATTTTATCTTCGTCCAGAAGCTTGTCGGACTCTTCAGTGATCAGCAACTCGTAGGAATCCTTGACGTTGATCTTGCGTTGCTTGGTGCGACCACCGAATGCTTTGCCGAACATATCGGAAAGATTCATCACTCCCATGGAACCACCGGGCATGCCGGGGATCTCAAAGGAGGACATTGGAGAGCTGTTGTCCTTGACTTCGATATCGATTTCTTTCTCGTCGAGCAAACCATCGCGCAGTTTCTTGCGGAAACTGTCCCGCGTCGAGGGACCGGCCCCCGGCCCCACCAGAGCATCCAAAACGCGCTCCTCAGCGGCGCTATGCGCCTTGGCTTGCACGTCCTTGCGTCTCTTTTCCCGCGTAAGCGAAATACCGCTTTCTATGAGATCACGCACGATCTGATCGACGTCGCGGCCGACGTAACCGACTTCAGTAAATTTGGTTGCTTCAATCTTTATGAAAGGTGCATTGGCCAGTTTGGCCAAGCGACGGGAAATCTCGGTTTTGCCCACGCCTGTTGGTCCGATCATAAGGATATTCTTGGGCAATACCTCTTCTCTGAGGTCATCATCCAATTGTTGCCGACGCCAACGGTTTCGAAGAGCAATCGCTACTGCTCGTTTAGCGTCCTTCTGGCCTACGATAAAGCGATCCAGCTCGGAAACAATTTCGCGAGGGGAAAAATCGGTCATACTTGTATCTCCTGGGAGGTGCTGACTGTCGTCAGACCTGAATTTTCTTGCACCACCGGTTACCTCATTTTGAGCATATTGGAAAAGCTCTGCTCAAAGCAGCCTTTGGTCAAGAAAGATGCCTACTTGCTGGCATCGAGTATTTCGATTGTGAGGTTGTCATTGGTGTAAATGCAAATCTCTGCGGCGATAGCCATGGCCTTGCGGGCAATAGCCTCGGCGTCCATGTCCGTGTCCATCAGGGCACGCGCTGCAGCAAGCGCATAGTTGCCACCTGAGCCAATGGCGGTTACCCCGTTTTCCGGTTCCAGCACATCACCGGTGCCCGTCAAGACGAGGGATACATCCTTGTCGGCAACAATCATCATGGCCTCCAGACGGCGCAAATAGCGGTCTGTACGCCAATCCTTGGCCATATCCACGCAGGCCCGGGTCAACTGGTCGGGATATTGCTCAAGCTTTGCTTCAAGGCGTTCAAACAGCGTGAAGGCATCAGCTGTTGCACCAGCAAAACCGGATATCACATTGCCCTTGCCCAAAGGGCGCACCTTGCGGGCATTGCCTTTGATAACTGTCTGTCCAAGGCTAACCTGTCCGTCGCCTGCGACAACAACCTTGCCGCCCTTGCGAACGGTCAGAATGGTGGTTCCGCGCCAGCCGGGAAAAGCCGAATTGTTAGAAGACTGTTCTGTCATGAATAAAATTTTCCATCATCTTGCTCGCTCTGCACGAGCCGTGTGGGTCAGCAGATCAAGCTTTATAATCCGCATTGGTTTAATCAGATGTAAGCATCACTGAACGATT